>NZ_AP023356.1:5780000-6075000 GCF_018324205.1 Actinoplanes ianthinogenes
TCGGTGCGGCACGAGGACACCGCGTACGACGAGCTGCTGATGGCCGGGGTGCCCCGGGACGAGGCCCGGGCGCGGATCCGCGCGGACATCGACCTCGTGCTGGAGCGGTGGCGGCGTACGGGATAGATAACGATCTTTACATTGGGCCAGAATCGCGGCTATGAGCGATCACGCCCCGACAGTACGGGACTACGACCTGTTCACCCCCGAGGCGATGACCGACCCGGATGCGTTCCTGCACCGGGTCCGCGCCGAGAGCCCGCTCGCCCGGCTGCCCCAGTTCGACGCCTACCTGCTGACCCGGTACGCCGACGTCAACGCCGCGCTGCGGGACAAGCGGCTGGACAGCGCCAACATGGCCCGCGTCCTGCAGCGCCTGACACCGGCGGAGCAGGAGGAGCTGGCCCCGGTCAAACAGTCCATCGAGATGTGGATGGGGCACACCGTCCCGGCCGACCACGTGCGCTTCCAGCAGCTGCTCAAGCGATATTTCACGCCGGCGATGGTGGACCGGTTGCGGCCACGGGTCCGCGAGTTCACCCACGAGCTGCTCGACGCCGTCGCCCCGAAGGGGAAGATGGACGTGGTGCACGACCTGGCGTACCCGCTGCCGGCGAACGTGATCGCCGAGCTGCTCGGGATGCCGGTCAGCGACCGTGAGCAGTTGCAGGCGTGGTCCCGGGACATCGTGCCGATCTTCGGCAACGGTGACGTGCAGCAGCTGCGCGTGGCCCAGCGAAGCATGCTGGAGATGCACGACTACCTGCGGGTCATCGCGGCCGACCGCCGCCGGGCGCCCCGCGAGGACGTGCTGAGCACATTCATGGCCGCCGAGGCCGAGGGCATCGTCACCGAGGACGAGGCGGTCGCCAACTGCGTGCTGCTGCTCTTCGCCGGCCACGAGACCACCGCCAACCTGATCGCCAACGGGCTGGTGCTGCTCTTCGACCACCCGGACCAGATGGCCAAGCTGCGGGCGGATCCGGACCTGACGCCGCTCGCCGTCGAGGAGATGCTGCGCTGCGACGGGCCGGCCGGTGTCATCGGCCGGGTCGCCACCGAGCCGGTCGAGCTGGCCGGGCACACCGTGCCGGCCGGGGAGCACATCTATCTGGCGCTGATGGCCGCGAACCGGGATCCGGACGTCTTCACCGACCCGGACGTCTTCGACATCACCCGCCGGCGCAACCGGCATCTCAGCTTCGGGATGGGCACGTACTACTGCCTGGGCGCGGCGCTCGCCCGGATGGAGACCGACGAGTGCCTGCGGATCCTGCTCGACCGATGCCCGGAGCTGCGGCCCGCCTACGAGACGCCGGACTGGCAGCCGACGATGCCGATCGGGCACCGGCTGGGCTCGCTGCCGGTCACCTTCTGACCGGCGCCGGTGCGAGGCGTGGCGCCGGCGTCACAGCCTCGCACCCCCGGCGCGGCCGGTTGCCCCCGATCGGCATCATGGGCGGATGTCGATCGGTACGGGGTGGCTCGCTTCCCGGCAGCGCAAGCTCGGCGCCGTTGCGCTGCTCCTGGTGGTCCTGGCGACGGTGGGTTTCCTGATCATCCGGAACACCGCCGAGGGCGAGGCCGCTGGGACGCGGACCGATCCCTGGGGCTCGGCCGGGATCAAGAACCTCAAGATTTCGGTACGCGTGGAAGGCGCTCTCACCTACGTCGACGTCGAGGTGAGCACCAGCCTGCCGGTCGAGGACTCGGCCAACCGGAGCGGATTCGGCCGCCGGGTCGCGAAAATCGCCTGGCGCAACCACCGCGGACCGATGGACGTGCTGGTCGTGGGCAGCGCCGTCGGCGGGAAGTGGCGGCAGCAGAGATGGCAGCGGGCCGAGCTGGAGGGTGCCTTCGGCGCCCGGCCGGCCCGGCTGGACGAGGGACAGGCGCCCCCGGCACCGCCCGCCACGGCCGAGGACGGCGAGTATCACGACTTCCCGGCCGCGGACACGGCCGCCGCCGAGGAATGGCAGCGGCGTCTGCTCACCGAGATCGGCCGGGACCACCTCGGGGTGGCGGCCGCGTCGCCGACGGTCCAGGACCGTCACGCGTGCTACGACGGGCTGTTCGGCGGCATCTTCGGGGAGAGCGCGACCGGTGACTATCAGGCGGACGTCGAGCTGGAGCTGACCCTGCCCGGCGACGGCGACCCCGAGGCGCGGCTGCCCGCGCTCGCCGATCACCTGGCCGGGCTGGGCCTGCGGGTCCGCACCGACCTGCTCGACGACGGCCTCCCCGACGTGATGGCCCGGTTCGGCGAGGAGGGCCGCCTGAGCGTCACGGTCGTCGACGCCGCGCCGGGCGCGCCGCGCCGTGTCCTCATCGGGACCAGCAGCGAGTGCCTCGCCCCGTGAACGGTCTCAGGGCAGCTCGAACGGGAGCTTGATGCCCGCGAGGGCGTCCTTGCACGGGCAGGTCCGCTCGGCGGGCAGCTTGGTCACCGCGTCGAGGAGCACGTCCCGCAGGCGGGCGGTGTTCTCCGCGAAGACCTGGAAGACCTCCTCCTGGGTCACGCCGTGGTCGCCCTCGACGCCCGCGTCCAGGTCGGTGACCAGGGCGATGGCGGTGTAGCAGAGGGCCAGCTCGCGGGCGAGGACCGCTTCCGGGTGACCGGTCATGTTCACGATCGTGCCGCCGATCGAGGTGAACCAGCGGGACTCGGCGCGGCTGGAGAAGCGCGGGCCCTCGACGACGACCATGGTGCCGCCGTCGACCGCGTTCACCCGGGTGGCGGAATCGAGCACGGTGGCCCGGCCGGCCGGGCAGTACGGATCGGCGAACGACACGTGCACCGCGCCGGTGTCGTAGAACGTCTGCTCCCGGCCGCTGGTCCGGTCGATCAGCTGGTCCGGCACCACGAACGTGCCCGGGCCCAGCTCGGGACGCAGGCCACCGACCGCGCACGGCGCGATGATCTGGCGAACCCCCAGCGAGCGCAGGGCCCAGAGGTTGGCCCGATAGGGGATCTTGTGGGGCGGAAAGCGGTGGTCCCGCCCGTGCCGGGGCAGGAAGGCGACCCGCCGCCCGGAGACCGAAGCCACCGTGATCTTGTCGGATGGCGGACCGTACGGCGTCGCCACCTCGTGTTCAATGGCGCCGTCGAGGAGTGCGTACAGGCCTGATCCGCCGATGACGCCGATCTCTGCTGCCGGGGGTGACGGGTTCATGTGCAGACCTTATCCGTGGCCGGAATCTCGGGCTAATGTGCTGAGCATGGCGTTGACGTCGAACGGGCGGCAGGTACTTCATGTTCGGTGAGGGACAGCGGATCGGAGGCCGGTCGGTGGAGTCGATGACCGGTCAGCTGCTGGTCGCCACGCCGACCCTCAAGGACCCCAACTTCGACCGGACGGTCGTGTTGCTGGTCGCCCACGAGCCGGGTGGCGCCCTGGGCGTGGTGCTCAACCGGGCCACCGAGGTCCCGGTCGCCGAGGTGCTCGGCAACTGGGGTGAGCTGGCCGGCGACCCGGCGGTGCTCTTCGAGGGCGGCCCGGTGCAGCCCGAGTCGGCCATCTGCCTGGCCCGCACCCGGCCCGAGGTGAAAAAGCGGGTGACCGGTTTTCATCCCGTCGCCGGCTCGCTCGGCACCCTGGACCTCTCCGCCGACCCGGACCGCCTGCGGGACAACGTGGCCGGCATCCGGGTCTTCGCGGGTTACTCCGGCTGGTCGGCCGGCCAGCTGGAGGAGGAGATCGCCGCCGGCTCCTGGTTCGTCTTCGACGCGCTGCCCGGCGACCCGTTCGTCGAGCGCCCGGACGACCTGTGGGCCATGGTCCTGCGCCGCCAGGGCGACATCCTGGCCGCCGTCGCCCACTTCCCCCCGGACGTCTCGCTGAACTGAGGGGGTGCTGCGAGGGGCTCCGGATGGGTGTGTAGTATTTCCAGCGTGCCCGGGGGAAACGCCGGGGACACCGGAAAGATGCAGTGCAAGGGGCTGTGGCGCAGCTGGTAGCGCACCACACTGGCAGTGTGGGGGTCAGGGGTTCGAGTCCCCTCAGCTCCACCCTTGAGAAACGCCCGGACTTCGGTCCGGGCGTTTCTGTTTGCGGCTGCCTACTTCCGCGCCGCCCGGGGTTGATCATCTCCAGGGCCCGTTGGCGAAACGCCCGGACCAGGATCCGGGCGTTTCTGTCGTGCGTCATGGCTCAGGCGGCCGGGGCGACCTGGAACTGGTAGTAATTGCTGTATTCGCTCAGGGTGCCGTCCGGCTTGACCGCGTAGACCTCGACGAAGTGGTAGCCGTCGGTCTCCGGGGTCCAGGTGATGGTGGCCCTGCCGTCTTCGCCCGCCGGGACCACGGTCGGTTCGGCGCTCCAGTCGTCGAAGACGTAGCGGTACGAGGCGACCTCGTGCCAGCCCGGCGGTGGGGAGAAGGTGAACGAGCCCGTGACGCCGACGCCGCCGGTGGGTTCGGCGCTGACGTCGTCGTACACGTCGGAGTGCACGCCCGGCCAGGGCAGGAACGTGTAAGTCCAGTTCGCCGGCGCGGAGGTGAACCCGTCGTCGCTGACGCTGCGGACGGTGATCCGCGGGCCGCCCGCCTCCGTCGCGAAGAAGCTGTAGTACGCCACACCGTTCTCGTCGGGCGTGCGGGAGTCGGTGTAGTCCTGGCCCGCCCGCTCGATCTCGTATCGCGTGACCCCGGTGACGCCGGCGGCCGGCGTGATCTTGAGCAGCACCTGCTTGTTCCACTCCGGGGTGCCGCCCTCCACCGTCACGGTCGGCTCGGACGTGGGGATCAACAGGTCGTAGGTGGTGCTCGGGGAGCTGTTGCCGGCCAGGTCGATGGCGCGGACGGTGAGCTGTCGCACGCCGGAGTCGTCCGGATTGAGGGCGATGGTGACCTTTCCACCCGGCGTCGACGCCTTCACCGTGCGCGGCTCGCTGAACGGGTCGTGGCACACCAACTGGCCGTACTCGTCATCGGTCGTGCAGATCCCGCCGACGCCGAGGCCGTTCCAGGAATACTGGAATCCGGCGATGTCCTTGTCACCGTGGCCGTCGAAGACGAACTCCGGGTACTCGCCGACCGGACCCCACGTGCCCGGGGTGTAGTTGGTCGTGGTGACCTCGGGCGCCGACGGCGCGGTGCCGTCGTAGGTGAAGAAGCACTTCTTCGACCAGGCCGAGGTCTCGGTCCCGTCGCTCACCCGGGCCTGCCAGCCGTACGCCTGCCCCTGCACCAGGTTCGCCTCGGGAACGAGGACCGAGGCCACACGTCCGGTCCGCGGGTACTGGTCGGTGAGGATCGTGCGGTTGTCCGGGCTCTTCACCGGCCAGACGGCGAACTCGGCGGTGATCCGCTCCCCCTCGTCCGGGTCGGTGACCAGCGCCTGGAGGCGCCCGAAGTTCGTCACCGGGTACGGCTTGAGCTGCGTGCAGGAGCGACCGCCCGTGTAGAGGTGATTGCTGTCCACTTTGGGGACGGTGTTGTAGGACAGGCTGAGCTGGACGGTCTTGTACCAGTTCAGCTTCCGTGCGTACGCCGGGTCGGCCTCGTGCTCGGCCGAGACCCGGAGTTCGAAGGTGACCAGTCGCTGCTTGGCCGCCTTGGCGTCGGCGATCGCGGCACTGACGTCGAACCCGATCGAGGCCGTCGGGCAGTACTCGGAGGTCTGGATCTCGTCCAGCCTGGTCAGCTCGGACGGCGCCTTTTTCCAGGTGGGCACCGTCGACACGGCCTTGGTGCGCCAGATCTCGATCGACCGTTTGGTGCAGTCGGCCGCGCTCTTCTCCTGGACGTACACGGTGCCGCCGGTGAGCAGCGCCCCTTCGTACCGCGACAGGTCGAAGGTGGCGTAGATCCGTGACGTGTGGGTCACCCCGGCGTCGTCCGTCGAGGTGCCCAGCGGTAGGTCGATGCCGTTGCCGGTGGGGAATGCCTTGCCCGGCTGGGCCGAGTCGGTCCAGCCGGCCACGACCTGTGGCGGCGAGTCAGGGTGCCAGGCGGCCGAGGCGACATCCGGAGTGGCCAGCACCACTCCGAGACCGGCGGCGAGCGCCGCAACCCATGCTTTCTTCACTTGTCGTCCTTTCGCGGCCGGCGAGCCCCCGCTCGCCCCGCCCGCAGAAAGTCAACTCTCCTGACTGGTTGTTGATCAACATATTTATTGTCACGGATCAATGAAGAAGGGCGGGTTCGCGCACCGGTGACAGGCCGTGGGCGATGCGGTCCGGCCGTTTTCCGTACGCCGTGAGCACGCGCGTCCGGCAGCCCGTTCGCCGGCCGGGGGCGGACTGGTCAGTTCTGGTCGTCCGGGGGTTCGACGGCGGCCTCGCGGCGGCGGAGGTCGGCTTCGCGGCGGCGGAGGTCAGCCTCCCACTTCCGCATCAGTTCGGCGTCCTCCCGGCGGGAGGCGGCCAGGCCGCGGAGAAACTCCGGGTCGTCGTCCGGGGCGAGCGGGCCGCGGCGGGCCGGGCGTTCGGACTCGGGGAAGCCGGAGCCGGGGCGCCAGGTGGTGCCGTTGCTGAGGCGGACCGGGCGGGCCGGGCGGCCGGCGATGAACCAGGCGATCGGGCCGATCGGGGAGAAGAGCAGGATCAGCAGCACCCAGACGACCCGGGGGAGGGCGCGGATCGCGAACTCCTCGGTGGCCAGGCAATCGATCAGGGCGACGACCAGCAGCGCCAGGTCGAGCAGCGCGAAGAGCGAATAGAGGCGAATCACGCGGCAGATGATGCCAAACGAGTGGCGGAAATACTGCCCCGGATCCGCTGGTCACGGTTGCCCGCTCGGGGTGGGCCGCGCACCTTGCCGGACGTGGCCGGGACGATCTGGTGGGTACCGCCGGCCATGGTGCGGTATCAGGCGGCGAGCGAGCCGGTCGTACCGAAAGAGGGCGCCCCGGCCGGTGGTCGCGGGGCGCCGGAGGAGGCGATCGGTCAGACGCCGAGGTGCCGGCGGCTGATCAGCGTCTGGAGCTCGGCGACCAGCTGCTTCGGCGAGAGCGGCTTGGGCAGGTAGCCGTCCGCGCCGGAGATCAGGCCGGCGTCCACGTCGTAGGCGTGGTTGTTGCCGGAGACCATGAGGATGGCCATGTCCCGGATCGCCGGGTTGCTGCGGGCCAGCTGGCACAGCTCCATGCCGTTCATCGCCGGCATCCGGACGTCGGTGATCATGCCGATCGGCTTGGCGACGGTGAGGATGCGGGCGGCGGTGTGCCCGTCCTTGGCGCCGAGCGCGCGGTATCCGGCCGCTTCCAGGCTGACGGTGAGCATGTCCCGGACGTCGGCGTCGTCGTCGGCGATCAGGATCAGGTTCTGGTTCATTTCGCGGGCTCCTCCTCGTGGACCTTCCTGATCGGCAGGGCCGGCGGCGGCGGCAGAACTCCGCGGTTGCGGTCGAGTAGCGGTGTCCTCTGCTGTCCGCAGAAGAACGCGGCGGTCGCGGCGGGCACTGGGCAGAATCCGGCGATGGCTACCTTTTCTCTCCAGGCCAAGCCCGACGACGCGGCCGAGTGGCTCGACCTCGCCCGCCGGGCCGAGGCCGCCGGCTTCCACACCCTCTACACCCCCGACCACCCGGGCAGCTGCACCTCGCCGTTCGTGGCGCTGGCCGCGGCCGCCGCGGTGACCAGCACGATCCGGCTCGGCTCGTACGTGGTGAACGCCGGCGTGCGCGAGCCGATCCTGATCGCCGCCGACGTGGCGACGCTGGACGTGGTCTCCGGCGGCCGGGCGGTCCTCGGGATCGGCGCCGGGCACACGCCGGCCGAGTGGACCGCCGTCGGACGGGAGCGCCCGGGCGTGCGGGAACGGGTGGACCACTGCATCGCGGTGGCCGAGGCGACGATGCGACTGCTGGCCGGCGATGGCATGGCCTCGCCGCGCCCGGTGCAGGAGCGCGTGCCGCTGCTGTTCGGCGGGGGCAACACCCGGCTGCTGCGCTGGGCCGCCGGGCAGGCCGACCTGATCGGGCTCTCCGGGCTGGGGCGGACCCTCGACGACGGGCACATGCACACCGCGAGGTTCCACCCGGAGCAGGTGGACCGGCAGGTGGAGCTGGCCGGGGGCAAGCCGGTGGAGGTGCTGGCCCACTACGTCGAGGTGACCGGGGACGGTGCGGCGACGTACGCGAAGTGGGCGGTGGACGCCGAGGTCAGCGAGGCGGAGATGGCGGTGACGCCGTATGCCCTGGCCGGGACGGTGAGTGAGATCCGGGCGAAGCTGGCGGAGAACGAACGCCGCTGGGGGATCACCCGGTACACGGTGCGCCGCCCGGCCTTCGAGGTCGCGGCCGCGCTGATGGCGGCATGAGTCCGGCCGGGCCGCCCCGCGGGCGGCCCGGCCGGCGCCGGTTCACTGGGTGGTGGTGACCACCGTGTTCGTGCTGCTGGTGTTCCGGAAGGCGGCCAGCGTCAGGGACAGCTCGGCCGAGTCCTTCTCGACGAAGGTCAGGCCCGCCGACTGGATCAGCACCGCCCGCGGCTGGGTGTTCTGCAACTGGTTCACGAACTTGCTGATGTCGGCGACCGAGCCGGTCGCGTTCAGTGTGATCGGCAGTTCCTCGACCGTGGTCACCGTGTCGGACTTGGAACGGCCGGAGGCGGTGTACGCGCTCACGTCGACGTTCAGGGTGGAGCCGAGGGTCTGCAACTGCCGCAGGAACTCCGGGATGCTGTCCGCGGTCGGCAGCGCGTTCTCGAACCGGGCCTTGTCCGCCTTGTACTCGGCCAGGTTCTCGTTGTCCGCCTTCAGATCGGCCAGGCGCTTGCGCAGCTGGGCGAGCTGGGTGGTGGTGTCCTCGACCTGCCCGCGCATGTCGGAGGCCTCGGCGTACTTCGGCTTGATCATCAGGAACCAGCCGGTGACCACCAGGAGGACGATCAGGGCCAGGCCACCGAAGAGCCAGACGCGGTCGGAGCGGAGCCCGCTCATCACTTACCTCCGGACGTGCAGTCGGTCTCGCCCCACTGGCCGCAGAACGCCTTCGCGGTGATCGACACGGTCAGGCTGTAGGTGACGCCTTCCTTGTCGTCGTCGGCTCCGGAGACGTTGGAGACGAACGGGTCGGTGAGACCCTTCTTCTCGAGCTTGAGCAGGGCCTCGATGTACTTCGCGACGGCCTTCTTGTCCGTCGCGGTGCCGCTGATCGAGAGCTGGCCGACGCTGTTGGCCGACGACGCCTGCGCGCCGTCCTTGAGCAGCGTCCCGCTGACCTCGGACACGTCGGCGCCGGCGTCCTCGCCGGTGGTCCGCACCAGGTCGAGCATGGCCTGCCAGGACAGGTCCTGCGCCATCAGCTTGGCCAGTTCGCCGGAGAGCACCGTGTTGGTGTTCTTGGTCTGGGTCAGCTCGGTGTACTTGGTCTGCTGCTTCTGCACCGTCGACACCTGCCGGGTGACGTCCTCGAAGTCCGCCTCGGCACTCTGCTTGAGGGTGGCCGCCTGCCAGTACCAGCCGCTCAGCGCGGCCAGCACCAGCACCGCGCTGAGCAGCACGACGGCTCGGGTGCGCCGGGCCCGCCGGCTGTCGGTGATGTCCTGCGGGAGCAGGTTGGCGCGGATGCTGAGCACCCGCGACGCCTGCTGCGGCGAGACCGACGGGTCCAATGGCATCAATGCCGTGCTCATCGGCCCGCTCCCAAGGTGAGGCCGATCGACACGGCCGCCGACGGCACGAAACTGTCGAAACCGCGCTCCCGCGCCCGGCGGGTGTCGCGCAGGCGGGAGGTGCTGTCCGCGTACATCACGGCGATGCCGAGCTGCTCCTGGAGGTGCTCGGCGAGACCGGGCATCAGCGCGCCGCCGCCGGACAGCGACAGCCGGGTGACCTGCTTCTGGCGTTCGCCGGAGGCCAGGTAGGTGAACGAGCTGCGCAGCTCGCTGGCGAGCGGGCGGACCGCGTCGGTGAGCGCCGCCACGCTGTCCGGGGTGCCGTCGCCGTGCAGGCCGAACCGGCACTTGAGGCCCTCGGCCTGGATGGCCGGGATGCCGAGACGGGTCGCGATGCTGTCGGTGATCTCCGAGCCGCCGCGCGGCAGGGTACGCACGAACAGCGGCTCCCCGTCGGCGTGCACCACCACGCTGGTGATGTCGGCGCCGATGTCGACGATCGCCTCGACCTGGGCGTCCAGCCGGGAGGCGGCGCGCAGCAGGGCGAACGAGGCCAGGTCGACGCCGGTCACGTGCAGGCCGGCCTTCTCCACCGCCTGCACCAGGTCGAGCACGGCGTCCTTGGGCATGGCGATCAGCAGGCCGCGTACGGTGGGGTTGTTGCCCGGCTGCTCCAGCGGGTAGAAGTCGAGCAGCGCCTTCTCCACCGCCAGCGGCAGCTGGTCCTTGACCTGGAACGGCAGCGCCTGACGCATCTGGCCGGCCGGCAGGTTGGCGATCGACATCTCGCGGACCACCAGCTGCGGGTTGGTCACCCCGAGGTGCACCCGCTTGGTGCCGAACCGGGAGGCCGCCCAGAGCTGCTTGAGCGAGCTGGTGACGGTCAGCGGGTCCTGCACCACGCCGCCGTGCACGGTGCCCGGCGCGAGCGGGATCTGCCCGAAGTTGGTCAGCGTGTAGTCGTCTTTGGTGCGGCGGACCTCGACGGCCCGGATCGAGGACGAGCCGATGTCGAGCCCGATCGGTGTTGCGCCAGCCATCGGTCTTCCTTTCTGTCCGGGAACGTCACTACGGCTATCGGTCAGTACGGGGCGGAGGTGAGCAGGTTGGCGTACCAGTCGGTGATCGGCGCCGCGGCGAACACCGCGAGGAACGCGCCGGCCAGCATGTACGGCCCGAACGGGATCCGGCTCTTGCGCCCGGCCGTCCGGGTGGCGAGCAGGACCGCGCCGACCAGGCCGCCGAGCAGGAAGCCGGCGAACGCGCCGACCGCCACCGCGCCCCAGCCGAGCCAGCCGAGGTAGAAGCCGAGCAGCGGGGCGAGTTTCACGTCGCCGCCGCCCATGCCCCAGACGGCCAGCACGCGGTAGAGGGCGTAGAGCAGGATCGCGGCGAGCGCGCCGCGGAGCAGGGCGGCCGGGTCGCCGGCCAGCAGGGCGGCCGGGACCAGCAGGGCGGTGGCCACCGCGTACGAGGGGAGGACGATCTTGTCGGGGAGCCGCATCACGTCCAGGTCGATCAGCGCCAGGGCGATCGCGACGGCGGCCAGGTAGAGATAGCCGGGCAGGGCCCAGGACCAGCCGAACCGGGCGGCCACCGCGACGAACAGGGCGGCGGTGCCGGCCTCGACGAGCGGATAGCGGGCGCTGATCGGGGTGGCGCAGTCGGCGCACCGGCCGCGCAGCAGCAGCCATCCGAAGACCGGGACGTTGTGCCGGTTGCGGACCTCGTGGCCGCAGTTCGGGCAGTGCGAACCGGGACGGACCAGCGACTCGTCGCGGGGCACCCGGTGGATCACGACGTTCAGGAACGAGCCCACCGCGAGGCCGAACACTGCGGCCACCACCAGCAGCGGTACCAGCGGCATGTCGGACTCCTTCGGTAGTTGCCAGGGCGGGTGGCGCCACCAGCGGTGGCGCCACCCGTCAGGGTGTTACGAGGATCAGGCGGTGACGCCGGTGCAGCCGGAGCTGCTGACGGTGACGCCGCTGGCGGTCTGGACCGAGCCGCCGGCCGCGCTGCGGTAGACGTAGACCTTGCCGCTGCCGCCCGAGTTGGTCGCGCAGATGGCGTAGGTGCCGGTGGTGGCGTTGTTGATGTAGGTCAGCTGGGTCTTGTCGGAGACCGTGATGGTGCCGACCGTGGAGCCACCGGAGGTCAGGGCGATCGTCGAGGTGGTGGTGGCGGAGCTACCGGTGCCGCTGATGCTGGTCAGCGGGCCGGTCGGGTACAGGTTGCCGTTGCTGGTGTAGTACTGCTCCACCGCGCTGATCGCGCCACGCACGTCGGACTGCGCGGACTTGTCGGCCGCACCCTGGCGGTAGTTCAGGTAGACCGGCACGGCGATCGCGACCAGGACGCCGATGATGACCACCACGACCAGGAGCTCGATGAGCGTGAAGCCCTTGTCGTCGTCCTTCTTGGCGAGGATGTCGTCGCGCTTGACGGTCAGGCGGTCGATGACGTTCTGCATGGGGATTGCCTCCATAGGCATACAGGGGTGGGGCAGGGAAGGAAGAACCGGCAGTTGGGAGCGGCCGGGTGTACCGCGCGTGCGGCGTCGCACGCTGAGCGAGCGGGTCAGCTCGACTGAATGTTCTGGTAGATCGTGAACATCGGCAGGTAGAGACAGACGACCATGCCGCCGACCACCGCACCCATGATGAGCACCATGATCGGTTCGATCGAGGCGGCCAGGGACTCGGCGGCGGAGTCGACTTCCCTGTCGTAGAAGTCGGCAACCTTGTCGAGCATCTGACTGATCTGACCGCTCTCTTCCCCGACCTCGATCATCTGGTTGACCATCTCGGGAAAGATCTTGTGGTTCCGCATCGCCGTGGACATGGGCTGGCCGTCCCGGACGGTGCCCTGGATGTCCTTCATGGCGATGTTGATCACCTCGTTGCCGGTGGTCTCGCCGACCACCGCGAGCGCCTGCATGACCGGCACGCCGACGTTCAGCAGCAGGCCCAGGTTCCGGGAGAACCGGCTCATCGCCAGCTTCTGGAACAGTGAGCCGAAGACCGGCATGCGGACCTTGAGCTGGTCCACCCGGAGCCGGAACTCCGCGCTGGTCCGCAGCTGCCGCTTGTAGGCGACCGTGCTGCCGATCCCGGCGCCCAGCACCAGCGGCCCGATCCACCACATGTTGTGGCTGGTCGTGACCAGGAACTGGGTGATCGCCGGCAGTTCGCCACCGAGGCTCTTGAACATCCCCTCGAAGATCGGGACGATGAAGATCAGCATCGCCGCGATCAGCACGAAGGTGAAGCCCAGCACGATCGCCGGATAGGTCAGCGCGCTCTTGATCTTGCCGCGGAGCGCGGTGTCCTTCTCCAGGCTGTCGGCGATCTGCTCGAGAGCCCGGTCGATCATGCCGCCGGTCTCGCCGGCCCGGATCATCGCGACCATCAGCCGCGGGAAGACCCGGTCGTGCTTGGCCATCGAGGCGGAGAGCCCGCCACCGGCGGCCACGTCGGCGCGTACCTCGCCGAGCGCCTTCTTCAGCGGCGGCGACGAGGTCTGCTCCTCCATGATCGAGAGCGAGCGCAGCAGCGACATGCCCGACGAGGTCATGGTGGCGAATTGCCGGGCGAAGACCGCCAGGTCCTTGAGCTTGACCCGGTTGCCCAGCCCGGGGATCTTCAGCTCGCGCTGGAGACCCTGTCCGGCCTCGATCAGGCCGAGCGGCACCTCGCCACGCTGCTTGAGCATGTGGGTGGCGGCGGCCTCGTTGGGGGCCTCGATGGTCCCCTTCGACTTCTTGCCCGAGGCGTCGATCGTGTTGTACGTGAAAGTCTTGTTGGCGGTCATGATCATCCCCTGCCGACGAGCCGTTTGAGCTCCTCCGGAGAGTGACTGATCTCCAGAGCGGTCTGCATGGTGATCACGCCCTCACGCACCTTCTCGGCCAGGTGCTGATCGAAGGCGAGCATGCCCTCGTTGCTGCCGGCCTGCATGAAGGACGGGATCTGGTGCGACTTGCCCTCCCGGATGAGGCTCCGGATGGCCGGCGTCGCGGAGAGGATCTCGCAGATCACCGCACGGCCCTTGCCGTCCGCGCGGGGCGCCAGCGCCTGGGTGACCACACCCTGGAGACTGGCCGCCAGCTGCGCGCGGATCTGCAACTGCTGGTGCGGCGGGAAGATGTCGATGATCCGGTCGATGGTCTGGGTGGCGCTCTGCGTGTGCAGCGTCGCCATCACCAGGTGGCCGGTCTCGGCGGCGGTCAGCGCGGTCGACGTGGTGGTCAGGTCACGAAGCTCGCCGACCAGGATGATGTCCGGGTCCTGCCGCAGCGCGTGCTTGAGCGCGCTGGCGAAGGTCTCGGTGTCGGCGCCCACCTCGCGCTGGTTCACGATGCTGCGCTTGTGCGGGTGGAGGAACTCGATCGGGTCCTCGATGGTGATGATGTGGTCGGCGCGGCTGCGGTTGGCCAGGTCGAGCAGCGAGGCCAGGGTGGTGGTCTTGCCCGACCCGGTCGGGCCGGTGACCAGCACCAGTCCGCGCGGCAGGTGGGCGAAGCGGGCCACCGACTCCGGCATGCCCAGCTCGTCCAGCGGCTTGATCTTGTGCGGGATGGCCCGGAAGACCGCGCCGCACGAGGTGCGCTGCCGGTAGAGGTTGCCGCGGAACCGGGAGACGCCGATGATGCTGTGCGCGAAGTCCATCTCCTGCTCGCGCTCGAACGTCTCCCACTGGGCCGGGGTGACCGCCGCGCGGGCGAGCAGCTCGGTGTCCGAGGCGTTCAGCTTGCCGTACCCGGGTACCGGGCGCAGCGCGCCGTCGACCCGCATCATCGGCGGCGATCCCACCGTGAGGTGGAGGTCCGAGCCGCGCGACTCGACCAGCGTGATCAGCAACTGGTCGAGCACGGCGAGGTCGTCCGCGCTGGCGGCCGTCTCCGGCTGCCGCACCTCGTGCTCGATCGTGTTCACGGTTCCGGCCCTCTCGTTCGCTGTCCGACGCCTGTTGATTCGGCATCCCGGCGGCCGGGTTTAGTAGCGGTACGGGTGCTGTCAGACTGCTACTCGGGACACCTCCCGCACGGAGGTCAGGCCGCCCGCCGCCTTGGCCAGGCCGTCGGCGCGCAGTTCGTACATGCCCTGGGCGAGCGCGACCTCGCGGATCTCGCCGGCCGCGGCCCGCTGGATGCACAGCGACTCGATCTCCGGGCTGATCGGCATCACCTCGTGCAGCGCGATCCGGCCCTTGTACCCGGTGTTCGCGCAGTTGCGGCAGCCCACCGGCCGGTACAGCACCTGCGGGAAGGCCAGGTCCTCCAGCGGCCAGCGGGCGCCCAGCACCTCCTCCTCGGTCGGCTGGTACGCCTCCTTGCACCAGTCGCAGAGCCGCCGCGCCAGCCGCTGGGCCAGCACGCAGTCCAGCGACGAGCCGACCAGGAACGGCTCGATGCCCATCTCGGTGAGCCGGGTGACCGCGCCCGGCGCGTCGTTGGTGTGCAGCGTGGAGAGCAGCAGGTGACCGGTGAGCGCCGCCTCGACGGCGATCTGCGCGGTGGTGCCGTCCCGGATCTCACCGATCAGCACCACGTCCGGGTCGGAGCGCAGGATGGCCGGCAGCACCGCGGCGAAGGTCAGTCCGGCCTTGGCGTTCACCTGCACCTGGTTGATCCCGCGCAACCGGTACTCGACCGGGTCCTCGATGGTGATCACGTTGACTTCCGGCTTGCTGATCCGGCCCAGCGTGGCGTACAGCGTGGTCGACTTGCCGGACCCGGTCGGGCCGGTCACCAGCACCATCCCGTGCGGTTTGCTGAACGACTCCTCGAACCGGCGCAGGTTGTGCTCGGTGAACCCGAGTTTGCGCAGGTCCAGGTCGATGCCGCCGGTGTCGAGCACGCGCAGCACGATCTTCTCGCCCCACACCGTGGGCAGCGTCGCGGTCCGCAGGTCGACCGTCCGGTCCCGGATCAGCGCGGTGATCCGGCCGTTCTGCGGGATCCGCTTCTCGGTGATGTCGACGCCCGACATGATCTTGATGCGGGAGGTCAGCGCCGCCATCACGCCCCGCGGCACGATGTCCACCTCGTGCAGCACGCCGTCGATCCGGTACCGCACCCGCATGTCGTCCTCGGTCGGCTCCAGGTGCAGGTCGGAGGCGCGGTTCATGACCGCCTGCTCGATCAGGCTGTTCACGTACCGGACGATCGGGGCGTCGTCGGTGCTGGTCTGCTGCGCGGCCATGCCGGCCGAGTCGCCGGTCTCGGCGTCCGCCAGGTCGCCGAGGTCGCTGTCCTCGCGCTGCAGTTTCTCGATGATCCGGCGGACCTCGGAGCGGGCCACCACCACCGGGCGGACCGTCATGCCGGTCGCCGCCCGGACGTCGTCCAGCGCCACCACGTCGGCCGGGTCGGTCACGCCGACCACCAGCTCGCCGTCGGTGATGGCCAGGCCGAGCACCCGGTGCCGGAGCACCACCGGCAGCGGGATCCGCTTCAGCGCGGTCGGGTCGGGGGTGAAGCCGACCAGGTCCAGGGTGTTGATCCCGAAGGCCGCCGCGGCCGCCTGGGTCAGCTGCTCCTCGGTGACCACCTGGTCGTTGATCAGGACAGCGCGCACCGGCCGGCCGCTGCGCTGTGCCTCCTCGGCGGCGGCGTCGACCGCGTGCGGGTCGATGCCGATCTGCTTCAGAGCGTCAAGCAGAGGCCGGAAGGTCTGGTCCATGAAGTCCTCAAGCGCGGCGGCACAGGGTATACACCCCTCCATCGGACATCCCGGCCGAAAACTTAGTGGCGAAAGGTCCGGCGATAAGCCGACGGCGCCACCCCGATCGTGGCGTGCAGGTGCTGCCGCAGGGCGGTGGCGCTGCCCAGCCCGGACCGCCGGGCCACCACGTCCATCCCCAGGTCGGTCGACTCCAGCAGCAGCCGGGCGTGCTCCACCCGCTGCCGCAGCAGCCACTGCCGCGGGCTCGACCCGGTCTCGTCCCGGAACCGGCGGGTGAAGGTGCGCACGCTCATCCGGGCGTGCCCGGCCATCTCCTCCAGGGTGACCGGCTCGCTCAGCCGGTCGAGGACCCAGGCCCGGGTCGGCTCGGTGCCGATGCCGCCGCCGGCCGGGACCGGGCGCTCGATGTACTGCGCCTGGCCGCCGTCCCGCCAGGGCGGCACCACGCAGCGGCGGGCCGCCCGGTTGGCCACCTCGGCGCCGTGGTCGGAGCGGACGATGTGCAGGCACAGGTCCACCCCGGCGCCGACGCCGGCCGAGGTGAGCACGTCCCCGTCGTCGACGAACAGCACGTCGAAGTCCCAGTCGACCCGCGGGTAGAGCCCGCCGATCCGTTTCGCCCAGGCCCAGTGGGTGGCGGCCGGGCGGCCGTCCAGCAGGCCGGCCGCGGCGAGCACCGAGGCGCCGGTGCAGATCGACACGATCCGGGCGCCACGCGCGGCCGCGGCGAGCAGCGCCTCGCGAACCGGGCCGGGAAGCGTGCCGTCGGTGACCGGGCCGCCGGTGTGGATGCCCGGCACCAGGACGGTGTCCGCCCGGGCCACCACCGAGAGGTCGTGGTCCGGCGTCACGGTGAAGCCGGCCTCGGCGCGCGCCGGGCCCTCGCCGCAGACCAGCAGCTCATAGAGCCGATTCCGGTCGGGGTCGCGGGAGGCGCCGAACACCTGGGCGGGCACACCCAGGTCGAAGGGGACGACACCGTCGAGGACCAGGACCGCGATGGAGTGCATGGCCCGATTCTTGCGCATGATGGCCTTCGGGCCACTCGTCCGGACGGGCCGGACTGCCGAGAATCATCACGTGAAGATGCGTATCCACCCCGCCTGGTCGGTCGCCGCGGTCGCGTTCATCGCGCTGATCGGTGCGGCCGGCTTCCGCTCCACGCCCTCGGTGATGCTCCAGCCGCTGCACGCCGAGTTCGGCTGGTCGCTCGGCACCATCTCCGCCGCCGTCTCGGTGAACCTGGTGCTCTACGGCCTGACCGCGCCGTTCGCCGCGGCCCTGATGGCGAAGTTCGGCATCCGCCGGGTGGCCGCCGTCGCGCTGCTGCTGGTCGCGCTCGGCTCCGGGTTGACCGTGTTCATGCGGCAGAGCTGGCAACTGATGCTCTGCTGGGGCGTGCTGGTCGGGCTCGGTACCGGCTCGCTGGCGCTGGGCTTCGTGGCCACCATCACCGGGCGCTGGTTCGTCAAGCACCGGGGCCTGGTCACCGGGGTGCTCACGGCCGGCGGCGCGACCGGCAACCTGATCTTCCTGCCGGTGCTGTCCCGGATCACCGAGTCGCACGGCTGGCGCACGGCGGCGCTCACCGTCTCGGTGGTTGCGCTGTTGGTCGTACCGTTGATCCTCTGGCGCCTCCGGGACCACCCGCAGGACCTGGGCGTGACCGCGCTCGGCGGGGTCACCGAGCCGCCGGCGAAGCCGGTGGGCAATGCCGCCAAGGCCGCGCTGACCGCTCTCCGCGACGCCGCGAAGACCCGGCCGTTCTGGCTGCTCGCGGGCGGTTTCGCGATCTGCGGGGCGACCACCAACGGGCTGGTCGGCACGCACTTCATCCCGGCCGCGCACGACCACGGCATGCCGAACACCACCGCGGCGAGCCTGCTCGCGCTCGTCGGCCTCTTCGACATCGTCGGCACGATCGCCTCCGGCTGGCTCACCGACCGGGTCGACAGCCGGATCCTGCTGGGCGCGTACTACGCGCTGCGCGGCCTGTCGCTGCTGATCCTGCCGTCGCTCCTGGCCGCCACGGCACACCCGGGCATGCTGGTCTTCATCCTGTTCTACGGCCTGGACTGGGTCGCCACGGTGCCGCCGACGGTCACCCTGTGCCGGGAGTATTACGGCGCGGCCGGCCCGGTCGTCTTCGGCTGGGTCTTCGCGTCACACCAGTTCGGCGCGGCGATCGCGGCCACCGCGGCCGGCCTGGTCCGTGATCAGCTCGGCGCGTACACCTGGGCCTGGTACGGCGCCGGGGGCCTGGCGATCCTCGGCTCGATCCTGAGCCTGATGCTCTTCGCCGGCAAACGCCTCAAGCCGATCGCGCCGGGGCTGGGCTTGGCGGTTCCGGCCGCCAAGGCTTAGACCCCAACCCTTTCGGTACGACTTGCGGCCCCGGCCACTCCCGTCGCGACGACCGCTGGGCCGCGGGCCGCACCCGCGGCCCGCGGTTCGCTTCGGCGCGAGGCGGTCCCGGTCCGTCGCATCGCGTCACGGGCGCGTGCTCAGGGCGTACGCAAAAGGGGGTTTTGTCGGAAAACTTCAGGGTGTGACGTGCACCACTTCGAGGAGGCCGCTCAGGACCAGGATCTGGCGCACGTTGTCGCTCGGGTGGGACAGCGAGAACGGGATCGCCTGGTCACGAGCGCGCTGGAAGCCGGAGATCAGCGCACCCAGCCCGGTCGAGTCGATGAACGCGACGCCGGCCATGTCGACCACGATCTGCCGCGGACGCCCGGTGACCGCCTCGCCGAGCGCCACCCGGACCTGCTCCACGGTCAGCACGTCGATCTCTCCGCGCAGCGAGACGGTCGTGGTGCCGCCATCGGTATCCAGCGTCGTCACTTCTTCGATCACCGGGGGCCTTCCGTCTCGCCGGGCGCGTTGCCCGCTTTGCTGTGGCGGGGGTTCCACGTACGGTAATCGGCATCACCAAGACGTGAGGAGCACGGTGTGCCGATCCGTGGCGGTCTGCCGCCGCGCAACCCCCGCTTCGTGGGTCGTGAAGAACTACTGTCCCGCGTGCGCGGCCTGCTCGGCAACGGTCCCGTCGTGCTGCTGCCGAGTCCGGACCATCAGCTCGGCGGAACAGGACGTACCCAGTTGGCGGTGGAATATGCCTACCGGCACGCCGACTCCTACGATCTGGTGTGGTGGATCCCGGCCGAGCAGAACGCCGGGATGCGGGCGGCCCTCGCCGGCCTGGCGCAGAAACTCGGGCTGCCCGAGGCGCGCGATCTCAACCGCACCCTCGGTGCGGTGCGCGACGCGCTGAGCAAGGGCGAGCCGTTCCGGCACTGGCTGGTCGTGTTCGAGAACGCGAACCGGCCCGAGGACATCATGCCGTACCTGCCCTCCGGCGCCGGGCACGTGCTGGTGACCAGCCGCAATCCACGCTGGACCGCCGAGGTGGCGCAGGCGCTGCCGGTGCCGGTGTTCGACCGGCCGGACGCCGTCGACCTGCTGCGCGCCCGCACCCCGGACCTCGCCCCGGAGGATGCCGACCGGCTCGCCGCGGCCCTCGGCGACGTGCCGATCGCGCTCGACCTGGCCGCCGCGGTCCGCTCCGCGACCGGCTGGCCGGTCCCGGAATACCTCGACCGCTATCACCGGCGGGCCGGTGAGCTGGCCTTCCCCACCCCGCTCCGGGTCGCCTGGGGGCTGGCCGCCGACGCGCTCGGCGAGGCCGCTCCGGCCGACCGGATGCTGCTGGAGCTCTGCACGTTCCTGGCCAGCGCCCCGATCTCCTGGCAACTGCTCTGGGCGGCGCGCACCCTGCCGCTCGACCCGGAGGTGGCCCGCACGGTCCGGGTGGAGCGCCGGCTGCGGGCCGCGATGCGCCGGATCGCCCGGTACGGCCTGGCCGGCCTGGACCCGTCCGGCGAGCGCCTGACCGTGCACCCGCTGATCCGCGGCATGTTCGGCCAGGAGCTCAGCTCGGAGCGGCACGCCGACCTGCTGCGCACCGTGCGCGCGATGCTCTCGGCGGCTGACCCGGGCGACCCGGACAACCCGGCCGGCTGGTATCGGTACGCCGAGCTGGCCCCGCATCTGATCCACTCCGACCTGCTCGGCGGTGACGCCGAGGAGATCCGCCAGCTGGTGATCAACTGCATCCGGTTCCACTTCGCCCGCGGCGACTACGACTCCAGCCGCGAGCTGGCCGGCTCCGCGGTGGCCCGCTGGCGCGACGCCCTGGGCGAGTCCGCCGAGCAGACCCTGCTCGCCTCGTTCCACCTGGCCAACGCCCTGCGCGCGGTGGGCCGCACGACCGACGCCCGGACGCTGAACCTGCAAACCCTGCGCACCCAGCGCGACGTGTTCGGCGCCGACGACGAGGCCACCCTGGCCACCGCCAACAGCGTCGGCGGCGACCTGCGCATGCAGGGCCACTTCGGACAGGCCCGGCAGCTGGACGCGGACAACCTGGTGCGCTACCGGCGGCTGTTCGGGGAGAGCTTCCCGACCGCGCTGCGCTGCGCCAACAACCTCGGCATCGACCTGCGGCTGATCGGCGACTTCCGGGGCGCCCGGTCGCTGGACGAGCAGACCCTGCGGCACCGGCAGGCGATCAACGCGCCCGGCCACCCGGAGACCCTGGCGTCCCGGGCCGCGCTCGCCTACGACCTGTTCGGCCTGGGCGACTACGCCGGGGTGGCGACGGTCCTGGGCGGGCACGCCGAGCAGGTCGCCGAGGACCACCCGTTCGCGCTCTGGGCCGGCCGGCTGACCGCGATGGCCGCGCACCGGCGGGGCCGGCCGGAGGCCCGGGAACTGGCCACCGCCAACTTCGCCGCCTGCCGGCAGCGGTTCGGCGACCTGAACGTGGACACCCTGGCCACCGCGGTCTCGCTGGCCAACTGCGTGCGCGCGGCCGGTGACCTGGCCGGCGCGCACGAGCTGCTGGAACGCGCGGTGATCCGGTTCCACGCGGTGCTCGGCGACGAGCACCCGTTCACCCTGGCCGCCTCGGCCGGGCTGGCCGGGGTGGTCCGCGCGGCCGGGCGGCACGCCGAGGCCCGGACCATCGACGAGGAGGTGCTCGGCGGGCTGCGGCGCAGTGTCGGCGCCGACCACCCGTTCACGCTGAGCTGCGCGAACGGGCTGGCCGCCGACCTGTTCGCGGCCGGTGAGGCGATGCCGGGACGGGAGCTGGCCGCCGACACGCTGCGCCGCTCCCGGGTGGTGCGCGGGGCCGACCATCCGGACACGGTGGCCTGCGCGTGGAACCTGGCGCTGGCCGATCAGGACGAGGCGGCGCAGCAGCAGGCCGTGGCGGCGCTGACCAAGGCGTACGGCGACGGGCACCCGATCTTCCAGGTCACCTCCGCCGGGCAGCGGCTGGAGACCGACATCGATCTGCCGCCGCTCTGATCGGGGTGTGCGCGAAAGCCGCCCGCTGCTCTCAGGCGCCGCCGTTGATCGCCCCGGTGCGCAGCGCGCCCTCCTTGACCTTCCACTTGGCCAGCAGCGCGTCGTAGGTGCCGTCGTCGATCATCGCGTACAGGGCGGTCTGCACGGCGCTGGTGAGCGCCCTGCGGTCCTTGGCGATCCCCATGCCGTACGGAATCGCCTCGATCTGCGGACCGGACAGCTCGATGGTCTTCATCTTCTCGACGTCGAGCGCGGCGATCGGGAAGTCGTTCAGCGCGGCGTCCGCCCGGCCGTCGCGCACGTCGGCGGACGGCTTGTTGGACAGCACCACGGTCAGCTTCTTCCGGCCGCAGTCCCGTTTCTGGGCGGTGGCCATCTCGACGAACACGGTCTCCGGCTGGGCCGCGACCCGCCGCCCGCACAGTCCCGGCATGCCGCCGATGTCCCCGGCGCCCTTGCGGACGACGATCGACGTGCCGGCGTTCAGATAATTGACGAAGTCGACCTTCTTCTGCCGCTCGGCCCGGTCGAACATCGACGAGATGGACATGTCGATCTTGTGCTGTCCGACCTGGTCCAGCAGGTCGCCGAAGGACACCGTCTGCCAGCGTGTGGTCAGGCCGAGCTTGCCGGCCACCGCCTCGGCCAGGTCGATGTCCAGACCGGCGTACTTCTCGCCGTTCTTGAACGTCATCGGCTCGAACGTCGGGTCGGTGCCGGTGATCAGGATCCCGGACTGCTTGATCGAGTCGGGCAGCGCCGCCCGGGCCTCGGCGAGCCGGTCCAGGGGCGCGCTCTCCGGTTCGCCGTCCGAGCAGCCGCCGGCCGCTGTCAGGGTGACCGTGGCGGCGAGCAACAGAGCCATGATTCGCACAACAACCTCCGTGCCTTTTCTTCGGCCGATGCGGAACCGGCCTTAGCGACGCGGATCGGCCGTTACGGTGCCAGGGGAGGGAGAGATCATCGTGACGTTCACCATCCGGCGGCAGATCGCCGGCCTGGCGGTGGCCGGATTCATCCTGGTCATCGTGGCCGGTGCGATCGGATACCGCGGCATCTCCACGATCGCCGCCCAGCAGACGACCGCCCGGGCGGCCGCCTCGGCGCAGCAGGCCGTGCAGTCGGCCGACACCGCGCGGGCGCTGTTCCGTGGCAACGTGCTGGCCACCCTGGTCTCCAACAACGCCACCGAGCGGCAGGAGGCGCTCGACCTGCTCGGCGCGAACGTGGCCCAGGCCCGGACCGGCATCGACGACGTGATCCGGCACATGCCGAGCCTGCGCGCGCAGGCCGACGCCGTGCTGCCGGTGCTCGACGAGCTGATCGCCTCCGGCCAGCGGATGGTGACCCTGGCCAGCCGGGTCGCCTCGGACCCGGACCGGACCGCCGCCCTGGCCGCCCGGCCCGCCTACGACGAGGTCGACGCGAAGGCCGCGGAGGCCCTCGACCGGCTCAGCGCGGCGATCACCGAGCAGGTCCAGCGTGCCTACGCGCACGCCACCGCGGCCGCCGGGCACGCGAAGCTGGAGACGCTGATCATCGGCATCCTGGCCGCCCTGCTGCTCGGCGGCGCCGCGCTGCTGCTGGCCCGCCGGATCGCCAGCCGGGTGAACCACAACCTGGCCGCCGCGCAGGCGATCGCCGGCTACGACCTGACCGTGGACGCCTCGCTGCCCGGCGGCGACGAGCTGGCGCAGCTCGGCGCCAGCCTGAACGCGGTGGTCGGCTCGCTGCGGACCGCGATGGTGGACATCGGCGGGAACGCCAACTCGGTCGCCGCCGCCTCGGAACAGCTGACCGCCACCAGCCGGCAGCTGTCCGAGGGCGCCGGGACGGCCTCCGCCGAGGCCGGCAAGGCCAGCCAGGACATCGGCAAGGTGACGGCGAGCGTGGACGAGACCACCGCGGCGGCGCGCGGCCTGGAGGCGTCCATCGACGACATCACCACGGCCGTGGCCGAGGCCGACCGGGTCGCCAAGGAGGCCGTGGAGCTGGCCGCGAACACCAACCGGAGCATCGAGGGGCTGCGCAGCTCCAGCGAGGAGGTCTCCGCGGTGGTCAGCATCATCACCGGGATCGCCGAGCAGACGAACCTGCTCGCCCTGAACGCGACGATCGAGGCGGCCCGGGCCGGGGAACAGGGCAAGGGGTTCGCGGTGGTGGCCGGCGAGGTGAAGGACCTGTCCCAGGAGACCGCCTCGGCGACCGGGGACATCTCCGACAAGGTGACCGCCATGCAGCGGGACACCGCCGGCGCGTTCGAGGCGATCACCCGGATCAGCGAGGTGATCGACCAGATCGACCGGCTGCAACGGACCATCTCCCTGGCCCTGGAGAACCAGAAGGCCGCGACCGGGCAGATCGTCGCCAGCGTGAACTCCGCGGTGCACTCGGCGACCGGGGTCGCCGACTCGATCAACCGGGTCGCCGACACCACCACGCTGACCCACGAGGCGGCCACCCAGACCGAGGCGGCCGCGACCGAACTGGCCCAGTTGTCCCACCGGCTGCGCCAGGTGTCGGACCAGTTCCGGCACTGACACCCCGGCCGGTCAGGCGCAGATGTCCCGGTCGGCCTGCTTGTCCAGCAGCTCGGTGACGTCAAGGGCGGGCATCGGCTTGGCGAAGTGGTAGCCCTGCGCCCGGCTGCACGCCAGGTCCCGCAGCCACTCGGCCTGCGCCGCGTCCTCCACGCCCTCGGCCACCGGCGCCAGGTTGAAGGTCCGCGCGATGTGCAGCACCGCCTCGGCCACCGACGCCCCGCCGCTCTCCGGCATCGCCTGCACGAACGACCGGTCGATCTTGACGACGTCCACCGGCAGCGCGCTCAGGTGGCTGAGCGAGGAGAACCCGGTGCCGAAGTCGTCCAGCGCGATCCGCACCCCGAGATCCTTGAGCTCGCTCAGGATCCGGGCCGACTCCTCCAGGTCGACCAGCGCCACCGACTCGGTCAGCTCCAGGACCAGGTGCTCCGGCTCCAGGCCGGTGCGCTCCAGGACGGCGCGGACCTCGGCGACCAGGTTCGGGTTGCTCAGCTGCGAGGCGGACAGGTTGACGTTCATCTCGAAGCCGGGGAACTGGCGCTGCCAGTTGACCGCCTGCCGGCAGGCCTCCTCGAGCACCCAGCCGCCGAGCCGGGGGAGCAGACCCAGCTGCTCGGCCAACTCCAGGAACAGGCCGGGCGGGACCAGGCCCTTCTCCGGGTGCTGCCAGCGGATCAGCGCCTCGACGCCGACGGTGTGCTCGCCGTCCAGGTCGACGATCGGCTGGTAGTGCACCTCGAACTCGCCCAGGTCCAGGGCCCGGATGATGTCGCCCTCGGCCTTGCGGCGCTGCTCCTCCAGGGCGAACAGCTCCGGGTCGAACCGGCGGGCGGTGCCGCCGCCGTCCAGTTTGGCGCGGTGCAGGGCCTGGTCGGCCTCGCGCAGCACGTGGTCGACGGTCTCGCCGCCGCCGGCGGTGATCGCGACACCCGCGCTGGCCCGGACGGTCATCTTGATGCCGGCCACCTCCAGCGGCCGGTGCAGCTCGGTGAGCACCCGGTCGGCCACCGCGACCGCGGCCTGCTCGTCCTCCAGGCCGGGCAGCAGCACCACGAACTCGTCGCTGTCGAGGCGCGCGACCACGTCGTTGGCCCGCACGTTGGCGGCCAGCCGGTCGGCCGCCGCGCGCAGCAGCTCGTCGCCGACCTCGTGGCCGTGCGTGTCGTTGAGCTCGCGGAAGCCGTCCAGGTCGACCACGATCACCGCGGTCATCGTCCGGCTCGCCTCGGAGAGCTCGTGCTCGGCCCGCTCCAGGAACATCTTGCGGTTGCCGAGGCCGGTCAGCGGGTCCCGGTACGCCTGCCTGGCCAGCAGCGCCCGCTGCGTGGTCATCTCGCGCATCAGCGCGGTGTCCGAGCCGGCCCCGATCCAGCGGCGGATCAGCACCGCCACGGCCATCGCCAGCAGCAGCCAGACCGCGCCCCGGGCGAGCTCGCCCTGCAGGTGCCGGATGCCGCTGACGGCCAGGGCCGCCGCGGTCGGCGCGAAGCGCAGGACCGGCCGCTCCGGCGCGACCAGCAGCATCGCCAGGCCGAGACAGAGGGCCGCGGCCACCGGCACCAGCCGGGTCGTCCAGGTCCCGTCGGCAGCGTCCGCTGCCGGCCACACCAGCAATACCAGCGAAGCCAGAACGACGCCGTCGTCGACGACACGCCGCATCCGGTCCAAGAGAGCTTTCCGAGCCACGATCCACCTCCGGCCGCTCAGATCGGTGCCGGGGCGGCCGGGTTGAGTGATCCAGGTCGCCTTTCCGGTCCCGCACCGGCAGCAAAACCGCAGGTCAACCGACTTGCAACCGACTTCGTGGCGGCACCTTCCGCTGCACGTGCAGATGCGGTTGCGTCAGGCGGAGAGCCAGGCGGCGAGGGCCAGGATGTCCGCTTCCGGCAGGGCGAGCGCGGCGGCGCGGACGACCTCCGGCCGCTCGCGCGCGGCGCGATGCGGGGAGACGAGGGCGAGCCCGCTCCAGGCCGCTTCGTTCGCGCGGTCCGCCACGAGCATCTTTCGGTACGCGTGGAGCGCCGCCCCGTCATCACCCCGCAGGCACGCGTCGTCGCCGTCCGCCGCGCGCTCCGGCTCGTCGCGCAGCAGGGCGCGGATCAGCCGCAACCGGGCGCTGGACTCCACCACCCGTTCGGTGCGACCCATCGTGGCCTCGACCGGTGGTGCCGGCTGCCCGGTCCGCCAGGCCGTGACCAGGCCGGCCGTCGCCGCGGGCGGCACCGTCAGGTTCCGCAGCCGCCAGCGGGCCCGGTGGTCGGCCCGGGCCAGCGCGGCCAGCCGGTCGACCTCGCGGTTCACCGGCTCGGCGAGCCAGGGCGTCACCTCGTCGCGCAGGGCGGCGACCAGGCGGCGTCCCGCCGGGGTGAGCGCCGGGCCGTCGAGCAGGCGCCCGGCCGTCTCGTGCACCGCGACCCGCCAGCGGGCGAACTCGAACTCGGCCTCACTCGCCCCGCCCGCTGCCGTCTCGGTCCGTCGTTCGTCGTTCGCCGTCGCTTCGGTTCGCTGTTCGTCGTTCGCGGTCGCGCCGGTCCGCTGTTCGTCGTTCGCCGTCGCTTCGGTCCGCTGTTCGTCGTTCGCCGTCGCCCCGGTCCGCAACTCGGCGCGCCAGAACCGGGTCACCGCCAGGAACGCGTAGATCCCGTGCAGCACCCCGTAAACCGGCCGCGGATCCTCCCGCCACGGCGAATACTCCCGCCCCGCCCCCGGCTCGACCAGCGGGAACAGTCCATGCGCCGCGTTCAGCACGCTGTGCTGCGTCTCGTGCAGCAGCGCGACCGCCAGCCCGGTCCCGGAAGCCGGCGCCGACACCGCGACCGCCCCGAACGCCTCCGCCGAGGTGGCGCTCACGCCCTCGGCGAGCGGATCCGGCCGAGCCGGCACGATCACCCGCAGCACCCCGCCGAGGATCCCGGCCGCCGCCGGATGCCGGTCGACCAGGATCTGCCACGCCGCGTCGAGGCAACGCCGCCAGTGGGCCACCTCGTCGGGGGTGAGCGGCTCGGTCGGCGGCAGCCCGAGCAGGTGCCGCAGCGGGCTCCGATCGTCCAGCCGCACCCGCAGGGTGTGCCCGGCGTGCGAGGCGACCAGGGAATGACCCGCCGGGTCGGGCAGATCACCGACAGTGGGCGAGATGCCGGCGCGGTGGGCGGCCACGAGCCGGGCCGCCCAGAGTCCGGTCATCGGGTCGGCGGAGCGCTCGCGGGACTCGGCGGCGGGTAACGCGCGCAGCCGGGCGTACCAGAGAGGATCTTCCGGAACAGCGCGCCGAGCCTCCCGCAGGAGGAGCAGATGCCGGCTGAGCCGGGCCCGGCGCAGCAGGGCCAGGGTGTCGGCGGAGGGCCGGCCGGCGCCCAGGGCGGCGAGGTCGGCGTCGGCGAGCCGGAACGGGCGCAAACCGGATCCTGGCCGGTCAGAGCGCCGAATTGAAGCCGGCGATCTGCTCGCTGGAACCGGCCAGCTCGGCGGCGAGCCGACGCAGGCAGTGATCCAGAGCGGAGTCCTCGCGAGCGACCAGCTCGTCCAGAGTGGACTGGGAGACGTCGATCATCGCGGACCGCCAGTCCGGCGCGTGTGCGTCGTGCGGCTGACCCGTCTCCACGGCACCCCCTCGATCGTGGCGGTCGATGCGTTGCTTGAAGGTTACGGCGGTCGCCGGGTCGGGTGAGCGCCGGGAGTCGCTACGGTGGGTGCTCGCGGGGATGGCGTGGTCGTGATCTCATGGGACGTCATCACGGAAGTCGGCAACGGAGGGCGAAACGTGCTGGGTGGAGATCTGGGCGCCGTTGACGGCGCGCCCCGGCCCCGGGGTGCGGCCGCCGCGCTGGCCGATCGGGTGGCCGCGCTGCGGGCGACCGCGGCCGGTGCCGACGGCGCGATCCTGGTCACTGTGGCCAGTTCGGGCAACGTGACCGGACTGGAGCTGGACGAGCGGTCGCTGGGTCTGGGCGCGCCCGGGCTCGCCACCGAGATCCTGCGGACCATCCGCCGGGCGCAGGCGGCGCTCGCCGACCGGGTGGCCGACGCGGTCGAGGCGACCGTCGGCGCCGGGACCGAGACCGGCAAGGCGGTGCTCGACAGTTTCACCCAGCGGTTCCCGGCGCAGCCGGACGAGCCGGTCGCCCCGGTGATGCCGGCGCCGCCGCCGTTCCCGAGCTTTCCGAGCACCCCCACGTTGCCGCACCAGGCGCCGGGCAACGGTTACGAGAGCGGGCGGGACAGCCGTGCACGCTGAACCGAACCCGCGGCTGCCCCGGCGCGGCCCGGCCCCGGCGACCGACCAGATGAGCAACGCCGAGCTGGCCCGCATGATCGAGGCCGAGCATCCGTACCGGGGGAGGGCGCTGTTCGAGCTCTGCGACCGGGTCGCGCACGACGACGACGCGGTGGCCAAGGTGGCGATGCTGACCCGGCTCACCTCGCTGCGCCGCGCCCGGCTCTTCGACCGGGTGTCGCTGGCCTGGTCGGCGATCATCGCGCTGCTGGCCGCCGAGACGGTGAATGCCCGGGACGAGGCGTATGCCGCCTTCCGGGCGCTGGATCCCGACGAGCAGCGGGACATGCTGGATTATCTGGAGGTCACCGCGATCGAGGAGGCCCACCCGCGCATCGCGTGAGCGGGCCCCCGGTGGGGTGTCCTTACCTCTCCACCTTCACGTCCCGGCGGAAGGCGACCCGGTCCCGGACGGCCGCGGCGTCCGGTTTCGGGTCCGGGTAATACCAGGCGGCATCCGCGGCGGTCTGCCCGTCGGCGCGCAGCGAGTAATACGACGCCTTGCCCTTCCACGGGCAGACGGTGTGCGTGTCGGAGGGGATCAAGATGTCGTCACGCACCGAGGCGCGGGGGAAGTAATAGTTCCCCTCGAGCACCACCGTGTCGTCGCTCTCCGCGATCACTTCGTCGTTCCAGATGGCCTTCGGCATGCCCCGAACCTAGCGCGCCGTCGGTTTTGTGACTGATATGCGCGTTTTATTCACCTCTCGCGGGTGAAAGGCGGCGAGAAAGCCGCCGTACCGTAGACTTCCCCTGATTTGTCGATCAAGAAGGGCTCTGATGACCCGGCTTGACGAGCTACGCGGCTCCGGCAAGGCCAAGCGGCACAACGCGCGAACGATCGCCGCCCTCACCGGCAACCCCGGCTGCAACCGGCGTGCCGTGCTCGACGCGGCCGGCGTCGACAAGCTGAAACTCGCCGAGACGGTCGGCTTCCCGGGCAGCTTCGGCCAGTCCCGGTTCGCGCTGTCCCGGGGCAACGCGTTCGAGGCGATGCTCAAGGCGGACGACTGCGCGCTGCTGCGCACCGTGCTCGACGCGGCGGACGGCGCCGCCTATCAGGACCTCGGCGCCGACTCCGACGACACCCTGGACGACCGGCACACGCGGACGGTCGACGTGCTCGCCACGGCGTCCGCGGCGCTGATCGATCATCCGCTGCTCACCCTCGAGGTCGCCGGGCAGACCGTCTACCTGGAGCCGGACCTGGTCGCCTACGCGCACGCGGGCCGGTTGCAGGTCGTCGAGATCAAGTCCTTCGCGATCGTGGACGGGCAGGCGGAGAGCGCCAAGGTGTCCGCGGCCGCCACCCAGGCCGCGGTCTACGTGCTGGCCCTGCGCGAGCTGCTCGGCCGGCTCGGGATGGACCCGCTGCTGGTCGACCACGAGGTCGTGCTGGTCTGCCCGGAGAACTTCGCGATGCGCCCGGTCGCGGTCCGCCTCGACGTCCGCAAGCAGCTGTCCACCCTGCGCCGGCAGCTGTCCCGGCTCTCCTCGGTCGGCGAGATCATCGACGCGCTGCCGGCCGGGGTGACGTTCGACCTGAGCCGGCCGGCCGACGAGCTGATCGTGGCGCTCGGGCACGTCGCGCCGCACTACGCCCCGGAGTGCCTGTCGACCTGCGAACTCTCGGTGTTCTGCCGGCACGAGGCGGCGGGGACGACCGGGGCGCTGGGGCGGCCGGTGCGGGAGGCGCTCGGCGGGATCGAGTCGGTGGACGAGGTGCTGGCGCTCGCCTCCGGCGCGCGGGCGCCGTCGGCGGATCAGGAGGAGGCCGCGGCGTTGTTGCGGGCCGCGTTGCGGTTGCGGACCGAGGCGCTCTCCCTGGGGTACGCCGACCCGGCCGCTGTTCCCTCGCCCGGGCCGGGTGGGGCTGCCTCGTCGTCGCCCGGGATCGCTTCTTGAGTACCCTCACCGCCCTCGCCCGGGCGCAGGCCGTCGCCACCGGGCGGGCGCAGCCGATCGCGACCGTGCGCCACCTGCACGTGCACGACCATCCGATGGTGCTGATCCCGCTGGCCATGGCCGGCGAGGCGAACGCGCCGCTCGCGGCGCTCGTCGGCACCGACCCGGCCGAGCCGGAACTGCTGGTGGTCACCCAGCCCCGGGACCGGGACGAGCGCTTCCGGTTCGCCGACCGGCTCGGACAGATCCTGACCGCGTACGTCGACTCGTTCACCGACCGGACCGAGGAGATCCCGGTCGACCGGGGCAAGGACGTCCGCACCCGGTACGCCGACGCCCCGCAGCTCTGGGTCCCGAACCCGGCCGGCGTCGACTTCCTGCGCCTGTTCGGCCGCTCCACCCGGTTCCGCTCGGTCGACGGCGAGCACCCGGTGCCGATCACCGTGCCGCTGCTCGGCCGGTGGCTCACCTTCTTTGCCAACAGCGCCGAGGTGCCCGGCTCGTCGTTGCTGCTCAACGCGGTGCAGGCGCTCGGCCTGCACTGGGCCACCGGGCAGAGCGGAGCCGAGGACGCGCAGCTGGGCGTGCTGCTCGCCTGGATCGAGCAGGGCGCCGCGGCGGCCCGCGCGGTGGAGAACGGCCCGGTCGCCGGCCCGGCCACCGACCCGGACTTCGACAACAAGGTGCTCGCCCCGCTGATCGAACGGTCCGCCCCGGAGCTGCCCGAGGTGGTGCGCACGCTGCTGCTGCCGACCTGGGACCGCATGTGGCGAACCCTGAACCTGCTGCGCCGGATGCCGGTGGGCGACCGGGTGCGGCAGCGGTGGGACGGGGACAAGGACGCGTACACGGCGTTCGCCCAGCACGTCGCGGAGGGCGGGGCCCCGCAGCCCCGCCGTGACGGTGCGGTCGCGGCGGCCGCCCGGTTGCAGCGCCTGGAGAGCGCCGCCTCCCGCTACGCGGTGCAGCGCGCCTTCGACGACCCGCTCGTCCTGGCCGAATACCGCCTGGCGGGCGCCGCCTTCGCCGGCACGGTCACCCTGGCCGCCCCGGACCGCGTCGACGACACCGGCAAACGCCCCGTCCTGCGCCCCCGCATCATGGTCCGCACCGGCGAGCCGGTCCGCGTGGAACCCGGCACCACCCTGACCTCCCCGTCCCGCCCGTCGCAAAAAGCCCGAGTCGTCTCGGTGACCCGAGTCCACCCCCCGACCGCAGCCCCCTCCCTGCCCGCGTCAGCACCCGCTCCCGCGGCGCCCCCCTCATCCGCTCTGCCGGCCGGCCCCGACGAGATCGAGTTCGACGTGCTGCTGGAGCTGTCCGGCGGCATGGGCCGCAAGCTGGTCGCGGAACCCGGCAGCGTCCCCGCCGTCGGCGAACGGCTGGTCCTGACCACCCTGAGCGAAGAGTTCCGCCGCGGCGGCGCCCTCCCCGACCCCGCGGAGACGCCGTGGACCCACGGTGGCCCGCCGACGTACGAGGAATCACCCGCCTGACCCGCCGACGGCCCCGGGGCGTGGCCAGCCGGGTGCACGCCGTCCTGGTGATGGGCGAACCACCGCGGCCACCGGATTCCGCCCGGATGCCCGCTGGGCGGCCCGGAGTGGGCCGCGGCCTCGCGTGACGTCCCGGGACTGGGCGGAAAGGCGTAGAAAAATAGGCTTTGGCCCTGGAGGATGAGCGAGCCGTTGGCCCCTGATTTCTGGAGGTATCAGCCGGTTAGGCGGACCAGCAGCAGGGCGATGTCGTCGCTGCGGCGGGGGGCGACCTCGAGCAGGCGGGCGCAAAGTTCGTCGCCGGGGTAGACCGCGCAGTGGCGCAACACCTCGGCGAGGCGGGCGACGCCGTCGTCGAGGAGTTGGTCCCGGTCCTCGACCAGGCCGTCGGTGTAGAGGACCAGGGTCGAGCCGGGTGGGACGTAGCGGATCGTGGTGGTGCGCGGGTCCTGCGGGGGGAGGCCGAGCAGTGGCTCCGGCGGGACCCACCAGACCTGGACGCGGCCGTCCGGGAGGAGGAGCAGCGGGGGCGGATGTCCGGCGTTCGCGAAGCTGATCTGATAGCCCGACCATGACTGGCGCACGCGGGCCAGCACGGCGGTCGCGGCGGCCGGGACGCGGAGGCCGTGCAGGGCCTGGTCGAGCTGGGTGAGCAGGACGCCGGGCTCGTCGGTGCGGCCGTAGGCGTCGCCGCGGACCAGGTTTCGCAACTGGCCCATGGTGGCGGCGGCCTCGATGTCGTGGCCGGACACGTCGCCGACCGCGACCAGGACGCTGCCGTCCGGCTGGGCGAAGGCGTCGTACCAGTCGCCGCCGACCGCGGCGCCGTCCTGCGCCGGGAGGTATCGGGCGTGCAGCTCGACGCCGGGCAGCTCGGGCAGCTCGGTGAGCAGGCTGCGCTGGAGCACCTCGGCGACGTGGCGCTGCTCGCGGTACAGCCGGCTGTTCTCCACGGCCAGCCCGGCGCGGCGGCCGATCTCGGCGGCGATGCGCTCCTCGGCGGCGCTGAACGGCGCCCGGTCCGGCCCGTTGACCAGCAGGACCGCGCCCATCACGCGGCGGCGCACCGGGGAGATGATCGGCGCGACCATCGACGAGCCGAGGCCGGCCGAGGTGGCGATCGCGGCGATCTCCGCGTCGCTGAGCCGGCCGCGCAGTTTCGCCGGGCCGTCGGCGCGGCGCACCGGGCGGCCGCTGCGGCGGGCGGCCAGCACGATCGCCTGGAGGTCGGTGCGGGAGCGGGCGGCCAGCTCGGCCAGCCGGGCCATGTCGGCGGCCCGGGCCGGATCCCGGTGTGCGGCGCTGACGTGCGGCTCGGCGCCGGGCTCGTCGGCATAGGTCACCACGCACCAGTCGGCCAGCCGGGCCGTGACGATCCGGCCGAGCCGGCGCATCGCCTCGTCCACGTCCATCGTCGCGGCCAGCGACTCGGTCAGGTCGGTGAGCAGCTCCAACTGGTGGTGTGCCGACTCGGCGGCCTGCCGCGCCTCCTCGGCCGTGGCCCGGGCGATCCGCAGGCACACCTCCGACGAGCAGACCGCGGCCAGCTCGGTGAGCAGCGTGACCTCGCTCGGCGTCCAGTCCCGTGGCTCGTGGTCCACCGCGCACAGCGCGCCCACCACCAGCCCGTCCGGGTCGGTGATCGGGACGCCCGCGTACGCGATCGCGTTGAGCTGCTCGATCGACGGGTTGCCGCGCATCCGCGGGTCCGTCCGCACGTCCGGGATCACCAGCATCTCGCCGGCGACCACCACGTGCCGGCTGAACGAGTGGGTCAGCGGCATGGCGCGCTCACTGGCGAACGGCTCCGGCATGCCGACCTGGCCGGCCAGGAACTGCTCCTCGGCGTCGACCAGGCAGACCACCCCGAGCGGCGCGTCCACCAGCTTGCGGACCAGCATCGCCACCCGGTCGAACGCCTCATCCGGCCCGGAACGCCCCAGCTGCCGGACCGAACGCAGGCGCACGGGATCGGCGAGCACACTCTGCTCGGTGTCGCCGATGACGTCCCACTGAAGCACCATCGCCCCCCGGCCGGTTGCCTGCCAGGTTACCGGCGTGACGGACCTGACGACCCGCGCGCCGCGGACCCGATCATCCGTTTCCGGCAGTCCCATCGGTCATGCCGGGCCCCTCATCCGTGCCATCTGCCCAGACCAGTCCACGGTTCCCGTCCCGTGATTGTATGGTGACCCAGCCCACACCTGGTTTCGGTGTCGCGCCGCGCGTGATCGCCGGACGGCTGCGGCGGCGCCCGGCAGCTCTGAACCTGGCCTCGCACTCGGCGGGGTTATGAAACGCGCCTTACGCCGCGTGGTCGAACGGCTGACGGCAGCCCGCGTCGAGGCCGGACCGGATCGTGCCGCGGATCTCGCGCGGGCCCAGCCCGGCGGCCCGGGCGGCGGCCGTCAGCTCCCGGCGGACCGTGCCGGCGTCGAGCAGGCCCGCCCCGACGAAGCGGCCCAGCGCGAACGCCTCCCGGTTCAGCGTGTCGTTGCGGCAGCCCACGGCGGCGCCCGCGACCCGGTCGATCGCCGACTCCAGGGCCGCCTCGGCATAGCGGTCCGGGTGCGCGACCGGGCGCAGCGGCGCCGGCGGCGGCCCGGCGATCAGGTCGCGCAGCGCCGCCGGGCAGGCCGGCAGGCCGGCGCCCGGGCGGCAGATCCAGGTGTACCCACCGCCGCCGGCGTGCCGGGAGGGCGGAGCCAGCACATATCCCCCCGCGCCGCGCCAGTCCAGGCCGGGGAGGAGGTGCACCCGGTTGCCATAGCCGGTGGGGCGGAACCACAGGTGGCGGCCGCCTCCGCCGGTGCGCACCTGCGGGCCCGGCGGGAACGCGTCGCCGAGCAGGTGGCGCAGCCCGTGCCAGCCCGCCGCCGAGTCGACGTCGGCGACGTCCATCATCACGCCGGTGCGCAGGCCCACGTTGGCCCGCGGCCAGTGCGCCCACCAGAGCTCGATCAGGTGGGGGTCGGTGGTGGCCTCGCTCACGCCGTGCCGGAGCCGGGGGTGTTTGCCGGGACTGTCGCATCGCGCTCCTCGGTGGCAGGAACAGACACCACCCTGGTCAGGCGTGTGCACCGGCAGGACGGGGATGCCGTGCCGGGCATACGCCAGGGCAGCCGTGAGCGACATTAGAACAAGCGTACGACAGTTTCAGTGCGCCGGCAGTGTCCGGAGCACGTGCGAGATGTGGTGCGACGTGCTCCACGCGATCCAGCTGGCCGAGCTCCCGGCGCCCCGCGCGGTCCGGGCCCGCCGCGCGATCTCGGCGTCACCCCAGGAGAACTTCGAGCCCGCCGACGGCCACTGCGGCGAGGTGACCAGGGTCCGGCACAGGTCGTGGCACCGGTCGTCGCTGCGCCCGCCGCGCCGCGCCCAGCGATAGATCCACCACTCCCGCTCGGTGGTGTACCGCAGCGTGGGCAGCTGCCGGTGATACTGCACGCCGAGGCGCCGGATCGGCGAGGTGACGCCGTAGTCCGCGTACCCGATCCCCGCCTCGCCGAGCCGCTCCCACACCCGGGCGTCCAGCCGGCCCACCGCCACGGGACGGTCGGTCGGCAGGTCGTCCAGGTTGGGCGGCATCGCGCCGGAGGCCACGCTGACCGACCGCCACGGCAGGGTCCGGGCCCAGCGCAGCACCCGGCGGGCCCGCTCCTCGACCGCGTCGGCGTGCGCCTGGCAGGCGGTCTCGGCCAGGTCGATGAGCAGGTCGACGTCGGCCGGGTCGAGCGCGGTGGCGGCCAGCACCCGGTCGGTGACCGCGTCGGCCGCGACCGGGTTCCCGGCGTCGACGTGCGGCTGAAGCCGCAAGATCGCCCGGTTGCGGTGCATCCGCGCGGCCAGGCCGTGCGACACCAGGCGGCGACCGCTTTCGTACGGCCGGAGCACCGGGACCATGGTGACGCCGAGCCGGGCCAGCCGTTCCGCCACCGGCAACGGCTGGTCGGCGGTGAACGGCGGCTCCGGCACCTTGCCGAAGTCCAGCGCCAGCATCTCGGTGCGCGGCGGCAGCTCGCGGACCAGCGGAAGAATGCTGAGCGCCGGGTCCATCTCGACGATCGGCAGCACCCGGCCGGCCTCGTCGGCGGACAGGTGCGCCAGCGCCGTGAGCTCGCCGCGGCGTGGTCGAAGAATCGGTCGATAAGCCCCGTTGGGCGTCATAGTTCCACGGTAACCGGATCGACGGTTGCCGGTGGGTTACGTTCGGTATAAATGCGCCAGCATCGATTGGTTCGCCTCCCAGCCGTCCGGGAACTTGACCGGAACGTTCAGGTGCACGGGCTCGGTGGAGGGGTGTGCGTCGAGCAGCTCGGGGATGCCGGAGCGGGCCACCACCACGCACGCGTGCCGGTGCCGCGAGGTGAGCACGCAGAGCCGTCCGGACTCCAGGTGGAACGCGGTCGCGTCGCGACGGCCGGAGAGCGGGTGCAGGACGACGGTCAGGTCGTACTCCCGGCCCTGCAATCGGTTGGCGGTGTCGACGGTGATGCCGGCGGCCTCGGGCGGGAGCTGGGCGCGGATGGCGGCGGCCTGGTCGCGGTGCGCGGCGCCGATCGCGATGCGGGTGGTGGTCAGCGGGCCGGCACCGGCCTCGGAATCGGTCACCCCGCCGCGAGCCAGCGCCCGGGCGGCGAGCTGGGCGCAGGCGGCGGCGGCCTCGGCGTCGGTCCGCACGGTGAACCGGGCCGGCAGCTCGTGCAGGCCCCAGCCGGTCGCCGCCGCGGTGTCCAGCACCCGGTCGAGCGGGGACTCGGCGGGCCGCTCGAAGCGCAGCGTGCGGTCGCCCGGGCCGGTGCCCGAGCGGAAGCCGGTGAACGGGTAGAACGCCTCGGCGACGACCGGCGCGGCCGACGCCGGCAACCGCCAGGAGACCGGCAGCCGGTGCACCGGCAGCTCCGGGTTGTGCCGCAGCAGAACGGCGACGGCGCTCTGCATCGGATCCCAGGACAGGCCGGTCCAGCGCTCCACCTCGACGGTGGAGAACGGGTCCAGCTGACCGGGATCGCCCACGAACAGCGCCCGCTCGAACCGTGGCGCGACCCGCAGCAGCGCGTCCGACCGCATCTGATAGGCCTCGTCGACGATGGCCCACGGCCAGCTGCCCTCGGCCACGGTGGCCCACTTGGCGGCCGTGCCGATGGTGATCGCGGGGGAGGCGAGGTCGGGGACCTTGGCGGCGACCCGGCAGTTCGGATGGTCCTTGACCCGGTCGGAGCGCTCGTAGTCCACCGCGGAGAGGCGGCCGACGGTGACCTCGGGGGAGCGGGTGCCCAGGCGCTCGATCAGGTCGTCGACCTGCTCGTTGGTCTGCGCCACGATCATCAGGGGCGCGCCGGTCGCGGCCAGCTCGCCGGCCGCGCGGACCACCAGCGTCGACTTGCCGGCGCCGGGCGGCGAGTCGACGACGACGCCCCGGTGCCGGCCGGAGCGCAGGTCGCCGAGCACCGCGGCGATGACGGTGGCGGCCTCCTCGGCCGGGCTGATCGAACTCACCCGGGCACGGTAGCGCGGGCCACCGACAAAACCCGCGGCGCCGCCGGAAACCCTCGCTGGGTACGCTGGGGCCTTGTCATGGATCGTCGTGAATGGACCTGGCCGGCTGCCAAGCTGGCGGCGTTGCGGCTCGGCCGGCGGCTGGCGGTGCTGGTCCCGGCCTCGCAGCCGTACCGCTGGTCGTTCGTGCACATCGTCCCGAGCGGCGGGCCGGCGGACGAGGTGGTGATCCGCAGCGACGCGGGGCGCAGCTTCCTGATCAACCATTGGGAGTACGAGGCGGACCGCCTGGAGGGCTACGACCAGGATCTGGGCGCGGTCCGGCTGCGGCGGGCCCGGGCCGCCGACGAGTCGGAGCTGCTCGCTGTGCTGCGCGAATGGCGGCTCCCGCCGGACGGTTTCGACTATTCCGGGGACACCGTCGACCCCGCCTGACGAACGGCATTCGGGGCCGGGTCGGCTTTGCCCGGACGCAACGGTTGTCCGGGGTGGGCGTTCGGTGCGCCACCCCGCCTGATCGGCCGAGCCCGGGGTGCCGGAACGGCGATGTGTTTCCCTCTCCCGGCCGGTGCGGTCGCCGATCTTCGCGCCGTTTGCCGGGATATCGATGAGCTGCGTCAATCCGGGCGGCGGGCGGCGTCGGCGCAGGCTGTGTGCGTCCCGGTGGACAGGCGGCCGATCCGGCCGGTCGGCGCTTATCCGGTTCAGGTCCGCGCTGCGTGCTCGTTCCACCCTGCATTCGCGGGCTTCCGGTCACGCTCCGTTTCCGTTTTGGCTTCACCGCACTTCCGTCACTGTCGCATTCCGCATTCTTCGGTACGGTGCCGTCCCGGCCACGCGGGCGTTTCCCGGAAATGCGCGACTCGCTCTCGCGGCGGTGGTCCCGGTCCCCTTTCCGGATGCGATTATCGGAGGATTCCGGCGGGTCGTGGCCCGGGGGTGGCTCGTCAAGATCGAATAGGCCGCTCGGAGGGGGCGGAGAGAGCGCTTGCCGGGAGTTGTGGATCAAAGAACGGGTGTTCTGACGGGTATCCGACACTTGGCTGTCTCGAGTTGCGCAGAGGTCGGGGGTTTGCCCGGTTGCGGGCGCCGGGGCGGGGGTGTGTTGATCTAGATGAAAGCTGGATGCAGCGCCTGGAACGCGTTTCTCGGCGGACGCTCCACTTCGGAGTTGGCCGACCGGTGATCATCGCTGGCGCGACGACGCAGGTCGCGGAGTGTTTGATCATGTCCGGTGAAAAGATGTTTGCTTCTCTGTCACCGATCGGAAATAACTCGGGGGTTCAATATCGGGTACGGAGGAATAGGGAAACCGTCTTGCAACTTGCGCGTGCGGTTCGCCGCGCAAGTTGCAGGTTTCGACCCCTCTCGGCTCGATGCCCCGTCGTGGTGGCTAACCTTTGATCGACGCGCACGATTTCATTCATGTTGATTTTATTGATCTCGTTGCAGCCCCTTCCAGTCGATCATCGGAAGTGCAACTCTTCTAGCCAGCAGTGACGTCGACATCACGGACGGTGGTGGTGGGGAATGCGTCCAGACGTTCTCGTCGGTCCGAGCGATTGGCTGGTCGACCAGTTCGGCGACAAGATCGCCGACGAGCTGTGGACTCGGGTGCCAGAGGCCCTGAGCACAGCGATCGACCGCGAGGTGCACGCACGCCCGGCCATGACCCAGACCGTGGAGCGCGTGCTGGGTAATCCGCGTTGGCCGCTGCCTTATGAGGAGCTGGTGCTCTTTCTCGGCACCTTGCCGGGCGCCGAGATCATCAGTGTCCCCAAGTCGGTCTATCAACTGGTCCTCATCAACGGACACGTCGTGGTCCCGTGGTGCTACGGCCAGTCCGCCCGCCTGTCGATGGCCGACGCCGAGGTGGGCCGCTCGTTCGGCCGGCTCGCCAGGGAGCTGCTCGGGAGGTTCGGGCCGCCGTGGCGCCGCTCCCCGGTCGAGGCGCCGCTGCCGCTGGACGCGGTCGACGAGCGCGAGGTCGCGAAGATCTGCGCGGCCATCGCCCGGATCGAGCCGAAACCCGAGGTGGTCATCGCGGGTTATGCGGGCGCACCCAACCTCGGCCTGCTCCGCGCCTGCCTGGGCGAGGTGAAGTCCACCGACAACGGCACCCTGAACTGGAGCCACCTCGACGACCTGCCGCTGCCGCCTCCGGTCATCCCGCGGCCTCGGCGCATGCAGTTCCCGTGAGGGGTCGCCCGGCGGCCCTTCACTGAGCGGTCGTTCGCATCGAGCGGCCTGTTCGGATCGAGCGGTCGTTCGCATCGAGCGGTTGTTCGCATCGAGCCTCCGCTAGCGGCGGGCCGGAGCCGCCCGGTGGATGCCGCCCGCCCGCCCTGGGCGGCGTCCACCGGTTCCGTCCGCTCGCCCTGCCTCGTCTTCGGCCCGCCTCGTCTTCGGCCCGCCTCGTCTTCGGCCCGCCTCGTCTTCGGCCCGCCTCGTCCTTGGCTCGCCTCCTTTGCGGTCCCGCCTCGCGCGCGGCCTGCTTCGCCTGGGCTCGCGCGGCCTGCTTGTCCGGCCTGGTCCTCGGCTTGCTCGGCTGTCCTCGTGCGCGGCCTGCTTGTCCGGCCTGGTCCTCGGCTCGCTCGGCCGTCCTCGTGCGCGGCCCGATCGCCCGGCCTCGGCTTGCCCCTGCCTTGGGCGCGCTCCGCTTCCGCGTTGGGTGCTTTGCGGCGGTTGGGTGGTGTCCGGTCTACGGTTGGTGCGGCATCGAGCGACCGGCACAGGGGGCGATGGCTGATGGGCGAGACCGCTTCGTTCGTGGTCACTGGCGGGGGCCGGGGCGTCGGGCGCGCCATCACCGAACGTCTGCTCGGTGACCGGGACACGGTGGTCGTCCTGGACAGCGATCCGGAAGCCCTCGGCTGGATCGACCGGCATCCGGACAGCTCGCGGATCATTCCGGTCGTCGGCGACGCCACCGACCAGGCGACCGCTGAGCACGCCGCCCGGGCCGCGGACTCCGCCGCCCCGCTGCGCGGCTGGGTCAACAATGCCGCGATCTTCCCGACCGCGTGGCTGCACGAGACCCCGGCCGCCGAGGTGAGCCGGCTGATCCGCCGGAACCTCGACCTGACCCTGACCGGGTGCGCCGCGGCCCTGAGTGTCTTCCTCGCTGATGAGGCCCGAGATCAGGCGGCGATCGTCAACGTGTCGTCGCATCAGGCGCAGCGGGCGGTGCGGGGCGCCCTGCCCTATGCCACGGCCAAGGCTGCGATCGAGGGTTTGACCAGGGCATTGGCTGTCGACTACGGGCCGTTCGGGGTGCGGGTGAACGCCGTCGCCCTGGGATCGATCGCCACGGAGCGCTCGGACGCGTACCTCAGGAATCTGCCGGAGGCGGACCGTCAAGCCTTTCACCGGGAGATCGGCCTCCTGCAACCGCTCGGCCGGATGGGGCGGCCCGGCGAGGTCGCGGACGTGGTCGCCTTTCTGCTCTCGGACGCGGCGGCCTTTCTCAACGGCGCGATCATCCCGCTGGACGGCGGCCGTTCCGCGGTCGGCCGCGATCCGGAAGAAGCCTGACGCCGCGATCCCGGGGCGCCGCGATCCACGGTGCGGCGTTCCGGGGGTGCGGCGTTCCGGGAGCGCGGGCATTCCGGGGGCGGCTGCCATCCCGGGGGCTGGCGTTGCGATCCGGAGAGTTTGTGGCCGGACGCGGTGATCTTCGGGGGGAAGCTGGCGCCCGATGCACGCGTGACGGGCGGAAAAGCGCGGCCAACCGAACTGACCGGTTGGCGAGGTCGCCTCTAGACTTCACGGGATGGAGTCGCCCACGACGATCCGGGACCGGGCTGTCGCGGTCGCCGACTACCTGCTTGCGGTGCGCGCGCAGTTGGACCGCCCGGCCCGCACCGTGCCCTCCGACGCGCACTGGCTCGACGCGCTGCCGGCGCATCCGGACTGTCGGCTCGGACCGGGCGCGGACGGCGCTTCCTGGCTGCGGGTCGGCCGCCCCGAGCTGCCGGCCCCGGTGTCCGTCCCGGCCGCTCTCCGCCGCCGGCTGCGCGGTGAGATCACCGCCACCACCGAACCGGCCACCGAGAGCACCGCCGCCAAGCGGCCGTCCGGCACGGAAAGCGCCGCCGAGACCGGGAGCAGCGCCGAGGAGGCAGCCGACGGTCCGGATCCGGCAGCGGACGACTTCGCGGTCTGGCGGGAGCAGACCTGGCGTCCCTGGTCGCTGCTCACCGCGGCCGCCGAGCAGACCCGCGACCTGCACCGCAAGCTCTTCGACCGGATGCATCAGCTGGACATGGCCGCCGCCACCACCGAGCTGGTCTGGGGCCACGGCATCCTGGAGACCTCGATCGACGGCACCCGGGTCCGATACCCCCTGGTCGCCACCCCGGTCCTGATCGAGTATGACCCGGACCGCGCCCTGATCACCGTCTCCCCGGCCGGGCCGTCCCGGCTGCAGACCGACGCCCTGCACGGCCTCGACGAGCGCCACCTGGCCCAGCTCCAGGGCCTGGCCGGCCCAGGCGGCGTGGTCGAGGTCGATTTGTGGAACGAGTTCGAGCGCCGCGAATTCTTCGAGCGCGCCCTGACCCGCCTCGGTCACGACCGCCTCGTGATCAAGCCCGGCGACAAACCGATCAACCCCGGCGCCGACAAATCGACCGACCCAGGCGCCGACAGATCGGACCCTGGCGCCGGCAAGTCGATCAAACCCGGCAACGACAAACCGACCGACCCCGGCGCCGACAAGTCGGTCAAGGCCGGCACCGACAAACCCCGGCCCACGTTCGTCCGCGACACCGCGGTCCTCTTCGCCCGCCCCCGCCAGCGCCAACTACGCGGCTTCCTGGAGAACCTCCGCAACCGCCTCACCGCCTCCCGAGCCACCGAGGGCGTCGGCGCCCTGGCCGCCGTCCTCGCCCACGAGCCCAGCCGCCTGGCCATGCCCGACGATCACCCGGAGACCTGGCACCGCGTCGGCGAGCGCCTGCTCATGCCGCTGCCGACCAACGAGGCGCAGGAGTCGATCGCCCGCCGCCTGGCGCAGCACCGCAACGTCGCCGTGCAGGGCCCGCCCGGCACCGGCAAGACGCACACCATCCGCAACCTGATCTGTCACCTGATGGCGAACGGCAAGCGGGTCCTGGTCGTCGCGCAGAAGGAGGAACCGCTCCGGGTGCTGCGCGACGGCCTGCCGGAGGAGGTGCAGGCGCTCTGCCTCGCGGTCCTCGGCCGCACCACCGACCAGCTGGTCCAGCTCCAGCTGGCCGCCCGCGAGCTCTCCGACCGGGCGGCCACCCTGGACCAGGACGCCGAGGCGCGCCGGGTGGACCGGCTCACCCGGAATCTGGAGGAGGCCGAGCGGGAGCTGGCCGGCGCGATGGCCGGGCAGCGGCTGATCGCCGAGAGCGAGGCGACCACCTACCAGATCGGCGGGGTGAGCCTGCTGCCCGCCGAGGTCGGCGCCTGGTTGCGGGAGCGGGCGGCCGCGCACGGCGGCATTCCGGATCCGGTCGCCGGTCCGCCGCCGCTGACCATCGAGGACTTCGGCACGCTGCTGAAACTGGCCGCCCGGCTGTCGCCGGACGATCGTGCGGCCGCGATGCGCCCGCTGCCGGAGATCATGGATCTGCCGGACGCCGCCGCGATCGCGGCCCATCGGGCCGAGATCGCCGCGGCGCAGGAGCGTCTGTCCCGGTTGGCTGACCAGGGCGTCGACCTTGCTTGCGTACGCCGTGAGCAGCGTCCCGCCCACACCGAGCTGATGGCCGACCTCAGGGAGGCGGTGACCTGGCTGCGTCGCCGCGAGGGCACCTGGACCGACCGTCTCGGCCGGCTGATGGACGACCAGCACTGGCGCACCCTGTGGGCGGATCACGTGGCCACCGTCGCCGCGCTGCTCGACGAGCTGGCGGTCAGCGCCAAGGAGCAGGCCGGGCACCGGGTGGTGATCGGCGAGACCCTGCTGGCCGAGCCGAAGCTGCTGCTCACCCGACTGGCCGAGATCCGGCTCCGGTTCGCGGCCGGCAAGGGGTTGAGCCGGTTGTTGCAGGCCGGGCTGTTCCGGGTCGCCGAGGAGATCCGGGTGGACGGCGAGCCGATGCGCACCGTCGAGGACGTGGATCTGGTCGCCGCCCGGGTTCGCCGGGCGCAGGCGCACCGCCGGCTCGGTGACGTCTGGGCGGACTGGGTGGACCGGCTGCGCATCGACGAGCCGACCGGCGGCTGGACCGATCCGGAGGTGTGGGCCGGCGCGCTGCTCGCCGAGGCCGCCCAGTCGCTGGAGTTCGATCTGCGCCGCTGGCCCCCGCTGGTGGAGCGGGTGACCGCGCGCGTACCCCAAATTGATCTTGAATTGGACGGCGCGCGACTGGCGGCCGTGGCCGAGATGATCGACGGCGCCGCCGAGGTCTTCGCGGTGGATCAGGGGCTGGCGCAGGAGCGGGCGGTCGTCGAGCGGCTGGCCCGGTGGCCGGAGCTGGCCGAGGCGTGGCAGAGCCTGGACGGGTGGGACGAGGCGGTCGGCGAGGTCCGCCGGGTGGCCCTGTTGCAGCCGGACGTGCTGCGGTTCCACGCGATGCACGACCGGCTGGCGGGTGCCGCGCCGGAGTGGGCCGCCAAGATCGCCACCGGGGAGCACCCGGTCGTCTCCGGGCAGGCCTGCCTGGACGCGTGGGAGTGGCGGCGGGCGCAGACCTGGTTCGACAAGGTGGTCGGCGACGTGGACCCGGCGGTGCTGAGCCGCCGGGTGGAGCGGGCCCGGGTCCGGATCCGCCGGTTGACCGGTGAGCTGGTGGTCGCCTCCGCCTGGCTGGAGGTGGCCCGGGCGCTGGACGACCGGCGGCGGGCCGCGCTGGCCGACTGGACCACCGCGCTCCGCAAGATCGGCAAGGGCACCGGGCGCAGCGCCGCGCTCTGGCAGGCGCACGCCCAGCGGGCGATGGAGTCCGCGGTGGCCGCCGTGCCGGTCTGGGTCATGTCGGTGGACCGGGCGATCGAGCAGTTCGCCGGTGGCGCGACGTTCGACGTGGTGATCGTCGACGAGGCGTCGCAGGCGGACCTGTTCGCGCTGCCGGTGCTGTCGCTGGCCGAGCGGGCCGTGGTGGTCGGCGACGATCAGCAGATCGGGCCGCAGCTGAGCTTCGTCGGGCCGGTGCAGGGGCTGATCCAGCGGCACCTGACCGATGTCCCGTCGGCCGAGCACTTCGACCCGGAGTCCTCGCTCTACGACCACGCGGTGCGCCGCTCGCCGGAGCGGATCCTGCTCACCGAGCACTTCCGCTGCGTGCCCCAGATCATCGAGTTCTCCTCGCGGCACTACTACGACGGCAAGATCATGCCGCTGCGGGCGGACCGGCCGGCGCTGGAGCCGATCCGGAACGTGTACTGCGCCGACGGCGTGCGGCAGACCCTGGCCGCCTTCGGCGAGGTCAACCTGCGGGAGGCGGACGCGCTGGTCGACCGGGTCACCAAGATCGTGGCGGATCCCCGGTACGACGGGCGGACGCTCGGCGTGATCAGCCTGCTCAGTCGCAGCGGACAGGCGAACTACCTGCTCACGAAGATCCGTGAGGCGATCGGCGAGGACGAGATCCAGGCGCGGCGGCTGCGGGTCGGTGACGCGTACACGTTCCAGGGCGACGAGCGGGACGTGGTGCTGGTGTCCATGGTGGTGTCCGAGAACGATCAGCGGATAGCGGCCTTCACCAAGCGCGACTACCACCGGCGGATCAACGTGGCGGCGTCCCGGGCCCGCGATCAGTTGTGGATCTACCATTCGGTGCGGCCGGGTGCGCTGCTCGCCGACGACGCGCGGGCGCTGCTCCTGGCGTACGCGATCAATGTCCCCACCGAGGCCGCCGCGACCGATCTCGCGGCCCGGTGCGAAAGCGATTTCGAACGTGCCGTGCTGCGCCTGCTGGCGATCCGCGGCTACCGGCCGATCCCGCAGTTCCGGATCGGCGGCTACCGGATCGACTTCGTGCTGAACGCCCCGGACGGCCGGCGGCTGGCGATCGAGTGCGACGGCGACGCCTACCACGGGCCGGACCAGTGGGAGAGCGACATGCGCCGGCAGGCGGTGCTGGAGCGGGTCGGCAACTGCGTGTTCGTACGGATCCGGGGCAGTGTCTTCGCCCGCGAGCCGGAGGCGGCCATGCGACCGGTCTGGCAGCGGATCTCCGAGCTGGAGATCAGCCCGATCGGTGACTGAACGCTAGGCTCTCGGAACGTGGTGTGCATGTGGACGGTCGCCGCCGGGTAAGAAATCGCAGAAGGTTTTAATACGGATACGTGCAGTGACTGTCCGTCATGGAGTCGACGACGCTATTTCGGTGGAATTGGGTGGTAAAGCGGTCCGCCGTTCGGTTGTTTCGTTACTCTGGATGGGCGATAATTCCCTGCTCCTGGCCTTGCTTGCGGATCGGTCAAAACTTTGACTCTGGCGTCCACTGTTACTACGGCCCGGTGACAGGTCGTAATAGGTGAGGGGTCCTGGTTGGCGGGGGGGAGCAGCCGTGCGCAAGGGGGGAGGTGCCGTCGGATGACCGTGCCCGAAGAACGAGAGCGCTGGTCGCCCCCGGTGACCCCGTTGCCGGAGCCGCGCTCACCGGCCGAGGACCGCGCCGCCTGGTTCTCCTACACCACCGCCAACGACCAGATCGTCTGGTCCACCGCGCTCTCCGCGATGCTCGGCCGGCCACCCGCCGAGGACGAGATGACCCGCCAGGTCCTGGCCCGCTACGTGCACCGGGACGACCTGGCCGGCGCGCTGGGCGCGATCACCGAGGCGTGGACCAGCCGGACCACCGTGCGGGCCACCGTCCGGCTGATGCGCGCCGACGGCGGCTGGTTCGACGTGGACTGCCGGCTCGAGCCGATGATGAGCCAGGACGGCACGGTCCGCGGCATCCGCGGCACGGTCCGCGACGTCACCGCCCGCGAGCGGGCCCGCCGCGAGGACGCCCGGCTCACCCGGCGTGGCGAGACCGTGCAGTCGTCGCTGATCGAGCCGGATCCGGCGACCGGCCTGCTGACCCGCGCCCGGTTCGCCGACGAGATCGACCGCGCGCTGCGCCGGGCCGCCGGCGCCCTGCTGGTGCTGCGGGTGCAGGCCGAGGAGGCCGGTGACGCCCTGCTGCACCGCACCGCCCGGATGCTGGAGTCCCGGGTCGGCCCGGACCGGCTGCTCGGCCGGGTCGGGACCAACGAGATCGCGGTGCTGCTGGCCGCCACCAACTGGTCGTCGGCCCGCAAGCAGGCGTCCGAGCTGGTCGAGGCGATCCGCGCGGAGTCCGAGGCCCGGGTCTGGTGCGGCCTGGTCCGGTTCCGGCCGGATGCCGAGGCGGGCAGCCACGACCTGCTGATCGACGCCGAGCAGGCGTGGCGGCAGTCCCGGGACGCGGACCGGCCGCTCACCCTGGTCGCCCACCCGGTGCCGGCCCGGGACCGGCAGGGCTCGTACCGCAACCGGGTCGCCGACGCGCTCGGCACCGACCGGTTCACCCTCTATTCGCAGCCGATCCTGGAGTTGCAGACCAACCAGGTGACGCGGCACGAGCTGCTGCTGCGGGTCCTCGACGAGGCGGACGGCCCGCAGTCGCCGATCCAGGTGCTGGACGCCGCGGAGCGCCTGGACGCGGTCTTCGACATCGACCTGTGGGTGGTGGAGCGGGCCATGCGGCTCGCCGTCGAGCAGCCCGGGATGGGCCTGCAGATCAACCTCTCCGGGCGCTCGGTCGGCGACCCGCGGCTGACCGCCGAGGTGGAGCGCCTGCTCACGCAATATCAGGTGAACCCGGAGCAGCTGACCTTCGAGATCACCGAGACCGCGCTGATCGGGAACCTGAGCGAGGCCCGCCGGTTCGCCGACCGGGTCCGCGACCTGGGCTGCTCGCTCGCGCTGGACGACTTCGGCTCCGGCTACGCGTCGTTCCGCTATCTCCGGCTGTTCCCGATCGACCTCGTGAAGATCGACGGGGAATACGTCGTCGATCTGGTCGACAACCCGCAGGATCAGGTGCTGGTCCGTGCCCTGGTCCAGGTCTGCCAGGCATACGGGATCCACACCGTCGCCGAGTTCGTCCAGGACGAGGCCACCCTGCGGATGCTGCGGGAACTCGGCGTCGATTACGTGCAGGGATACCTCATCGGCCGCCCGTCACCGGTGGTCCCCGGCGGCCTCGCCTGAGGAGCGTGGACCCCGGAGCCGCACCCGCCGGACAAACCCGCCCGCTGCTTGAGCGAGGTTGCCAGTGCGCACGACGCCGGAACCGGCCGAGGCCCCCCAGCCAGCCGGTTCCGGCGCCGTGGCGGGGTAGAAAGTCCTCGGACAGCGTACTCGCTGAGGTTCACGTAAGTCGATCGATTCGGTGACGCCGCGTGGATTGCTGTCCACCCGGCCTATATCGGACTGTCCGAACGCCACTAATCTTCCAGCATGGACGAGCAGCCCCGCTGGTTGACCGATGAGCAGCAGGCATCCTGGCGACGGCTGGTCGAGGTGCTGGTCAAGGTGCCCGCGGCGCTGGAGGCGCAGCTTCAGCGGGACGCCGGCCTCACCCACATGGGCTACCTGGTGTTGATGACCCTCTCCGAGCACCCGGATCGCCGCCTGCCGATGAGCCATCTGGCCAAACGCGCGTGCGCCTCGCTGTCCCGGCTCTCCCACGTGGTGGCCCGGCTGGAGCAGCAGGGCTGGCTCCGCCGGGAGCGGGATCAGCAGGACGGCCGGGTGCAGATCGCGGTGCTCACCGACGCGGGGTACGCCAAGGTGGTGGCCAGCGCGCCGGGGCACGCCGAGGCGGTCCAGCAGCTGATCTTCGACCGGCTGACCCCGGCGCAGGCCCGGCAGCTCGGCAAGCTGGCCGAGGCGCTGCTGAAAAGTCCGTAGGCTCAGTTCCACCGATCAATGGCGAAAGGTGCGTGCGGCATGAGTCAGCGGGTTCGAGGTGTGATCGCCCGGGAGAAGGGCAAGCCGGTCGAGGTGGCCACGATCGTGGTGCCCGACCCGGGGCCCGGCGAGGCGGTGGTCCGGGTGCAGACGTGCGGGGTCTGCCACACCGACCTGCACTACCGGGAGGGCGGCATCAACGACGACTTCCCGTTCCTGCTCGGGCACGAGGCGGCCGGCGTCGTCGAGGCGGTCGGCGCCGGGGTGACCGACGTGGCGCCCGGCGACTTCGTGGTGCTCAACTGGCGTGCCGTCTGCGGCAACTGCCGGGCCTGCGCCAAGGGCAAGCCGTGGTACTGCTTCGCCACCCACAACGCGAAGCAGCGGATGACCCTGGAGGACGGCACCGAGCTCTCCCCGGCGCTGGGCATCGGCGCGTTCGTGGAGAAGACGCTGGTGCACGCCGGCCAGTGCACCAAGGTCGACCCGCAGGCCCGGCCGGCCGCCGTCGGCCTGCTCGGCTGCGGTGTGATGGCCGGCCTGGGCGCGGCGATCAACACCGGCGGGGTGACCCGCGGCGACTCGGTCGCGGTGATCGGCTGCGGCGGGGTCGGCGACGGCGCGGTGGCCGGCGCGGCGCTGGCCGGGGCCACCACGATCATCGCGATCGACACCGACGACCGGAAACTGGCGTGGGCCCGCGGTTTCGGCGCCACCCACACCGTCAACGCCCGTGAGCAGGACGTGGTGGAGCGGGTGCGGGAGCTGACCGGTGGCTTCGGCGCCGACGTGGTGATCGAGGCGGTCGGCCGGCCGGAGACGTACAAGCAGGCCTTTTACGCCCGTGACCTGGCCGGCACCGTGGTGCTGGTCGGCGTGCCCACCCCGGACATGACGATCGAGCTGCCGCTGCTCGACGTGTTCGGCCGCGGCGGCGCGCTCAAGTCGAGTTGGTACGGCGACTGCCTGCCCAGCCGCGACTTCCCGATGCTGACCGAGCTGTATCGCCAGGGGCGGCTGGACCTGGACGCCTTCGTCACCGAGGAGATCCCGCTGGACGGGGTGGAGCAGGCGTTCGCCAAGATGCACACGGGCGACGTGCTGCGCTCGGTCGTCGTCTTTTAAAGAGCCACATTCTTACGGTACGACCGGAGCACGCGCCCCCGGTCGTACGTAAAGGGTCTCATCGTGCGTAAGCCGGAGCCGACCGGTCGGCGAGCAGATCGAGGCAGAGCGCCGCGGTCCAGCTGAACGCCGGCGCACCCAGCCCCTGCCCGGTCTCCGGGTGGAAGTACTCGTAGTGCCCGTGCTCGTGCACCAGCCGCAGCAGGGCCCGCCGCAGCTCCTCCGCCTCGCCGTGGTGGCCGTGCACCTGCATGCCGCGGCGCAGCAGCCAGTTCACGTTGATCCAGATCGGGCCGCGCCAGTACCGGTGGGTGTCGAAGGACGGCGCGGTCCGGTCCGCGCTCGGGGCCGGCAGCCCGAACCGCTCCGACCGGATCTCCGTCATGATCGCGTCGGCCTGGCCGGCGGGCAGGTCCGGCAGCATCAACGGGAGCAGACCGCTCACGCAGCGGGCCGGGCTGAGACGGCCGGTGCGGGCGTCCCGGGCCCGGAACGTCCGGGTGTCCGGGTCCCACAGCCGCCGGGAGACGACCGCGGTGATCTCCCGCGCCCGGTCCCGGTGCCGGCGCGCGTCGGTGGTCCGCCCGAGCACCCCGGCGATCTGCGCGAGGGCCAGCTCGGCGGTGGCCAGGATGCTGTTGAACCCGGGGCACTCCACCGCGAACGGGTGCCGCTGCGCCAGCTCGGTGTCCGAGTACCCGCCGTCCCGGTAGTTCAGGACCAGCCCGATGTAGCGGGCGTAGTCCTCGTCGGTGGGCCGCTGCGCGGCGTCCGTGACCGCCACGTCGCGGCGCCGGTGCAGCTCCAGCAGTGACATGTCGGCCGGCACCGCGTCCAGCACGGTGTCCCAGGCCGGGCTGTTGTCCAGGCCGGACTCCCACGGATGCACGATCGCGGCGAGCCCGGTGCCGCCGGCGTCCCTGCGCTCGGCAAGGTATTCCTGCTGGGCCACGAGCCGGGGATAGAGCCAGGCCAGCTCGGTGCGGGCCTCCGCGACGCAGGCCGCGCCGTGCGCCGACGCGTGCCGGTAGACCTCCCAGGCGGCGAGCGCGTGCAGCGGCGGTTGCACCAGGCCGGTGCTGCTGCGCGCCCGGCGGCGGCCGTAGGCCGGGACGTTCCAGACGCCCGGCCCGGGGAAGTAGTCGTCCTCGGCGGTGTCCGGGTCGAAGACGATGTGCGGCACCCGGCCGTCCGGCCACTGCGCCTCGAACAGGCTGCGCAGGTCACGCCAGGCCCGGGTGGGATTGACGTAGGCCAGGCCGACCGCGATGAACGCGGCGTCCCAGCTCCACTGATGCGGGTAGAGGCGGCGGGACGGGACGGTGTGGTCGCCGGACCAGTTGAGGTCCAGCACCCGGGCCGCGGACTGCCAGAGCTCGGCGGACAGGTCGGAGACAGCCGGTGCGTACATCGTTGACGTGAGGCCCTTTCGACTGCGGTCGCCGGTTGAACCCCCGCCATCGGGCGTGCCGCGGTGCATCTGAAGGAACTGCCGGTTGCATCTTCGGTACCCCCGCGCCGAGCGGCGATAGCGGGGTTACCTCAGTTCACGTCGATCTCCCGCCAGTGGCGGCTGGTCTCGCCGGGCAGGTAGGGCGAATCCAGTCGCTTCGCCACCACGCCGGACAACCCCTGCGAACGTGCCGCGTCCCGGGCGAACCGGCCGCCGCCCGGGAAGAACGGTGGCGTCTGCCAGTGCTCGCCCGCCAGGGCCAGGCCGTCGAGCAACTCGCGGCGCTCGGCGTAGCGGAGGCGTCCGGTGGTCCGGTGCCCGTCCAGCCACAGCAGGTCGTAGATCAGGAATTGCGCCGGATCGCGGTCCGCCGCCCGTTTCGGATTCCTCGCCCCGACTCGCCGGGCCAGCCGATCCGGGTCCGGCCGGGCGCCGTCGAACACCACCAGCTCGCCGTCGAGGACCGCCTCGATCGGCGCGAGATCCGGCCCCAGGGCCCGGATCTCGGGAAACACCGCGATCAGCGGTTCGCCGCCGGGTCCGCCGAGGGTCACTCTCCCGCCATCGACGTACGCCAGAGCACGCTGCCCGGACCAGCGCATCTCGTACCCCCACGCCGCGTCGTCGCCGGGCAGGGCGCTCGCCCGGGTGGCCAGCATCGGGCGCAGGTCGCCGGGCATCGTCTCCCAGCCGGGCTCGGGTGGGTCCATCCGGCGCACCATCCAGTCCGCGCCACCGGTCTGGAAGAAGACGTATCGCCCCTTCGTGCGGTCACCGTGAAAGGTGACACTGATCTCGTCGGACCGCCACTTGTCGGAGCGGTAGGTGCCCTGATCGAAGATGGTCATCCGGCCGCCGCCGTACTCGCCGGCCGGGATCTCGCCGGCGAAGTCCAAGTACTCCAGCGGGTGGTCCTCGGTGTGTTTGGCCAGGTTGTTGCGGGCCTGGTCACGGGGCAGGCCGCGCGGGACGGCGAACGACACGAGGACGCCGTCGCGTTCCAGCCGGACGTCCCAGTGCAGGCTGCGGGCGTGGTGCTGCTGGATGACGAAGCGGTGCCGCTCCTCGTCCGGGGTGGCTGTCCCGGCCGGGACCGGTTCGGGCGTGCGGGCGGGATCCCGCTTCCGGCGGTACTCGTCCAGACGGTCCGGCATGTACTGATTCTGCCGCCGGATCGCGCGGCCCGGAATTGTCGTACCCCGATGGTTGGGTGTGCGCATGACGGGGACCGCTCTTCTGCCGCCGCTCTCACGCCGGGTGATCCGGGCGCGCCGGGCGGTCGCACTCGCCCGCGCCGGCCGCGCGTTCGCCACTGTGGAGCCACTCGCCGGAGTGACACCAAAGCGGTCGGATGCACCGAGCGCAGTGCAAATCGGATTCGATGTTGATCGTGGCTTTCCCGTCACGGTGGCTCGCGGTAGTGTTCTGGCTCCGACGCGTGTCCATCGACAGGAAGGCGTTGGCCGATGACCTTGCGCATCCTCGTGGTGGGCGCCGGCATCGCCGGCCTGGCCGCGGCCCGGGGGCTGCGAGTCGCGGGCTTCCGGCCGGATGTGGTGGAGGCTCTGCCCGCCACCATGAGTCCCAGCGCCGGCATCTATCTGCCCGGCAACGCCTCCCGCGCGCTGCGCCTGCTCGGCCTCGACGTCCCGCTGCGCCCGCTGGGTGACCTGATCTTCCGGCAGGTCTTCCTGGATGTCCGTGGCCGCCACCTGTTCGAGATGGATGTGGCCGGTCTCTGGGCCGGCGTCGGCGAGTCCCGCGCGCTGTCCCGTGCCGATCTCCAGCAGGTGCTGCTCACCGGCGTCGGCGGCGACGTGCGCTATGACACCGAGGTGCGCGACCTGCAGATCGTCGAGGGCGGCGCCAAGGTCGAGTTCGCCACCGGCGCCATCGCGGAGTATGACGTGGTGATCGGCGCCGACGGCCGCCGCTCGACGATCCGGGAGAAGATCGGTCTGGGCGGCCCGGCCACCCCGACCGGGCAGATCGTCTATCGCGCGGTGGTCTCCGGCGGCCCGCCGCTCACCGACTGGACCGCGGTGCTGGGCAGGCGGGCGCAGTTCGTCGCGATGCCGATGGGCGGCCGCAAGATCTATTGCTACGCCGACGAGACCGCCCCCGACGCTCCCGACCCGGCCGACCCGCGCGACCGGCTCCAGGAGGTGTTCGGTCAGTTCGGCGGCCCGGTGCCGGCCATCCTCGACCGGGTCGAGAAGGTGTCGGTCTCCCGGACCGACGAGGTGGTCCTGCCCACCTGGTCCCGCGGGCCGGTGGTGCTGGTCGGCGACGCCGCGCACGCCACCGCGCCGACCCTGGCCCAGGGCGCCGCGATGTCCTTCGAGGACGGGTTCGTGCTGGGCCAGGAGCTGCGCCGGGCCGAGGCGGACATCCCGGCCGCGCTGCGCGCTTACGAGCAGCGGCGCCGCCCGCGCTGCGCCGACGTGCGCGACCGCACCCGCGAGCGGGACCGGACCAGGGACGTGCCGCCGTCGCTGCGCGACCCGATGCTGCGCCGCCGCGGACTCCGGATCTTCACCGATCACTACAAGGGTCTGGTGGCCCCGGTCTAGCACACCGAGTTCGTCCAGGGTGGTCCTTTGGTCACCCCGCGACGGCCGAAAGTCGTCGGGGGACTATTCTGCCAGCGAGGTACGCCCGATCTTCAGGGTGTGCCGAGTGGGACGAACGAGACAACGGAGGCAATTCGTGACGACCGTTGCGCCGTCGCCGATCGCGACCCGTCCATATCCGGTCAGGCGGCAGGTCAAGGGTTCGGCATTCGCCCGGATCCTGCGCACGACGGACGCGAAGCAGATCGGGATCATGTACATGATCACCGCCTTCGTGTTCTTCCTGCTCGGCGGCCTCATGGCGCTGCTGATGCGGGCCGAGCTGGCCCGGCCGGGGATGCAGGTCCTCTCGCCGGAGCAGTTCAACCAGCTGTTCACCATGCACGGCACGATCATGCTGCTGTTCTTCGCCACACCGATCGTGTTCGCCTTCGGCAACTACGTGGTGCCGATCCAGATCGGCGCGCCCGACGTGTCGTTCCCCCGGCTGAACGCGTTCGCGTACTGGCTCTACCTGTTCGGTGGTCTGATCACCATCGGCGGCTTCCTCACCCCGGGTGGCGCCGCCGACTTCGGCTGGTTCGCCTACACGCCGCTGAGCAACTCGCTGCACTCGCCGGGTGTCGGCGGCAACATGTGGGTGGTCGGCCTGGCCATCTCGGGTCTGGGCACGATCCTCGGCTCGGTGAACCTGATCACCACGATCCTCACCCTGCGCGCACCCGGCATGACCATGTTCCGCATGCCGATCATGACCTGGAACATGCTGGTCACGGCGCTGCTCGCGGTGATGGTCTTCCCGTTCCTGGCGGCCGCGCTGTTCGCGCTCGCCGCGGACCGCGTGCTCGGCGCGCACGTCTTCGACGTGCAGACCGGCGGCCCGATGCTCTGGCAGCACCTCTTCTGGTTCTTCGGCCACCCCGAGGTGTACATCATCGCGTTGCCGTTCTTCGGCATCATCACCGAGGTCATCCCGGTCTTCAGCCGCAAGCCGGTCTTCGGCTACAAGGGCCTGGTCGCCGCGACCCTGCTGATCGGCGCGCTGTCGATGTCGGTGTGGGCGCACCACATGTTCGTCACCGGCCAGGTGCTGCTGCCGTTCTTCAGCTTCCTGAGCTTCCTGATCGCGGTGCCGACCGGCATGAAGTTCTTCGTCTGGATCGGCACCATGTGGCGCGGCCAGATCAGCTTCGAGGCGCCGATGCTCTTCGCGATCGGCTTCATGGTGACCTTCCTCTTCGGTGGTCTCTCCGGCGTGCTGCTGGCCGCCCCGCCGATCGACTTCCACGTGTCGGACTCGTACTTCGTGATCGCGCACTTCCACTACGTGCTCTTCGGCACGATCGTGTTCGCGGTCTTCTCCGGCATCTACTTCTGGTTCCCGAAGATGTTCGGCCGCTACCTGGACGAGCGCCTCGCCAAGGTGCACTTCTGGCTGACCTTCGTCGGCTTCCACACCACCTTCCTCGTGCAGCACTGGCTGGGCACCAAGGGCATGCCCCGGCGGTACGCGGACTACCTGCCCACCGACGGCTTCACCACGCTGAACACGGTCTCCACGATCGGCTCGTTCATCCTGGGCCTGGCCACGCTGCCCTTCCTCTACAACATCTGGAAGTCCTACAAGGTCGGCAAGGTCGCCACGGCCGACGACCCGTGGGGCCACGGCAACTCGCTGGAGTGGGCGACCACCACCCCGCCGCCGCTGCGCAACTTCGACCGGATGCCGCGGATCCGTTCCGAGCGGCCCGCCTTCGACCTGAAGTTCCCGGAGCTCGCGGCCGGTGACCACCAGTCGATCGCCGGCCCGCCGGAGGGCGGCGCCCGGGTGCTGACCCACGAGTCCGACGGTGGGGCGACCTACCAGGAGGACGTCGAGAGCAACAAGGACCGCTGAGTCCGCCGCGAGCGGCCCGCACTCCTCGGAGTGCGGGCCGCTTCGTTTTCCGGATTGTTACGGGCGTTTTTCGGCTGACCGTCGATCGGCGACGTGAGCTGCGCCAAAGCCGTTGGTTTCTGTCGTACCCCTGGGAGAGGATCGGCGGCGGAGGTCAGGATCGTCATGTTGCTCAAGCCTTACCGGGAAACCCTCGCGCTGCCGAAGATCCCGTCGTTGCTGGTGGTCGCCACGCTGGCCCGCATCCCGATCGCGGCCGCCGCGGTGGTGCTCACCCTGCACGTCGTCACCGACCTGGGCCGGGGTTACGGCGCGGCCGGCCTGGTCGGCGCGGCGGCGACCATCGGCGGCTCGCTCGGCGCCCCGGTGATGGGCCGGCTGATCGACCGGCGCGGGCTGCGCCCGGTGCTGGTGCTGACCACCGTCGCCGAGGTGATCTATTGGCTGGTGGCGCAGGCGCTGCCCTACTGGGCGCTGCTCCCGGTCGCCGTGGTCGGTGGTTTCCTGGCCCTGCCGGCCTTCTCGGTGGCCCGGCAGTCGATCGCCGCGCTGACGCCCGAGTCGCATCGGCTGCCCGCGTTCGCCCTCGACTCGATGACCACCGAGCTGTCGTTCATGGCCGGCCCCGCCCTCGGCGTCCTGATCGCGACCAGCGCGGCCGGCCCGCGCGTCGCCATGCTGACCCTGGCCGGCGGCATCCTCCTGGCCGGCCTCGGCCTGTGGCTGCTCAACCCGCCGACCCGGGCCGAGCACGAGGCCCCGGTCTCGGCCGGTGAGCGGGTCGCTCGGCGCGACTGGCTCAAGCCGCGGTTCGTCGCCGTGCTCGCCGTCACGATGGCGGCCACGGTGGTGCTCTCCGGCACCGACGTGTCGGTGGTGGCCGTGCTGCGGGAGTCCGGCGAGCTCAGCTGGAGCGGTCTGGTGATGTCGCTCTGGGCGTTGTTCTCCCTGGTCGGCGGTTTCGCCTACGGCACGGTTCGCCGCGGCCTGCCGGTCCTCGCCCTGTTCGTCCCGATGGCGGTGCTGACCGTCCCGGTCGGCCTGGGCGGCTCGCACTGGTGGCTGCTGGCCCTGTTGCTCATTCCGGCCGGCGCCCTCTGCGCCCCGACCATCACCGCCAGCTCGGCCGCGATCAGCCAGATGATCCCGGCCGCGGCCCGTGGTGAGGCGATGGGCCTGCACAATTCGGCGCTGACCGTCGGCGTCGCCCTGGGCGGTCCGCTGGCCGGCCTGGCCATCGACTCCCTCGGTCCGGCCTGGGGCTTCGTCGCCGTCGGCGCCGTCGGCATCCTGGTCGCCCTGCTGGTCCTCCCGGCCGAGCTGCGCCGTCGCCGGGAAACCCCACCGGCTGCCGATCCGTCCGACACCCTGCCCGCGGCCGGCTCGACCGACCCGGCTTTCGGTGCTCCCGAGGCGTCTGTCTCCGGTGGGGCCGATGCGTCCACGGAGTCCTCCGTGGGCGGGTCCGGCGCGCTCGCGGCGCCCTCCGTCGCCACGTCCGGGTCGTAGGCGTCGGGCGTGTCCGTATCGTCCGGCGCGTTTGCGGTGCCGTCGGTCGCTATGGGCGGGTCGTAGGTGTCGGGCACGTCCGTATCGTCCGGCGTGTTCGCGGTGCCGTCGGTCGCTGTGGGCGGGTCGTAGGTGTCGGGCGTGTCCGCATGGTCCGGCGTGTTTGCGGTGCCGTCCCTCGCCAGGTCCGGGTCGTAGGTGTCGGGCGTGTCCGTATCGTCCGGCGTGTTCGCGGTGCCGTCCGTCGCCAGGTCCGGGTCGTAAGCGTCGGGCCTGTCCGTATCGTCCGGCCTGTTCGCGGTGCCGTCGGTCGCTATGGGCGGGTCGTAGGTGTCGGGCGTGTCCGTATCATCCGGCGTGTTCGCGGTGCCGCCGGTTGCTACGTCCGGGTGGTAGGTGTCGGGCGTGTCCGTATGGTCCGGCGCGTTTGCGGTGCCGTCCGTCGCCACGTCCGGGTCGTAAGCGTCGGGCCTGTCCGTATCGTCCGGCGTGTTCGCGGTGCCGTCCGTTGCTACGTGCGGGTCGTAGGCGTCGGGCGTGTCCGTATGGTCCGGCGCTTCTTTGCTGCCGAGGACGCTTCGGGTGCCGACCTGACTGGGGCAGAGCCTGCTGCTGGGCGGTCCTTCGGCCGCTGAGCGGGGCGAGAACTCGTGGCTCCGGGGGAGTCGGGCGAAGTTCAGGTGGGGCTCGGCGCTTCCGTGCCAGGTGCGGCGTGATCACGGCGGACCAGGGGATGTCCCGGCAAGCTCCCGAAGGGCCGGCGGGTCGATGCCCCGGCCAGGGCACGCGGGCCGCTGTTGGCAGCTCGCCATGCGGTAGCCCCAGCCGCCGGCGCTGGGCGGATGCTCCGTTGAGCCGTAGGAGACCGGGCGGCTGTTGAGCTGGTCTGGGGCAGGCGACTGAGTGCGGCTCGCGGAGGTGTTGTGGAGGGCCTGTGAAGGGCCTTCTCCGGCGTTTCCGCCCCCGCCAGGATTGATCTTGGGAGGGGCGGGATGGGACGTCGTATCTGGTGGTTGGTTCTCGGGGCGATGCTGGCAGGGGTGGGGCTGGCGGATGTGGTCGGGGCCGGTGGGTGGTACCTGCTCGGCACCGGGGACGCCGTGAGCGAGGCGGAGCAGGCGGAATCCGAGTTCGCGCACGGGTGGTGCTCCACCGAAGGCGACGTTCTTCGTCTGGATCCCGCCGGCGGACTGACCGTTTCTGGTCTCTCCTCGACGCTGCGTGGTCAGATCGATCCACCACCGGTCCGCGGTGAGGACTCGGCCGGTGCGGGTGATCCGTCACCGGTCCGCGACGAGGACTCGGCCGGTGCGAGTGATCCGTCACCGGTCCGCGGCGGGGGCTCGGCCGGTGCGAGTGATCTGTTGCCGGTGGGCGGCGGGGGCACGGCCGCTGGGAGTGATTCGTTGCCGGTGGGTGGCGGGGGCTCGGCCGGTGCGAGTGATTCGTTACCGGTCGGCGTAGGGCGCTCGGCCGGTGCGAGTGGTCTGTTGCCGGTGGGTGGCGGGGGCTCGGCCGGTGCGAGTGATTCGTTACCGGTCGGCGGCGGGGGCTCGGCCGGTGCGAGTGATTCGTTACCGGTCGGCGGCGCGGGCACGGCCGCTCCGCGCTCGACAGGGAACCGCGCCGACGCAGGACGCCCGTCGGTGGCCGCGAGGCGGGAATCGGCCGATGGGGCGGTGGTGGCCGCCGGTGGCTGGGAGCTCAGCTCGCTGGAGGCGGACGCCGCGCCGGAGCGGCGGGAGCGGATCGCGATCTGGATCGACGAGTTGGGCGGGCGCGATCCGGCCGGATTCGACCAGCTCCACTCGGGTGATGCGGAGCTGGTGCTCGACGCCTACCAGGAGTTCGGTGGCTGGAGTCTGGTGCTGACCCTGGAGCCGGCCGAGGAGGACCACCTGGTGTTTCGCCGCTGTCGCTGAGCGGCGGTCAGGCGGGGGCGACGATCGGGGCGCCGGTGGTGGCGACGGCGGCGGCGCGGAACTGGTCGAGGGCCGCGTCCGTCGTCGTCTTGGCCACGCCGGCGGTCAGTTCCAGGAGCACGGTCGTGGCGAAGCCCGCGGTGGCGGCGTCGAGGGCGGTCGCGCGTACGCAATGGTCCGTCGCGATGCCCACGACCTCGACGTCGGTGACTCCCTTGGCCCGCAGCCACCCGGCGAGATCCTCGCCGGCCTCGGTGTGCCCCTCGAAGCCGGAATACGCCGCCTGGTGCGCGCCCTTGTGGAAGATCGCCTCGATCCGGTCGGTGACCAGCTCCGGGTGGAAGTCGGCGCCGGACGAGCCGGCCACGCAGTGCGCCGGCCACGAGTCGACGTAGTCCGGGTGCGCGCTGAAGTGCGCGCCCGGGTCGACGTGGTAGTCCTTCGTGGCGACCACGTGGTCCCACCGCTCGCCGGCCTTGTCGAGCACCAGCGAGATGCCCTTGGCGACGGCGGCGCCACCGGTGACCGGCAGCGAGCCGCCCTCGCAGAAGTCGTTCTGCACGTCGACGATGATCAGCGCGCGTGACATGGCGGCCCCCTAGACGGTGGGAATGATGATGACCGGGATGGCCGGGTCGCCCGCGGAGAGCTTGAGGCCCTCCCACGGGATGGAGATCAGGCACTGCCGCAGGTGGTCCCGGGACTCGCTCAGGCCGGGCCGGGGCTGCGGCTCGCCGGCGGCGATGTAGGTGCGCTGCAACAGCCGGTCGTTGGCCTGGTGGTCGGGCACCCCCTGGGAGACGATGATCTCCTCGATGGCGGTGCCGGTGGGCTTGTGCCGGCGCACGGCGGTCTTGCGGCCGCCGACGGTCGCCTTGTTCTCCGAGCGCTTGACGACCGGGCGGCCGGCCACCTCGACCAGCTTGTAGACCAGGCCGGCGGTGGGCGCTCCGGAACCGGTGACCACGGCGGTGCCGGCGCCGTACATGTCGACCGGCTCGGCGGCGAGGGTGGCGATCGAGTACTCGTCCATGTCACCCGAAACGATGATCTTCGTCTCGGTGGCGCCGAGCGAGTCGAGCAGCTCCCGGGACTGCTGGGCGAGCACCGACAGGTCGCCGGAGTCGATCCGGACCGCGCGCAGGTCGGGGCCGGCCACCGCGATCGCGTTCCGGATGCCCTGGGTGATGTCGTACGTGTCGACGAGCAGCGTGGTGTTCTTGCCGAGGGCCGCCACCTGGGAGCCGAACGCGGCCGGCTCGTCGTCGTGCAGCAGCGTGAACGCGTGCGCCGAGGTGCCGGTGGTCGGGATGCCGTAGGCGCGGCCGGCCGCCAGGTTGGAGGTGGAGGCGAAACCGGCCAGGTAGGCGGCCCGGGCGGCGGCGACCGCGGCGTGCTCGTGGGTGCGCCGGGAGCCCATCTCGATGATCGGCCGGCCGCGGGCGGCGGTGACCATCCGGGCGGCGGCGGCCGCGATCGCGCAGTCGTGGTTGAGCACCGAGAGGATCAGGGTCTCCAGCACCACGCACTCGGCGAACTTGCCGGAGACGGTGAGGATCGGCGAGCCCGGGAAGAACAGCTCGCCCTCCGCGTACCCCTCGATCTCGCCGGTGAACTGATAGCCGGCCAGCCATGTCGCGGTCGGCTCGTCGACCACGCCGGAGGACCGCAGGAAGTCGATCTCGGCCGGGTCGAACCGGAAGCCGGCGATCAGGTCGATCAGCCGGTCGGTGCCGGCGACCACGCCGTAACGCCGGCCGGTGGGCAGCCGGCGGGCGAAGACCTCGAAGACGCACTGCCGATCCGCGGTGCCGTCCTTGAGCGCGGCACTGATCATGGTCAGCTCGTAGTGGTCGGTCAGCAGAGCCGGCCCGGTCGTATTCACGCGACCTACCCTAATGCGTGCTTCGGCAACACGCCGCGACCTGCCGTTCGGTGCTCCGGTTCACAGGTACGGCCGAACCGGTGGCACCATGGGGGGCATGGCGTTGCCTCAGGTTGCTCCCGTCGAGACGCCGGAGATCGAGGAAGTACCGGCCGAGGATCGACCTTGGGTGACCATCGTCTGGGACGATCCGGTCAACCTGATGTCGTACGTGACCTGGGTCTTCCAGAAGCTCTTCGGATTCAGCAAGGAAAAGGCCGAAAGGCTGATGATGGACGTGCACACCAAGGGCAAGGCGGTGGTCTCCACCGGCGCCCGGGAGCGCATGGAGATGGACGCCAACCAACTGCACGGATACGGTCTCTGGGCAACTGTGGACCGAGCCTGACAAAGCGGGTGGGGAAGAGCATGTTCCGACGCAGCGGCGGTCAGTGTGTGGCCACGTTCGCCTATGACGAGGTGCGCGTCCTGCGGAAGGTGGCCGCCGAGGTGGTGGGCCTGCTGACCGACGGGATGGATCACACCGACCCGGTGGTCGGCCGCCTCTTCCCGGACATCTATCCGGACCGGCCGGAGGACTCGACCGAGTTCCGGCTGTACACCGAGGGCGACCTGAAGACCGCGAAGATCGACCAGGCCGGCGCGATCCTGGCCGCGCTGCCCGACGAGGGCGAGGGCGAGGTGCGCCTGGACGGCGAGGCCGCCGAGGCCTGGCTGCGGGCGATCAACGACGCCCGGCTGGCGATGGGCACCCGCCTGGACATCCAGGCGGACACCGACCTGGCCGAGGAGCTGGACGAGGCGGTGCTGGAGGATCCCGGTTCCAGCCGGGTGTTCCAGCTCTCCGTCTACGCCTACCTCGGATATCTCCAGGAGTCGCTGCTCAACGCGCTGCCGGAGATCAAGTAGCGACGCCGAGTGTGTGCCTCGCCACGCGCGGGGTGGCGAAATACTTCGGTAATGTGAACGCCGTGCTGACCATCGACAGTTCGATCGTGCGTGCGATCGTCGCCCACGCCCGCCGGGACCACCCGGACGAGGCCTGCGGTGTGGTTGCCGGGCCGATCGGCAGTGACGTGCCGACCCGGCACATCCCGATGGACAACGCCGCCCGGTCGATGACGTTCTACGAGTTCGACTCGATGGAGCACCTGCGGGTCTGGCGCGAGATGGACGACAACGACGAGGAGCCGGTGGTCATCTACCACTCGCACACCGCCACGGAGGCGTACCCGTCTCGGACGGACATCTCCTTCGCCGGTGAGCCGGGCGCGCACTACCTGCTCGTCTCGACCCGTGAGCCCGATGCGGAGGAGATCCGCTCGTTCCGTATCGTGGACGGTGTGGTGACCGAAGAAGAGGTCAACATCGTGGATGCGACGGTGAAGTCGTGAAGGTGAGTGTCGTGCAGTCGTACATGTTCGGGCAGAGCCCGGTGTCGGTCGTCTACGAGTGTCGCTGCCGTTAATCGCGCGACCTGATCGACCCTGCCCGTAACTTCCGACTTGAGGAGCATGACCAATCATGGCTATCGAAGTTCGCGTCCCCACCATCCTGCGCAGCTACACCGGCGGCTCGAAGGTCGTCGAGGGCGCCGGTGACACCCTCACCGCCCTGATCGACGACCTGGACGCCAAGCACAACGGCATCAAGGGCCGGCTGATCACCCCCGAGGGTGGCCTGCACCGCTTCGTCAACATCTACGTCAACGACGAGGACGTCCGCTTCCTCGGCGCGCTCGACGCGAAGCTGAACGACGGTGACTCGATCACCATCCTCCCGGCCGTGGCCGGTGGCGCGCTGGGTTTCGCGGCGGCCGCCGCCCTCCTGGGCAAGTGACCGAGGACCGGTAATCATGGCTCGTTACGAGAGCCTGCTGGACGCGTGCGGGGGCACGCCGCTCGTCGGCCTGCCCCGCCTCTCCCCGGTGGTGCCCGAGGGGGCGCCACCGGTGCGGCTCTGGGCCAAGCTGGAGGACCGCAACCCGACCGGCAGCATCAAGGACCGTGCCGCGCTCTTCATGGTGCGCGAGGCCGAGGAGTCCGGGCATCTCCGCCCGGGCGACACCATCCTGGAGCCGACCAGCGGCAACACCGGCATCGCCCTGGCCATGGTGGCCAAGCTGCGGGGTTACCGGCTGGTCTGCGTGATGCCGGAGAACGTGTCGGCCGAGCGCGTCCAGCTCCTGCGGATGTACGGCGCTGAGATCATCTTCTCGCCGGCCGCCGGCGGGTCGAACCAGGCGGTCGCGACCGCCAAGCAGATCGCCGCCGAGCACCCCGACTGGAAGATGCTGTATCAGTACGGCAACCCGGCGAACGCCCGCGCGCACTTCGAGACCACCGGTCCGGAGCTGCTGCACGACCTGCCCACGATCACGCACTTCGTGGCCGGCCTGGGCACCACCGGCACCCTGATGGGCACCGGCCGGTTCCTCAAGGAGAAGGTCGAGGGCATCCAGATCATCGCCGCCGAGCCGCGGTACGGCGAACTGGTCTACGGCCTGCGCAACATCGACGAGGGCTACGTCCCGGAGCTGTACGACGCCAGCGTGCTGGATCGCCGGTTCTCGGTGGGCACCCGGGACGCGGTGCTGCGGACCCGCCAGCTCGTCGAGGTCGAGGGGATCTTCGCGGGCTTCTCCAGCGGGGCGATCCTGCACGCCGCCCTCGCGGTGGCGCACGAGGCGGTCAAGAACGGCAAGCGTGCCGACGTCGCCTTCGTGATCGCCGACGGCGGGTGGAAATACCTGTCGACGGGGGCGTACGGCGGCACGCTCAACGACGCCGAGGAAGCCCTCGAGGGCCAGCTGTGGGCCTGACGGCCCACCTAGTAGGCCACCGCGAGCAGCAGCGCTCCCAGCATCGGGGGCGCTGCTGCCAGCAACAGGATCCATGGCAGGGTGCGCTGGTGGACGGAGAGGAACGCGCCGACCGCCAGCCCCACGCTGAACATGGTCAGCATCGCCAGCGCCGGCAGGTACCAGCCGGGCGCCCCGCGAAGGACGGCCACCAGTGCGTACAGCCCGACCCCGACACCGGTGAGGCCCAGCATCGCCGAATACCCCGCCATCGCCAGCACCCGGGCGGACTCGGGTGCTTCGTCGTCCTCGGCCGGGAATCGGAAAATCGGCGGTTCCGGATCCCAGGACGGTTCGAACGGGACGATTTCGGGTAACGCGGTGCGGGAGATGCGGGCCGGCTCGACCGCGGTCACGTCGCCTCCATCAGATCGCTTTCACGTGCTCACTGAGAGCAACGCAAAGGGCTTACCGGACGTGACGGTGGAAATGGTGACGACCGAGGTCACAGGGTCTGTGATGTGCGTTGTCGATTTAGCGACAAATCGATCAGTTGTTAACGTCAGGCAGTGGTCACGGCGTACGCTTCGCTCCGTGATTGACTGGTCTGACAAGTCCAGCGCGGACCGGTCGGGCGGGGCGTGGACGACCCAGATGGGGTCGACTCAGAAGTGGCCGACCCAGTGTGAGTCAGAGGGACCCGCATGCGACTAACCGTTCTCGGTTGTGCCGGCAGTTTCCCCGGCCCCGAGTCGGCTTGTTCGGCCTATCTCGTGGAAGCCGAGGGATTCCGGCTGCTGATCGACTTCGGATCGGGAGCGCTCTCCGCCCTGCAGCGGTACTCGGACATGCGGGCGATCGACGCCATCCTGCTCACCCATCTGCACTGTGACCACATGCTGGACGCGTGCACCTATGTCGTGGTCCGCCGCTACGACCCGGCCGGCCCGCTGCCGGCCCTGCCGGTGTACGCGCCGCTGGGCGCCGCCGAGCGGATCGCCGCCGCCTACAGCGCCGAGGGCGAGCCGGTCGACGACGTGTACACGTTCTACGGACTGCAACCGGGCACCTTCCCGATCGGGCCGCTCACCGTCACCGTCGACCGGGTCAACCACCCGGTGGAGACGTACGGCGTCCGGATCGAGCACAACGGCCGGGTGATCGCCTACTCCTCGGACACCGCACCCTGCGAGGCGCTGCTGCGCCTGGCGGCCGGCGCCGATCTGTTCCTCTGCGAGGCCAGCTACATGGACGGCGTGCCGAACCCGCCGGACCTGCACCTGACCGGCGGTGAGGCGGGGGAGGCGGCCACCAAGGCGGACGTGGCAAAGCTGCTCCTGACGCATCTCGTCCCGGCGTGGGCCAGCGAGGCCTCTATCGTGGAGGCGGCCGGAGCCGCGTACGCGGGACCGGTCGAAGTGGTCCGCCCGGGCGCCAGATACGATCTCTGAGCCGGTACGGGGTGGGATCGGCTTGCACCGGTGCGCCACGTGTCGTGATCTTGGAGTTGTTGCATGCGCATAGTCCGCCTGGCCAACTTCGTCACGGCTCATACCGGTGGCCTGCGCACCACTCTGCGTGAGCTCGGCAAGGGTTATCAGCGTGCCGGCCACGAGGCCGTCCTGATCGTTCCCGGGCGGCAGTTCAAGGACCGGCAGCTGCGCCAGGGACGGGTGATCACCCTGCCCAGCGCCCCCATCCCGCGGACCGGCGGCCAGCGTGTGCTGGCCGGGCGGCGCGAGCTGACCAAGCTGCTGGACAGCCTGAAACCCGACCGGATCGAGGTCTCCGACCGCACCACGCTGCGCTGGACCGGCACCTGGGCCCGGCAGCGCGGGGTCCGGTCGATGATGGTCTCGCACGAGAGCCTGGCCGGTCTGCTCGGTGTCTGGGGCATGCCCAAACGGGACGCCCTCGCCGACCGGCTGAACAGGCGTACCGCCGAGGCGTTCGACACGATCGTCTGCACCACCGCGTTCGCCGCCGCCGAGTTCCGCCGCCTCGGCGTGCCGAACCTGGTGGAGGTGCCGCTCGGCGTCGACCTGGACGTGTTCCACCCGAGCCGGCTCGACATCGCCGTCCGGTCCCGCTACGCCCGGCCGGAGGAGCTGCTCATCGTCTACGCCAGCCGGCTCTCCGCCGCGAAACGGCCGGAGCTGGCCGTGGACACGGTGGCGGCGCTGCGCAACGGCAAGGTGCCGGCCGTGCTGGTGGTGGCCGGGGACGGCACCCGGCGGGCCGCGCTGGCGTACCGTGCGGCCCGGCTGCCGGTGCGCTTCGCCGGGCACATCGCCGACCGCAAGGCGGTCGCCGCGCTGCTCGCCTCGGCCGACGTCGTGGTCGCGCCCGGCCCGGTGGAGACCTTCGGGCTCGCCGCGCTGGAGGCGCTCGCCTGCGGCACCCCGGTGGTGGTCGACGAGCAGAGCGCGCTGCCCGAGGTGATCGGCGAGGCCGGTGTCGCGGTGCCGGGCACCCCGGACGCGTTCGCCGACGGGGTCTCCCAGCTGATGGCCCGGCCGCGTGACGAGCGCCGGGCGACCGCCCGCGCCCGGGCCGAGCAGTTCGGCTGGGCCCGGTCGGTGGAGGGCTTCCTCCGGGCGCACGACGTGCAGCCGGCCGAGGTGCCGGTGCCGGCCCCCGCGCTGATCCGTCCGGCGGTCCCGCGGCCGCGTCTGGTGCGCGAGTCCGGGGCGGACGAAGCCGGCGCACCCCGCTACGCATAGGGTTGTGGTCATGGCGCGTCCCGACGGCCGTTCGGCCGACCAGTTGCGACCGGTGACCCTGACCCGGCATTGGAGCATCCACCCCGAAGGTTCGGTGCTGGTGGAGTTCGGCAACACCCGAGTGCTCTGCACCGCCAGCGTCACCGAGGGGGTGCCCCGCTGGCGCAAAGGCTCCGGCCTGGGCTGGCTGACCGCGGAGTATGCGATGCTGCCGCGCGCCACCAACACCCGCGGCGACCGGGAGAGCGTGAAAGGCAAGGTCGGCGGGCGGACCCAGGAGATCTCCCGGCTGATCGGCCGCAGCCTGCGCGCCTGCATCGACCTCAAGGCGCTCGGGGAGAACTCGATCGTCCTGGACTGCGACGTGCTCCAGGCCGACGGCGGCACCCGGACCGCCGCGATCACCGGGGCCTACGTGGCGCTGCACGACGCGGTCACCTGGCTGGCCGGCCGCAAGGCGCTGGCCGGCAAGGTGGAGAAGGTGCTGCACACCTCGATCCAGGCGGTCAGTGTCGGGATCATCGACGGCGAGGCACGGCTCGACCTTCCGTATGAGGAGGATGTGGCCGCCGAGGTCGACATGAACGTGGTCTGCACCGGCGCCGGCGACTTCGTCGAGGTGCAGGGCACCGGGGAGAACGGTGTGTTCAAGCGGTCCCAGCTGGACGCCATGCTCGACCTCGGCCTCCGCGGCTGCGCCGAGCTGGCCGTCGCGCAGCAGAAGGCCCTCGCCCAGTGAGCGCCCGCCTTCTGCTGGCCACCGCGAACAAGAAGAAGCTCGTCGAGTTGCAGCGCATCCTGGACGCCGCGCTCGGCATGCACCAGATCGAGCTGGTCGGCCTCGCCGACTTCCCGGGTTACCCGGATGTCCCGGAGACCGGCCTCACCTTCGGTGAGAACGCGCTGATCAAGGCTCGGGAGGGCGCCAAGCGCACCGGCCTGCCGACCGTCGCCGACGACTCCGGCCTGGCGGTCACCGCGCTCAACGGCATGCCCGGCGTGTTCAGTGCCCGCTGGTCCGGGGCGCACGGCGACGACGCGGCCAACCTGGACCTGGTGCTCGCCCAGGTCAGCGACGTCGGGGACGAGCACCGCGGCGCCGCGTTCGTCTGCGCCGCCGCGCTGGTCCTGCCGAATGGGCGGGAGCACCTGGTCGAGGGCCGGCAGACCGGGCGGCTGCTGCGCGCACGGCGTGGCGAGGGTGGCTTCGGCTACGACCCGATCTTCCTCGGCGACGGCCAGGAGCGGACCAACGCCGAGCTGAGCCCGGCGGAGAAGGACGCGATCAGCCACCGGGGCAAGGCGTTCCGCGAGCTGGCCAAGGTCGTGGCGAAGGAACTGCCCCGCTGAGGCGGACGCTGACGGATCTGCGGCCGCTGGCCGTCCCGGCATACCGCCGGATGTGGACCGCCTCGCTGGTGGCCGCGGTGGGCGGTTCGTTCGGCGTGGTCGCGGTCCCGGTGCAGCTCTACGCGACCACCGGGTCCTCGGCCGCGGTCGGCGCCGCCGCCGTGGTGTCCTTCCTGGGCCTGGCCGGCGCGGCGCTCGGCACCGGGGCGCTGGCCGACACCCGGGACCGCCGCCGGGTGCTGCTGGCCGCCCAGTCGGGTCTGGCCGTGGTCTACCTGGCGTTGTGGGCGCAGGCCGCACTCGGCGGCGCCCCGCTGTGGCTGCTCCTGCTGCTCGTCGGCGGGCAGGGGCTGAGCCTCGGCGCGATCAGCACGACGTCCGGCGCGGTGCTGCCCCGGCTCGTCCCCGGCGACCTGCTGCCCGCCGCGAACAGTCTGAGCTCGCTGGTCCGCTACACCGGCTCGATCGTCGGCCCGGCCCTGGCCGGCCTGCTGATTCCGGTCATCGGCCTGGCCGGCCTCTACCTCTGCGACGCGGTGGCCCTGCTGGCCGTCCTGTACGCCGTGCACCGCCTCCCGGCCCTCCCGCCCACCGGCGCCCCGCCGCGCGGCTCGATCGGCCGGCAGGTGCTGGCCGGCTTCCGCTACCTGGCCGGCAGCCGGATGCTGGTCGCGGTGCTGGCCGTCGACCTCGCCGCGATGGTGTTCGGGATGCCGTCGGCGCTCTACCCGGAGCTGGCCGCGCGGGTGTTCGGCCCGGCGTCGGCGGGTTTCCTGTACGCCGCGTACCCGGCCGGGGTGGTGCTGGCCGGGCTCGGCTCCGGCCTGTTCACCCGGGCCCGCCGGCACGGGCTGATGATGGCCGGCGCGGCCATCGCCTGGGGCGCGACGGTCGTCGTGTTCAGCCTCACCACCCGGCTGTGGACGGCGCTGGTGGTGCTGGCCGCCGGCGGCGCGGTCAACTTCGTGCTGAGCACGTTCCGCAACGCGATCTCACAGGCGTACACCGACGACGCGATGCGCGGGCGGATCCAGGGCGCCCTCACGGTCGTGCTGTTCGGCGGCCCGCAACTGGCGAACCTGCTGCACGGCTCGATCGGGGCGCTGGCCGGGCCGCGCCTCACCATCGGCGTCGGTGGCCTGCTCACCGTCGTCACGGTCGTCGCGGTGCTGCGCACGGTCCCGGAGCTGCGCCGTTACTCGGTCGCCTCAAGCCACGAAGAGCCCGCGACGTGAGGCGACCGCCTCGAATTCCTCCAGCCGCCGGTGCACCGGCTCCGGCGCGGTGTCGCACATCGCCTCCAGCAGCACCATGGCCATCGTCATCGGCCCGGTGTGCAGGTCGAACACCAGGCGCGTGCCGACTGCGGCGGGCAGCACCACGTCGGCCAGCTCGGCGATCGGGCTCACCGGCGAGTCGGTGATCGCCACCACCGCGAACCCGGCCGCCCGGGCCTCCCGGATCGCCGCCACCGACTCCCGCGGATAGCGCGGCAGCACCATCGCCAGCAGCGCCGAGGCCCCCGCCGCCCGCACCTGGTCCAGCCGGTCCAGCAGCCCGGTCCCGCCGCAGTCGAGCAGCCGCACGTCCGGGAAGACCTTCGCCGCGAAGTAGCCGAAATACGCCGCGAGCGGCGCCGCCGCCCGCAGACCGAGGACCGGTAACGGACGGCTTGCGGCCAGGATCTCCGCCCCTTTCCGTACGTCCTCCAGCCGCCCGAGATCGTCCGCGAGCTGTCGCAGGTGCTCGGCCTCGGCCAGCACCGCGCGTTGCATCCCGTTGCGCCCGGCCGGCTCGGCGGGCGCACCGGACGCCAGCGCCCGCAGCTCCCGCCGCAACGCCGGATATCCGGGGTAGCCGACCGCCATCGCGAACCGGGTCACCGACGGCTGGCTCACCCCGGCCAGTCCCGCGACCTCGGCCGCCGACAGGTAGGCCGCCTTACCCGAGTGCTCCACCAGAATCTGCGCGATCCGCCGCTGCGTCGGCGTCAGGCGCGCCCCCTGAAACAGGTCGAGCACCCGCTCCCCAGTCACCGGCACAGCGTATGCATGACGAATTTCACCGGGCTAGACGTGCGCATCGGTTCTACCGGAAAGAGCGCGCCGGATCCCGGTGGCCACCTCGGTCACGACGTGCGTCGGCCGGTACGCCGCCTCCGTCCACTCCCGCCCCGCGGAGATCCACACGGTGGGCAGGCCGAGGGCGTGCGCGCCGCCGACGTCCGCGTGCGCCGAGTCCCCGATCATCCAGGCGGCCGAGAGCGGCACCCCGGCCGTCGCGGCGGCGGCGTGGAAGATCTCCGGGTCCGGCTTCTTGCACCCGACCCCCTCCGAGATCACCCATCCGTCGACGTGCCGGTCCAGGCCACAGGTGTGGATCTTCTTGGTCTGCTGGCCGACCCGCCCGTTCGTCACGATCACCCGGGTCCAGCCGGCCGCGGCGGCCTCGTCCAGGGCGAGCCGGGTGGTCTCCGCCAGCCGTACCCGGTCCGCCGCCCCGTTGTCCAGAAAGGACCGTACGGCCTCCTCCGGCACCGCGTCCGGATATCGCTCGGCCAGTGCGGCGGCCACCTCCGCCCGGGGCCGATAGCCGCTCGCGTCGGTGGTCAGCAGCCAGCCGAGGTCGGCGGCCGGCAGGCCGTGCCCGGCGAGAAAGGACTCGGCCGCCTCCCGGAACGCCCCGTCCCGGTCGATCAGTGTGTTGTCCAGATCCAGCAGAAGCAGCATGGCGAAGATCATTTCAAGCATGGCATCGTGGGACGCATGCGGATCGCTGAGCTGCACACCTACCCGGTCAAGGGCTGTCATCGCCTCGACCACGACACGGTCGTCGTCGAGCCCTGGGGCCTGACCGGCGACCGCCGCTGGATGATGATCGACCCGGACGGCGTCGGCATCACCCAGCGGGACACCGCCCGCCTCACCCAGCTCACCGTGCACCCGCGGCCCGGCGGCCTGCGCCTCACCGCTCCCGGCCTGCCCGGCCTCGACCTGGACGAGCCCGCCGACGGGCCGAAGGTCGGCGTGCGCGTGTTCCGCAACAAGCCCGAGGTCCCGGCCCGGCTCAGCGAGGCCGGCAGCGCGTGGTGCCGTGAGTTCCTCGGCCGGGACGCCCGGCTGGTCTGGCAGGCCGACCCGACCGGCCGGACCATCGAGGAGCTGGCGCTGCCCGACGACCGGGTCAGCCTGGCCGACGGCTACCCACTGCTGCTGGCCAACACCGCCTCGCTGGACGCGGTCAACGACTGGCTGGCGCAGAGCGGCGAGGACCCGGTCCCGATCCACCGGTTCCGGGCGAACCTGGTGGTCACCGGCGCGCCGGCCTGGGCCGAGGACGGCTGGCTGGGCGGCCGGTTGCGGATCGGCGAGCTGACCTTCCGGGTGCCCAAGCACTGCGCCCGCTGCCGGGTCACCACCATCGACCAGGAGACCGGGGAGAGCGGCCGGCAGCCGCTGCACGTGCTGGGCAGGCACCGCCGGATCGGCGGCGGCCTGATGTTCGCGGTCAATCTGATCCCGGACCTCGCGGCCGGCGAAACCGGGGAGTTGCGGATCGGCGACGCGGTGATACCGGTGGAGTGACGTGGCACTCATAAGCGGTACCTGTGTCTTAGGAGTGTCTTAGAAGATTTGCCCGCGGCGTCCGGCCGAAGCAGTATCGCTGAGCGTGAGTGCTCATCGACGCCCGTTCCCGACCCGATGGCTCGCCGCCGGCGGCGCCGCGGCCCTCGCCGGCATCATCGGCGTGGCGCTGCTGCTCCAGACCGGCGGATCGGCCTGTGCCGCGCCGCCGAGCACCAGCACCAAGACCGGCAAGGCCACCTTCTACGAGCTCGGTGGCACCACCGGAAACTGCTCGTTCGAGGTGCCCGCCGACGACCTGTACGTCGCGCTCGGCCCGGAGCAGTACGCCGAGGGCGCCTCCTGCGGCGCCTACCTCGACGTCACCGGTCCGAAGGGCAAGGTCCGGGTCAAGGTCTTCGACTCCTGCCCGGAGTGCCCGGCCGGGCACCTGGATCTGAGCCGCACCGCGTTCAAGAAGATCGGCGCCGAGGTCGACGGCATCATCCCGATCAAGTACAAGCTGGTCACCAACCCGGCGACGCCCGGACCGATCACCGTCCGGATCAAGGAAGGCGCCTCGCGGTACTGGTTCGCCGCCCGCATCGACAACCACGGGAACCTGCTGTCGTCGGTCCAGGTCGCCGCTCCGGGCGGCAGCTTCAAGTCGGCGCACCGCACCGACTACAACTATTGGCTGATCGATGGCGGCGCCGGCTCCGGGCCCTACAAGATCAAGATCACTGACGTGTACGGCAACGCCACCACGGTCTCCGGCATCGACATGGATCCCGGCACGGTGCAGAAGACCTCGAAGGCCTTCACCGGCGGCTCCACCACGGTCGTCGAGAAGGCCACCACGACGTCGCCGTCCCCCACCCGTACGAAGAAGTCGTCGCCCGCCGCCACCAAGCCCGCGGCCGTTTCCCCGCCGGCGTCCTTGGTGGCCCCGCTGCCCGAGTCGGCCGCCGCGGCCGCCCCGAGCACCACCGAGGACGCCCTGGTCGCGCTCGCGGCCGGCGAGACCACCTGCGATTGACAGCTTTGCCCGGTCCCCCCAGTCGACAGCCCCGCCATCGCACCCCGGCGGGGCTGCCGACTGCGTTGTGCACAACCTGTGGATAACCGCCTCGGCGGAGAACTTGTGCGGGAGAAGGGACTCGAACCCTCACGCCCTCTCGGGCACGGGCACCTAAAACCCGCGCGGCTGCCAATTTCGCCACTCCCGCCCGTTTTACCCATCACGAGCAAAGCGTTGGGTGGAGTCTAAACGGTCACTGCCGTTCGTGGCTCCTCGGTTCCACCCGGAACCGTGCACGGCGGCCGCCTTGCGGGTTGGTACCGCATGACGGCCGCCGTGAGTCCGGTCACCCGGCGCCGGGGTGGATTGCTCTCCTGATCGGCGCGGGTGGCCCGGACTTGCGGACTTTCCCGGATTTCGGACGGTGCCGGAAAGAAAAGATCAGTCCAGGCCGAGGTCGCGGCGCAGCTTGGCGACGTGCCCGGTGGCCTTGACGTTGTAGAGGGCGCGCTCGATCGCCCCGTTCTCGTCGATCACGAACGTGGACCGGATCACGCCGGTGACCGTCTTGCCGTACAGCTGCTTCTCGCCGAACGCGCCGTACGCCGTCAGCACGCTCTTGTCCACGTCGCTGACCAGCGGGAACGTGATCGCGTCGCGCTCACGGAATTTCGCCAGCTTCTCCGGCTTGTCGGGGGAGATGCCGACCACCTCGTAACCCGCGGCCTGGAGCGAGGCGAGCGAGTCGCGGAAGTCGCAGGCCTGCTTGGTGCAGCCCGGCGTCATCGCGGCCGGATACGCGTACAGCACGACCTTGCGCCCGCGCAGGTCCTTGAGCGAGAGGCTCTCGCCGGTGTCGGTGGGCAAAGTGAAGTCAGGCGCGGCGTCGCCGGCGCCGAGACGCACGTTGTCAGTCATGGGACCGACGATAGTGCCGGGTCAGGCGGGTGCCCGGCGGCCGCTCCACAGTCGCTCGGCGGCGGACAGATCCCGGGGCCACTCCTCGCCCCGGCGGCGCAGGGTGTGCTCACTGACCTCGTAGTCGCCGACCAGCCGGCGGAACTCGGCGAGCACGTCGGCCTCGCGGAACGGCTTGCAGGAGAAGACGTTGACGAAGATCTCCCGCAGGTGCGGATAGGTGTGGATGGCGGCGTGCGACTCGGCCAGGATCACCACGGCCGACTTGCCGGACTTCTCCGGCGGTCCGCCCTCGGTGGCCACCAGCGGACCGGCGATCACGGTCATCCCGATCCGGGTCACCAGATCGCGCATGAAGGTGGTCAGCGCCTGATCGTCGTCGAGCGCGGTGATGTCGGCGATGTCGGACAACCGGAGGGTCAGCTCATCGCCGTAGTGGTCATTTCCCATGACGCCTCCCGTGGCAGTGAAACGTACGCTACCGGCGTTTCGCCGGCCCGGATATGCCAACGTTTTCGCTGGTAGAGGTCATCTGGCGATTCCGTTTCGGGGAAGCGGGGAAACGTCGTTTTCCGCATTCGGGACACGGTGGACAGTGTGTTTTCCGATGCTCCACCCCGGACAATTCACGGACGGTCTGGCGGGCGCCCGCGGATCTTCAGTACGCTCCGCGGGCAGACTCGTCGAGAGCGGAGATCAGGGTCATGACCGAGCCCACGGGCGGTACCACGGCGAACGGCAGCACCACCGTCTCCGGTGAGGTGGTGGAGAAGATCGCCGCCGCGGCGGCGCGCACCGTCCCCGGTGTCGCGGACCTGGGTGGCGACGTCGCCCGCTTCTTCAACAGCGTCCTCGACAAGGTCGGCCTGGACACTGTCGGCGACGCCAGCCGCGGCGTCTCCGCCCGGGTCAAGGACGGCACGGTGACCATCGACATCGTCGTCGTGCTGGCCGCCGGCACGGTGGTCGCCGAGGTGACCAACGCCGTCCAGACCACGGTGACCGAGGCCGTGCAGAGCTACGGCCTGCGCGTCATCGCCGTCAACGTCAACGTGGACGACATCGCGATCTAGAGGCGACAGCCGGGAAAAACGCCGCTGATCACCGACAGCTTGTTTCTTGCGTACGCCGTGAGCGCCGGTCGGACACCCTTGAGGCCGAGCCGCCCGGCCGCCACGTCGTGCGCGAAGTGGTGGAAGGCGTCCACCACCGGCAGGAATCGCAGATCCTCCAGGTCGTCGGCGGTCAGCGCGTCACCGGCACGTGCGGCCTGCTCGAACACCCGGATCACGCCCCGCCAGGAGACGAGCCGGGCCTGGACAAGTTCCGGTCGCCGGTTCAATCCCAGCACCGCGATCGTCTCCGCGCCCCGTGCCGTGAGCTCGATGAAGACGCCGGTGGACGCCAGCGTCATGTGGTCGGCCGCGTCGTCGGCGGCCGGATCCAGCAGCAGCGGCGTCCCGGCCGAATCCAGCGGGAACGCCTCCTGCTTGGCTTGCTGGTTGCAGTAGGAGCAGGCGAGCAGGTGGTTGGGCCACTCGAAGGTCCGCAGGGGGTCCCGCTTGATCGGCTCGTAGTGGTCGACGTCGGTGCCCCTGCTCTCGTGGCAGTACATGCAGAACGCGGGCCGGGCGCACATGACTCCCAGGTGTCTTTTCAAGCTGCGACGAATCGGCCCGGCCGTCTTCCAGGCCTTTCTGGCATCGTCGTACGGTGTGGCGCTTGTCCGAAGGACGGCGGTCTTCGCGGCCAGGCTCGCCGACAGGTCGGCCGGGAGGGGCCGACGGGCGAACGGGATCACGCGTCCTCGCCGAGGACGTCGCGGGCCCGGCTGCTGGGGGAGGGCGACAACTCCTCGGTCAGGTCCGCGAGTTTCTCCAGGTCGTCGGGCTGGGCGGTGCCGCGGATGGCGAGCCGTTCGAGGCGGGTGAGTTCGGCGCGGAGTTCGTCGACCCGCTGCGAGTAGGGCGATTCGACGCCGAAGAGTTCGGTGAGAACGGCGTCGTCGGCGCTGCCGTTCACCACTCGCCGATAGAGATCGTCGGAAGCGACTCGAGGCGCAAAGTCGTCGTTCGGCCCGGGGAGCTGGATTAGGCCGCCGGGGGAGGCACTCTGGCAGACGTACGGACTGTGGGTGGTCACGATGAACTGGATGTTCGGAAAGTGCTCGCGGAGCCACGGCCCGATCCGCTTCTGCCAGGAGATGTGCAAATGCGCGTCGATCTCGTCGATCAGCACGACGCCGGAGTTGAAAATTCGCGGCTCGTCGGTGATCGACCAGGCGATGTGATTGCGGTAGCACTCGTTGATCTGCCGGATGATGTCCGTCACCAGGGCCGCGACGCTCCGATAGCCGTCACTCATCTCCTCGATCAGGACCGGCCGTCCGTTGTCCCGGACGATCCAGAGACCATCCGGATCCACCCGGTCGACGATGTGCCCGTCCGGGAACAACCCGTCGTTGAGTAGTGCGAGGACGAGTCGTTCGAGGTCGGCGAGCGGCCGCTGTCCGGACCGTGCGCGATAGTTCACCTGCTGAAGCCAGTGCACCGTCTCGGCGAGGGAGGCCTCCTCGCGAAAGAGGGTGGCGAACCGGCCGACGGTCCAATCTCCGGCCATCAGGCGAGCAACTTCGCCACTGGTTCCCGCCAGCCGCCGGAACGGTCCGTATCCAGCAGCGAACCAGTTGGTGGGGCGGGGTGACCAGAGGGACTCCTCGACCCGGCGCACGTCCGCCGCGCCGGGCTCGGGTCGGGCCCGCACGCTCTCGATGCGTTGCCACTTCAACGGAGCGTCGAGCCGGCCGGGCGTGAAGAGCACTTCGTCCCCGGCTGGCTCGATCTCGGCGCGCACGACAGCTTCCGTGGCGTGATGCGTCACCCAGTCACGGATGCCCTCGGTCAGGTTGTTGGTCACTGCCGGGCCGGCGAGGGCGGCCGCGGCGGCCTGGAGCAGGGTCGTCTTGCCCGATCCATTTCGGCCGGCGAGGACGACGAAGCCCGGATACCGCTCGTCCGGGTCCCCCTCCGCGGCAAGCTCGAACGACAGGTCGACCTCGTGGGTGCCGTGGAAGCCGCGCACGTTGCTGACGCGCAGACGGTGGAGATACACCGATGTCCTCCCTGACCAACCCGAGCGACGCCTCAGGCCACCCTAGTCGCTCGCCACCCGGGAGGTGGGGGACGGGACGGCGGCGCGCATCCTGAGCAGGCCGGTGAGGGACAGGGCGGCGCCGGTGGCGAGCGTCACCATGACGCAGGCGCGGGCCAGCCAGCCCGGGCCGACGGCCGGGACCACGGCCGCCAGGAAGGCGTCCGAGCTGCCGAAACCGGCGAACGCCGCGAGGACGAAACCGGACAGCGCCAGGTAGAACGGCGGGTGCCGCCAGGCCGCCCCGAGGGCCAGGGCGCCGGTCAGCAGGAGCACTCCGGACCAGCCGGCGCCGTCCAGGCCGCGCGTCACGGCGTACGTGAGGACGGCGAGACCGGCGAGGACCGCGAGGGGCGCGATCCACCGCGAGCGGAAGCGGACCAGGGCCGTCAAGGCCAGGCCGAGCAGGACCGCGCCCACCCACCACGCCCAGGTCACCGGCGGCGGCTCGTAGTCGAGCGTGCCCCGGATCTCGAAGACCCGGACCTGGTCGCGCAGCGGCACCGCCCACTCCCGCAGCCGGTGCGCGTGGTCAGGATCGGCCACCGCCTGGGGTGGACGGGTCGCGCCGAGCCAGTGGGTGCGCTGGTCGTGCCAGCGGACCGTGGTGCCGGTGGAGATCCGCTGCCAGGTCGGTGCGGTGGTCACGTCGGCGGTCGGCGGGACCGGGGTGTCGCCGGCCAGCGTCTGGTTGACGTAGGCGGCGGGGGAGGAGGCGTTCTGATAGACGCCGTCCGGGCGAACCTCCAGGTACGGCTCGCCGGAGTAGCCGAGGATCTCGATCGGGCGGCCGGTGTCGTTGGTCAGCTCGAGCCGGGCGCCACCCTCGACGGTGCGGACCGTGAGGCCGTCCATCGGGGTGCTGATCCCGGTGACGGTGGTCCGGTACGCCGTCACGTTCGCCCCCTCGCCGCCGTGCGCGAACGCGGGCGTGGCCGGCGCGACGATCGCACCGGCCACCCACAAGCTCAGGAGGACCCGCCTCACCCGGCCGCCTTGTCGATGGCCTGCGTGATGTTCTCCAGCGAGGGCTGCTCGACCTGGGTGCCGTTGACCACGACCGTCGGAGTGCCGTTGAAGTGGCGCTCGGAGAAGACCTCGGTCGCGTGCGTCGCCCATGGTTCGTAGGTACCGGAGTTCACCGCGTCGGCGAACTTGTCACCCGTCAGCCCGACCGATGTCGCCAGCTCGATGATCTTCGCGTTGGTGAGGCCGTCGCTGCCCTCCGCCGGCTGATTGGCGTAGAGCACGTCGTGGAACTCGGTGAACTTGCCCGCCTCACCGGCCGCCGCCGCTGCCCCGGCCGAGCGGGTCGAGTACTTCGTGCCGTTCGAGGCGCGGTCCAGGATCGACACCACGTGGTACCTCAGGGTGATCTTGTTGGAGGTGGCCATCTCGCGCAGCTTGGCGCCGCTGGCGGTCTCGAAGTTCTTGCAGTTCGGGCACATGAAGTCCTCGTAGAGGTCGACGACGACCGTGCCGGTGCCGACCGCGAACGCGGTCCCGTCGTCGACCGCGGAGCTCGGCGTGACCAGCTTGCCCTTGTCCTGCCCGGCGAGCGTCGAGTACCCGATGAACCCGGCGATGAGCAGCACCACGGCCACCGCCACCGACGTCCAGACGGTCACCTGCCGGCGCCGCTCGGCGGCCTTCTGCTGCACGACGATCCGGCGGGCCTTCTCCGCCCGGTCCCGGTTTCCCTTGCTCAAGACGACTCCCCCATCAACACGCCATCGATCGAGAACCGGGTCCGCGGCCGCCACAGCAGAATCCCGGCGAGCACCAGGAAACCGAGATCACGCAGGATGTCCAGGCCGTACGCGGTGTCCTGCCCGGCGCCGAGCTCGCCGCCGGTGCTGAAGCACCCGCAGTCGATGCGCAGCCCCTGGGACCAGGCCCAGGCGATCCCGCCGATGAACACCACGAGCAGCACCGCGGAGATCGCCGCGGTCAGCCGCGTGGCCAGACCGGCCAGCAGGAGCAGGCCCAGCGCGATCTCCAGGAACGGCTGCACGGCGCCGACCACCCGGGCCGCGTCGTAGGACATCACCTGGTACGCATTCACCGCCCGCGCCGACTCGGCCAGGTCACCGACCTTGGTGGCGCCCGCGATCAGCCACACGGCGGCCAACCCGAACCGGGCCAGCGTGGAGATCCACGGCCAGAGCGCGGCACGCGTGATGGTTTCCATGGTCACGCCTCGTTAGACGGAGGTGGTCGGTGGTCAGTTCCCGATCATCTCGCGTCTCAGCACATTCTCAGCTTGCCTGGGCTTTCGCCACCGCGGTGACCAGCTCGTCGCGGGCCCGGGCCACCCGGGACCGGATCGTCCCGACCGGCACCGACTCGACCTCGGCCGCCTCGGCGTAGGACAACCCGAGCACCTGGGTCAGCACGAACGCCGTCCGCCGCTCCTCGCTCAGCCGGCTCAGCAGGTCGGCGCCGCTCAACCGGTGCGCCGGATCGGGCGCCGGCGCCTCGGTGGCGGCCTGCGCGGCCAGCCGCACGTTCAATCTCCGCCGCCGGACCACGGCCCGCAGGTGATCGGCGCAGGTCCGCCGGGCGATGCCGAGCAGCCAGGTGCGCACCGTCGACCGGCCCTCGAACGAGTCCAGCGCCCGGAACGCCCGCAGATAGGTCTCCTGAGTCAGATCGTCCGCGACGCCCGGATCGACCAGCGCGGCGGTGAACCGCCACACCTCCGCCTGGGTGGCCCGCACGAACCCGGCCTGTGCGGCCGGGTCACCGTCGCGAGCGGCGAGCGCCAGCGCGGTGGTCTCGTCCGTCTCCTGCTCACCAGCCGTCACGACCCGCATCGTACGCGAACCGTCCGGGCCCGGAACCATCCGAACCTCACCGGCGACCACCCGCATGTGGTCGAACAGAACGTGATCAGAGAGCATGGCCGTCATGACCGTTGACCGACGCCGCGGCGCGACCGTTCTGCTCGGGCTGCTGATCGGCATGATCGGGGTGCTGCTGTCGGCCGTCCCGGCCAGCGCGCACGCCGTGCTGACCAGCAGCGACCCGAGCAACGGCACGATCGTGCCGGACGCCCCCAACAAGGTGACCCTGACCTTCAGTGAGTCGGTGCAGCTGATCAGCGGGAAGATCCGGGTGATCGCTCCGGACGGCTCCCGGGCCGACCAGGGTGATCCGACGGCCGAGGGCGGCCGGGTGACCATCCCGCTGCGCTCCGGCGGCGCCCGGGGGACGTACCTGGTCACCTTCCGGGTGATCTCGGCGGACAGCCATCCGGTGGGCGGCACGATCACCTACTCGGTGGGCGCGGCGTCGACACCGCCTTCGGCGGACGAGACCGCTGACGTCAAGGTGGACCCGGTGGTCCGGGCCCTGATCCCGGTGGGCAAATACGTGGGGTACGCCGGTCTGGTGCTCCTGGTCGGCCCGGTGCTCGTGCTCGCGCTGCTCTGGCCGCAGCGGCTGTCCCGGCGGGGGCCCGGCCGGGTGATCTGGACGGGTATCGGCCTGGTCATCGGCAGCACGGTGCTCGGGCTCTGGCTCCAGGCGCCGTACACGCTCGGCACCGGCCTCTTCGACGTCCGGCTCGGTGACCTGCGCGACGTGCTGGGCAGCACGTTCGGTGCGGTGATGCTGGTCCGGCTGGCCGTGGTGATCGCGGCCGCCTTCCTGCTCCGGCCGCTGCTGGTCGGCGCCGGCGGCGAGTCGAAGCTCGACCTGGCCCTGCTCGGCGTGCTCGGGGTGGCCGCGCTGGCCACCTGGCCGCTGACCGGGCACCCGACCGCGTCCCCGGTCCCGGGCGTCTCGGTGGTGCTGGACGCGCTGCACCTGGCCGCCATGGCGGTCTGGCTGGGCGGTCTCGTCATGCTCTTCGCGTTCCTGCTGCCCCGGGCCAACGCCCGGGAGCTGGGCGCGATCCTGCCGATCTGGTCGCGCTGGGCGGCCGCCGCGGTCGGCGCGCTGATCTTCGCGGGCGTGGTGCAGGCCCTGATCGAGGTCTCCACCCTGGACGGGCTGTTCACCAGCACCTACGGGCGGCTGATCCTGGTCAAGGTGGGGCTGGCCGCGGTGGTGATCGGGGTGGCGGCGTACTCGCGGAAGCTGGTCAAGGAGCGGTCCGCCGAGGAGTCGCCGCGCGGGCTGCGCGGGGTGGTGCTGGTCGAGCTGGGGATCACCGCGGTGGTGCTCGGGGTGACCGCGGCGCTGGTGCAGATCGCGCCGCCGCGTACCGCCGAGGCGGCGCAGACCACCGCGACCAGTCAGACGGTGACTCAGACGCTCACCGACAAGACCATGTCGTTGCAGGTGGACATCTATCCGGCCACGGTCGGGAACAACTCGATGCACCTGTACGCGTACACCCCGGACAACAAGCCGCTGCCGGTGGTCGAGTGGAAGGCGACCGCGGCGCTGCCGGCCAAGGGCATCGAGCCGATCGAGATCCCGCTGCTGCGGATCACCGACTTCCACGCGATCGGCGACATCGCGCTGCCGCAGGCGGGGGACTGGACGTTCAAGTTCACCGCCCGGACGACCGACATCGATCAGACGACGTTCACGATGACCGCCACGATCTCCTGACCCCGGAAAAAGCGATGGCCCGTTCCGTATCGGATCGGGCCATTGCCGTATCTATCGAGGGCTGCCTGCTCGTTTGACCATTTTGGGGCTATTTGCCTCGGTATGGTGCGCGCAGTGGGGCCCGAGAAGGGGGAATGAACGATGCGGCTGTTCCGGCCGGTCCTCGGCATGCTGCTACTGACGATCGGACTGCCCGCGCTGCTGGCCGGCGGGTGCCTGTGGGCCGCGCTGCGGCACCGCGACGCCGGTGGGGCGTTCAGCGCCGAGCTGCAGCGGCTCAGCGTGCCCGGGTACGCGATCGTCGTCCCGGACGTCGACCGCCTGCTGCGCGACGACGCGTCGTTCGCCCGGGTCGGCGGCACCGAGCTGCGGATCACCGCGCTCACCGACGAGGGCCCGGCCTTCGTCGGCCTGGCCCCGGCCGGCGAGGTCGAGAGCTACCTGCGCGGCGTCCCGCACACCGAGGTCCGCGGCGTCCAGGTCGGCACCGGCGAGCTGCCGATCACCTCGGCCCGGTTCGACGGCGACCGGTCGCTCCCGTCCGCCCCCGGCCACCAGGACTTCTGGACCCGCACCGGCGGCGGCGCACTGCGCTGGACCCCGGGCGACCTGACCGGCGGCTACAGCCTGGTGATCATGAACGCGACGGGCGGCGAGGGCCTGCGCCTCAACGGCACCGTCGAGGTCCGCCCCGGCTGGCTCGACCCGACCGCCTGGGGCCTGCTCTCACTCGGCGCGATGCTGGCCATGGCCGGCGTGATCGTGCTGGCCATGCCGGGCCGCCGCCGCGAGGTGGTCTACGTCGTCGAACCGAGCCAGGTCCCGGAGCTGATGCTGGCCATCGGCGCCCCGCTGCCGCGCCTCGGCCTGGAGTCCGGCGCCCGGCGCGCCCTGCCCGGCGCCGACCCGTCCGGCTTCGACGCCTTCGATCAGAACGTGGTCCGGACGCTCGGGCGGCGTGGCCCGGGTGGGCTGTTCGGTTTCGGTCAGGGCGGGGCTCACCGGCCGCGGACCCTGGCCGACACGCAGCCGGCCCGGCCGCCGGCGTTGCCGCAGTTCGCCTGGCCGCCGAAAAACCCCGGTGGTCCGGACCGCGCTTCCCTCCCGCCCTCTTCCGGTACGCCCACAGCCCCGCCCACGCCGTCGTCCGAGCCGGTCCCGTCCGCCCTCGCCACAGCCGGCCACGTGCCCGGCACTGCCGCAGCCAGCACCATGTCGGGCGGTGCCGCAGCGGGCGCCATGTCGGGCGCCGCCGTAGCCGGCACCATGCCGGGCACTGCCGCAGCCGGCGGCATGACCGGCGCCGCCTTAACCGGCCACCTGCCTGGCGCCGCGGACCCCGGCCACCTGGTCGGCACGACGCACGCCGGCATCGCGCCCGGCGGCATCACCCCGGTCGTTCCCGGCGCCCTGCCCATCCCGGCCACGGCCGGTCTGGCCGGCGCCACCTCGACTCCGGGCGCGGGAGCGGAGACGCCCGCGCCGGGCCGCCCGCTGAGCCTGCTCGGCGCTACCCCGGCGATGGACGAGGTGTCCGGGCCGCCCGTAGGCGCGCGCCCAGACCTGTCCGGCTCGGCTTCCCGCATGCGTTCGGATCTTTCCAACGCGGTGTCGGGCGCGAGCCCGGATCTGGCCCGCCCGGTGTCAGGCCCGCGCTCGGATCTGTCCAGCCCGGCTTCCGGGCCGCGCGCGGATCTGTCCAGCCCGGCGCCGGGCTCGCGCGCGGAGCGGCACCTTCGCCGTCGCCTCCCGGCCCCGACCGATTTGCCGGAGTTCCAGGCCACCGCGGTCGGCGCCTGGGTAGCCCAGACCGCGCCGGAACGTGCCCGCCAGACCGAGGCCCAGGCCGCCGCCGCACTGGCCGAGGCCGCCCGCCACCGAGCTGCCAAGCCAGCCGAGCAGCCCGCCGCCTCGACCGCTGCTGGCCTGGCCGCTGAGGCCGCTGGCAACCGAGCTGCCGAGCTGGCCGAGCAGCCCGCTGCCTCGACCGCCGCCGGCAGTGATGTCGCTGTGGCCGATCGTGCGGGTAGCGAGCGGGCTGCCGGCCTGGCCGCCGAGCCCGCCTTTGCCGCAGCCGACGGGAAAGCGGTCGACAAGGCCGGCCGGCAGGGGCCGGAAGCCGGACCGGCGCGCTCCGCCGAGAAGCCCGGAAGCGCCGGCGAGGAGCCGAGGCACCGGAAGAAGCGCGACGGAGATCGTCGTGGTGGCGTGTGGCCGGCGCCCGCGCCGCGCCGGGTCGCCCTGCTGACCGGCCCGGCCGCGACGGACTGGGCCGCCACCGGCCTGACCCGGATGGGCGGCAGCCGCCCGTCACCCAAGCCCAATTCCCCGAACGCGGAGGCGCAGAGTGCGTCCCCCGCACAGCCGAAGGCTCCGGCTGCTCCGGATGCGCCGGTTCTCGCGGGCCCGGCCGGGACGCAGCGTCAGGCCCCACCGACCTCGGCGGCGCAGGGTGCCGCGCGAGTAGCGGCGGCGTCGGGGGCCGCCAAGGTCGCCGCCGCCCAGGGCATCGCCAAGACCGCGCTGGCCGAGACCGGTGGCACGCCGAGCCCGCAGGGCCCGGTTCGCCAGCGGGCCGCCGAACCGGAGAGCACCACGACAACGGTCGCCGAGCAGTCCGAGGCGGCGGCGACCGAAAGCTCCGAGAACAAGCCGGAATGGCCGCCGGTCGGCGAGCCGTCCCGTCCCGCCACCGAGGACGCCGAGCCCGGCACGACGACCGACGACACGAACCCGGCCGAGCCGGCGACCGAAGACCTCGCGGCAGCCGGGTCGGTTGCTGGTGAGGCGGCGGTGGGTGAGCCGGTGACCGGGGATCTGGCAGCGGCCGGGCCGGTTGCTGGTGAGGCGGCGGTGGGTGAGCCGGTGACGGGGGATCTAGCAGCGGCCGGATCGGTTGCTGGTGAGGCGCCGGCGGATGAGCCGGTGACCGTGGATCTGGCGGCAGCCGGGTCGGTTGCTGGTGAGGCGGCGGTGGGCGAGTCGGTGACGGGGGATCTGGCGGTTGCCGGTGAGGCGGCGGTGGCTGAGCCGGTCACGGAGGACCCGGCAGTGGCCGCGCTGGCTACCGGTGATGCGGCAGCGGACGGGCTCGGGGGCGAGCGGCGGGACAAGGGCAAGCTGGGGGAGCGACTGGGGACGGAGAAGCTGCCGGACCCGTCGGCTGACGGCTCAGTGAGCGAGGGAGCAGCGGAGGTGAACGGCTCGGCGCCGGAGACGGAGACGCGGGAGGAGTCCAAGCCGCCGATCGTGCCGTTTCCCACTCGGCAGCCGGGCGGTCCGGCCGCGCCGGTGCCGACGGCCCGCACTGCCGAGTCGGCCATTGCCGCGTCGGCTGCTTCCGCGTCGGCTGGTTCCGCGTCGGCTGGTTCTGGGCCGGCTACTGCTGGGCCGGAGGCCGGTGAGTCGGTTGGCGTCGTGAAGCCGGCTGCGAATGTGGATGCGAATCTGGGCGCGCGGAAGGTTGGCGAGGAAGGCCGGGTTTCGATCCACGCGGTCGAGGCTGGACCGGTGGGGGAGGTGGCGGTCGGCGGGGCGGACGGTCGTACCGAAGAATCGGCCGAGACCGACGACCTGCCCGGCGGCGAACAGGTTGCGGCAACGCCGAAGGCGGCCGCGATGGCCGGGCCGACGCGAGCGCTCATGCCCCGGCAGCCCAGCGAACGAGCCGCCGAAGAACGGTCCTCGATCCACGCGGTCGAGGCCGCACCGATCGCCGACCAGCGGGCCGGCACGGAGCCGACCCAACCGGCCGACACGAAGACGGCTGCGGAACCGCGGGCCGATGTGAAGGCGGTTGCGGAACAGCGGGCCGACGTGGAGGCGGCCGCGGAACAGCGGGCCGACGTGAAGGCGGCCGCGGAACAGCAGGGCGAGGGGACACCCGCTACCGAGCAGCGTGTCGAGGCGGAAGCCTTGGCCGAGCGGCAGGTCACAGCGGATCGGGTTCCGGAGCAGCAGGTCAAGGCGGCCAAATCGGCCAAACCGGCCGTGAAGCGGGCCGCCGAGCCGGACCGCCCGCTGTCGAGGGCGAAGGACCGTCTCACCGGGGCCGGGCGGCAAAGCAGCGCTACCGGGGGTCGCAAGGTCCCGGCCGCCTGGATCAAGGCCGCCGAGACGATCGCGGCCCGCGCCGCGACCCGGACCGAGCCGACACCACCCGCTGCACCGGCCCGGCCAGCGCCTGCTGCCCAGTCCCAGGCTGAGGCGAACCCGGCCCAAGCGGTGTCCGCGCCGGCTGAGGCGGCGTCGGTTATGCCGGCCCGAGCGATGTCCGCACCGACCCAGGCGTCGGCGACGCCGAGTCAAGCGACGCCCGCGCCGGCTGAGGCCCCGGGTGGCGCATCGGGGCAGGTGGCGTCCGGCAGCGAGGCCGGGGTGACCCCGGGCGCGGAGGCCGGGGAGGGTTCGGCGGCGCGCAAGCCGCGTCCCCGGACCCGGACGCCGCGGGCCACCGCTGCCAAGCCCGCCGCGACGGAGAAGACCGAGGCGGCCGAGAGCGGAAAGCGGACCCCGAGTTACCGCGAGGAGGCGGCGGAGCTGCTGGCCGGCGGCACCGAACGCAAGCGCCGCACCACCCGGACCCCGGCCCGCAACCGCCCGAAGGACCAGACCGACGAAAGCTGACCCCGGTCAGGAGCACCGAGGGCCACCCGATCACCGGGTGGCCCTCGCCGCTTCTGCGGCCAGGATCTGACCGCAACGAGCCCTAGCGTCGGCTCCATGCCGACCCTCTCCACCCGTGTGCTGAATCGGACCTACCTGCGCCGGCAGTTCCTCGACACCCCATCCCGGGAGGGCGCGCTCGACGTCATCCGGCATCTGGTCGCGCTCCAGGGCCAGGAGAACGACAGCCCCTACCTCAGCCTCCGGGCGCGCGTCGCCGGTTTCCGCCTCCGGGATCTCACCGAGCTGCTGGAGAGCCGCCAGGTCGTCCGCGGCGCCCTGCTCCGGGGCACCCAGCACCTCTGCGCCGGCGCCGACTACCCCTGGCTGCGGCCGACGGTCCAGGTCGTACTGGAAAGGCTTGCCCAACGGGTCGGCGGCCCGGACCGGACCGCTCTCCTGGCGTCGGTCGGCCGCATTCTGGCGGCGGAGCCGCTGTCCCGTGCCGAGCTGGGCCGTCGCCTGGCGGCGGACTTCCCCGGCCACCCGCCGAACGACCTGGCCGTGGCCGCGCATCTGACGGCGCCGCTGCTGCACCCGCCGCCGTCCGGGTCGTGGGGTTTCCGGGGCCGGATCGGCTGTGTCGCCGCGGACGCCTGGCTGGGCCGGCCGATGGCCGTCGCGGACCCGGCGACGCTGGTCAGGCGCTATCTGGCGGCCTACGGGCCGGCGAGTGCCAAGGACGTGCAGACGTGGTCCGGGCTGACCCGGATGGGTGCCGTGCTGCACGAGCTCCGCGGCGAGTTGCGGGTGTTCCGGGACGAGAACGGCGTGGAACTGTACGACCTGCCGGACGCCCCGCTGGCCGACCCGGACGAGCCGGTCCCGGTCGTCTTCCTGCCCGAGTTCGACAACGCGGTGCTGGGTCACGCCGACCGCGGCCGGATCATCCACCCGGGTGACCGGGCGCTGGTCACCCCGGGCTGGTCGATCGTACGGCCGACCGTGCTGGTCGACGGGTTCGTCGCGGCGACCTGGGAGCGCACTGGTGGCGAGCTGCGGATCAGCCCCTTCACCGGATGGAGCGGGCCGGTGCGCGACGCGGTGATGGCCGAGGGGGAGCGCCTGATCGATGCCGTCGCCGCGGGTCCGGCGCGGGTGGTGGTGACGCCGAAGGGGCCCTCCACGCTGCCGACACGGAGGGCCCCTTTACCGGGGGGAACGGAGTAACCGAAGGGGGGCTTCGTCCGTTAAGTTCACTTTACCCCCTCAACCGACCAAGTGGGAAGCCAGCCCCCTAAAGCGGACAAACAACGCGAATGTTCGCTGTGGAGACACTCGCGTCGAACAACCGCGCCACTCCCGGCGTACGCTGTCCGAGTGGCGGATCTTCTGGTGTGGATCGACTGTGAGATGACCGGTCTCGACCTGGGCAAGGACAAGCTCATCGAGGTCGCGGCGCTGGTCACCGATCCCGAACTCAACGTCCTGGGCGAGGGTGTCGACCTGGTCATTCACGCGGACGACGCGGCGCTCGACGCGATGCCCCCGGTGGTCCGGGACATGCACGCGAAATCCGGGCTCACCGAGGAGGTGCGCCGCTCCGCGCTCACCATGAGCGAGGCCGAGGAGCTGATTCTGGCGTATGTGAAAGAGCACGTGCCGAACCCGCGGACCGCCCCGCTCTGCGGCAACAGCATCGCCACCGACCGCGGTTTCCTGGCCCGGGACATGCCGGCGCTCGACGCCCACCTGCACTACCGCATGATCGACGTCTCCTCGATCAAGGAGCTGTGCCGCCGGTGGTACCCGCGGGTGTATTTCGGGCAGCCGGCCAAGGGCCTGTCTCACCGCGCCCTCGCCGACATCCGGGAGAGCATCCGCGAGCTGGAGTATTACCGGCGCACCGTCTTCGTCCCGCAGCCCGGGCCCGATGTGGAGGCGGCCAAGGCGATCGCCGCGGAGCTCTGAGGTAACCCGCTCGACGGCACCCCCGGGCGGGCGGCTATGATTAGCCGGCACCACGGGGAAACTGCACCGTGCGGGCATGGTGGTCGTAGCTCAGTTGGTAGAGCACCTGGTTGTGGTCCAGGGGGTCGCGGGTTCAAGTCCCGTCGATCACCCCATGTGAAGTGCAGGTCAGAGGGCCTGATCGCGAAAGCGGTCAGGCCCTCTGCCTTTCACCTGTCCGATTCTGGGAGCAGATTGGGAGCGGACGCTCCCTTCGGGAGCGCCTTCAGGGCTGCGGCGAGCACCGGAACGGCCGAGGTGAGCGACAGTGCCGCGCGGGCCCTCAGCGACTCCTCCCAGCGACGTTGGAGCGCGCCGCGGATCTCGTCCAGCATCCGATCGGTGACGTGGCTGTAGATACCGCGCATGCCCGGCACCTCATGGCCCATCTGCCGCGACTGAGCCACGTACGGGATGCCGTCCTCGTCCATCCAGGTCTGGTAGCCGTGCCGCAGGCCGTGCGGGGTGAGGTCGAGCAGGACCGGCAGCCACGACGCCAGTCGCGTCTCGTCGGTCACCCGCGGGCGGCCCCGTCCTTGCGGCGGCTCATACTGCTCGCCAGGAACAGCGGCCGGCCACGCCGGCAGCGGCTTGCCCGGCCATGGGAACTGGTGGTCAACCAGCACCGGCATGCGAGGCCGGCGGGGGGCGCGCTGCGGGTACCAACCATCGGCGGCCGGACGGAAAATCCGCTCGCTGACATTGGAGCGTCGGTAGTGCGCGCCCTCGGCAGTCACGAATGCGTACTCCCCGCCCGTGCACCACGGAATCCGGCGCCCGTCATCCGCGCGAGGGAGGCAGGTGCACTTGAGTGGGATTCCGGACGCCAGATGATGTCGCAGCAGGCCGTTCAGAAACGGGGGAGTGGCCACTGTGCGCATCGAGCCGTCCTTGGGTCGGCCCCGGTAGAACCTGCCGTTGAGTTCGTACAACTTCCAATGCAAGTCGATAGCACCGGAATGGATGAGGTCCGGTGGTAGACCGAGCATTTCTCCCCACCGGCATCCGGTGTAGGCGAGGGTGATGACCGCGGTGAACATTGCATCGAGACCGGAAATGGTGGCCGCACGTTCGGCGATCAACAGCGCCTGTAGTGGAGTCGCCCACACCTTGGCGTCCTTCTCGACACGCTCGATACGGCTCTTTCCTTTCCTGCCCTTCCCCTTCTTTTTCGCGGCCGGGTTCAACGTCAGGTAGCGAGGAACGGTATCGGAAAGCGCGGCCGAGAGGGCACCGCGCGCGTTCGTGGCTGTCTTTTTCCCGAACCCGGCGGCAACGATGCTCTGTTCCCACTTGGAGATAGCCTGCTCGGTCAGGTCCATCAGCGGGTCTTTGCCGAACGTGGGAAGGATGAAGACCTCGAAGTGGTACCGGTAGTTGTCGAGGGTGTTGGGCTCCAGATCGAGGGCTGGGAACCACCTGTTCACCCAGTCGGTGAGGGTCATGCGAGCACCGCGCGGGTCGACGTATCGCTGTGCTCGGATGGCGGCCTCTTGGTCGCGTCCGTATTTCAGCGCGGCTTTTTCCGACGTGAATCCCGGCTGGGACTCCAGCGACCCGTCCGGGCCCCGCCAGCGAGCCCGGTACAGGTTTCCTCTTTTTTCCGCGTAGGCCACGTGTTGACTCCTTTTGTCGGTGAATTTCTTTCAGGCAGCAAGTTGGCTCTGTCGCGAAGTGCGAGGTGTGCGGGGTCGGAGCGGAACAACACGCGGATCAGCGGGCGCGGTGCGTTGCCGCTTTCTGCGCGGGATGATCGCTGCCGGTTCGTCCGACTCGCCTGTGCTGGGCACTTGCTCGTATTGGAAGAAAATGCGCCACAGGTGGTCGGTTGAGAAGTGGTAGGCGCCGCCCAGCTTGGAGAATGGAATCTCCCGGCTGGCGGCCTTCCTTTCCAGCCAGCTCTTCTTCACTCGCAGAATCTCGGCGGATTCGTCGAGAGTGAAGATTCTCGGAATGTGATCAGTGAAATCACGGGCTGGCGCGGTCATGCGGTCCTCCTGGAACGAATGCGAGCCGCGCGTGGAACGGCCCGTCAGCGCCCGTTCCACGCATGAGGGGTGTCGAAGGGACGGTGAGGGCTGCGGTGTGGCTGCGGGCCGTACAGCGACCCGCTGAGAGCGCCCCAGAGCCAAGATCTCGGACACCCGAGGGTTAGGCCATGGGCGTATGTGTCTGTGTGGCTCTCAGCGGGTCGGTTCGGTCGCGGTGACTTTGTGGGGCTGGATCGGCTGAAACATCTCCGCATCTCCGCAGCAGCGCGGTTGACCTGCGGTTTTGTGCTGCGGAGATGGTCGGATCGCATCTCCGCAGATCTCCGCATCTCCGCATGACCTTGAGAGCCTTTGATCGTGCGGAGATGCGGAGATGTGCGGAGATCCAACACCCGGTATCTCCGCAGCCTGTTTCTCCTGGTAGCTGCCACTTTCGGGAGGGCAGTGCGGAGATGCGGAGATGTTTCAGCAGATTGGACCTAGTCGCCGTGGTGCTCGACGGTGAAGACGGCCCGGTCCCCGCGTTCGGACTTCCCGGCGCGGATCACGTAGTCCCCGCGCCACCTGCCGTTCTGCCCAGTCAGCATCCGTCCGAGCACGACGGCGTTGGGCAGCTTGCCGGTCGGGGTGGTGATGAACTGCCCGTCCCACGGATCGCTGACATCTCCGCCGATGACGACCGGTTCGGCGCCACGGCGTAGCTCGGCGGCGGTCATCGGCGTGGTGCCGTAGCGCTCGTGCCAGCAGGACAGGAACCCGCGCCAGCGGGTTTCGTCTTCATCGACTCCCCGCACGTCGGCGATGTTGGTCAGGAATCCCTCGATCCCATGGTGGGCCAGGAACCCGCCGAGCGCCTGTGCCCACGGCGTGAACTGGCGCATGGACACTCCGATCGCCCGAGGTGCGCCGGCCCGCGTCCAGTCAAGCACCAGCACGAGCAGGTGCCACAGCACGGTGAGCTGATTGGCCGGGACGGTGATCCACTGATCGAGGTGCGGGATGCCGAACCCGGACTGATCACGCGATTCCGGTCGGGGCATGTTTGGATCGAGGTGCACCCGGACGGTGCGGGAGGCCATGTCCCCGCCGACCTGCAAGTTGTTACCGGTGGCCATCCACAGCCGGTCGTTGACCGTGGCCACGTTGCGCGACGCGCCGAGCTGGCGATCCGACCACACACCGGAAGTGACCAACTGGGCGAGCACCGCGGAGTCGATGACAGTGCCCTCGGCCAGGTTGTCCCAGATGACCACGCCGACCTGCTCGGCCAGCACCGCCGTGATGCTCTTGCGCAACTCCTCCTCGGCGTATGCCCACGGCATGACCCGCTGCCCGTAGAGCATCCCCGGCCCGGCGGTCAAGATTGTTTTGCCGGAGGCGGGCATGGTCGCGTCGATCAGCGCGAACGGGGTCAGGCTGCGGGTGAAGTGCCGCAGGATCGGCGTGGCCAGCAGCGCGATGTAGTTCGCCCGGTCCGCCTTGCCCGACCACGGGAAGTCTCGCAGGAACCTGTCGAGCAGGAACGTGCGCGCGGTGGCGACCTGCTCGCCGGTCGGCGTCTCGGGTACCGGTGGCAGGTCGACCTTGGAGGCCAGGTAGAGGCCGGTCGCCGGGTCGTAGCCGGGGGCCTGCAACAGGGTGCCGTCGCGGCGCAGGACAGGTGCGCCGATGATGCCGCGCAGCGCGGGCACGTTGGGCCAGGTCTTGCCGGTCAGCACGGCGGCCAGCACCTCGCGCGGCGGGGTGCACTCTTCGTCGTAGGTCTCCACTTCCCCCTCTGCGTTCTTGCGGACCTTCTTGCGGTAGACGTGCGCGTGCTCGGCGAGCAGCCCGGCCAGCCCGGCGGGCTGGATGACGCTGGCGTTGACCGGCAGCGGGGAGTCTTCGTCGGCCGCGCCGGTCAGCCCGCCGGACACGGTCTCCATGTGCACCAGGGCGCCGCCGGACACGTACGTGTCGGGCAGCAGGCCGGTGGTCAGCTCGCGTTTGAGGGTGCGGATCGTTTCGGGGCCGGTGCCGACCTTCACCCGGCGCGGCTCGGCCGTCTCGTTGCCGGTCATGCCACCCTCCTCGGGCTGCGTGCCCCGGCGAGCAGCCCGGAGCGGATTGTGCGGGCGGTCTCGCGCTCGGATAAGCCGATCGCGTGGGCGGTCGGGGTCAGCGCCTCGGTCACCTCGGCGTCGGTCAGCGCCCCGCCGGCGGCGAGCTGCCCGAGCGAGCACGCAGCGACGTAGAGCGCGAAGTTGCGGCCGCCGGGCCGCGCTGCGGCGAGCCGGTCGAGCGTCTTGCCGACAGCGGCTCGCACGTACGCACTCCGCCGAAATGCGGAGAAATCGCCCAGTACCTTGCGCGGGTTGATCGGCTCGGCCGGGCGGAGCAGCCCGGCGATCCAGCCGGGTAACTCGCGTACCGGCAAGTCGTGCAGTACCCGGTACGCCCGGCCGCCGGCGGTCGAGCCTGCAGCGACGACGTAGCCGCCGTGCGCCCGGGTGTCGATCAGCCAGCCGAGTCCGCCCCGGTCGCCTTGGGTGTTGCGCAGCGGCTCACCGGCTGGGTGTTGGAAGTACAGGTGTTGGCCGCCGTTGCCGGTGGCCACGGTGAACGTGTCGTCGGGCACGTCCTGGCCGTGCCGGTGGCACAGGTCGGTGAACACCTGCAAGCCGTGCCGGTACCCGTCGTGACCGTCCGGCACGTCGGCGCCGGGCTTGCGCACGTCGAGATCGATCACCACAAGGCCGGCGGGTCCGCAGGCAATGCCGACGTTGTAGGGCGTGAACGACCACGCGCGGCCGATGCGGCGCGGGTCGCAGGTCGCGCGGGCCTCCCAGCCGGTGTGCCCGGCGCGGCAGCGCGGATCGGTGCGGGTGCATCGGTCCGTGCCGTGGTCGGGGAAGGCGGGTTTTTTCGGGTGATCCGGGTCGTGGGGCCGGTTGTCGGGACGGAGCGGGAAGACGTGCCACCCTCGGCCGGCGTGGCCGAGCGCGGCGGCCCGCAAGGGGCCAGGGTCGAGCATGGGGAGCCTCCTAGATCGGGGCGGGCAGCGGGCGGCCAGGGCGGTGCCTGGCCGGGGTAGCGGGAGCTGAGATCAAGCCGGCGGGCGACACGCCGGGCGCGTTCCTCGGCGCTGATCGCTGGGGCGGCCGGACAGGCGTACACGTCGTGCACCCATCCGAGGTGCGCGGCGTGCTGACCGGAGTCGGTCGGGCCGTTCGCGCCGCAGGCCAGGCACCTCCACAGGAACACCCGCCGATCGGCGGGCGGCTGTGCAGCGGGGTCGCATCCGGGGTGGCTGGTGTGCCGGCCCGCGACGGCGGCCGGGTGAAGCGGGCTGCCGCAGCCGGCTGCGCAGACCAGCGAGGCCGGGCCGGTCATCAGGCGGCCTGACGGCCGATCGCCCACCGGTCGGTGCGGCGGGCCAGCGCGGACGGCATGATCGCGGCGACGGCGGTCAGCAGCTCACGGCACAGGTGCAACGCGGTCCCGAGCTGCTCCCGCGCGGCCGACTCGGAGCGGGAGAGCGGGACACGGATGCGGATCTCGGCGTAGTCGACATCGGCCGCGCGGACGCGGGTGATGATCGCCCGGCCGCCGGCTGCGTCGGCGATGATGTCGGCCGACCGGTGCTCGTTGACCCCGCAGCGGTGATCACGGGTGCACCAGTCGGTGTGCGGCGTCTCGACCCGCCGGAAGCGGGCCACGGTCCGCGCTCTCACCGCGCGTCCCGGTAGCGGCGCGAAAGCTGGTTGTAGATCCAGCGCCCGGCCCGCAGTCGCCGCCCGGTGCCGGTGCAGCGGCGGCAGAGCCGGAACGCGCGGCCGGACGGTGAGCGTCGTTTGCCGTCTCCGCCGCACTTGCGGCAGGAGCGGAACGGCCAAACCCAGCACGCGAAAGCGTAGCAGAGAGTGATAACGATCAAGGCGGCGAGCAGGCCGATAGCGGCCGTGAGCTGGGGGTTCAAAACAGCCTCCCGAGCCGTTTTCAGGGCATGAAGGGGTGTGAGCTGCTATCCGCTAACCGGCAGCTCATGATCTAGATCAGGTGCTAGCAGGGCTGCTTGCGCAAGCAGGTCGTGCCGCTTGCGCAAGCAGCCTCAGCGCGGTCAGTTGCCGCTCTGGTTTCGCTTACGCTCCGTGGCCTTGGTGAGGATGTCGGCGTGCGCCGGGCCGCGCCGGTTGACCACCTTGCCGTCGATGCGTCGGCTGATCTGAGCGACCTTGATCCCGTACGGCTTGCCGGACAGCATCGCGGTGAGCTGAGCCGGTTTCCAGCCGCCGTAGATCTCCGGTCGCAGCTCGGCTAGGTGCTCGATCAGCGTCTCGTTCCACACGCTCGCCTCATCGCCCGGCCAGATCTGCAACAGGTCGGCGAGCAGGTCGTGCTGCGGCGCTACCTCCCGGTCCTCCGGGAAGGTCGGCACGTTGCCGGCGGCGGTGCGCAGGGCGATGGCGCGGGCCACGATCTTTGCGGCGGCGGTCGTGTCGACGTAGTACGACCGGACCGACTGGACCTTGCCGAAGCCCCGCAGGACACCCCATCCGGCTTCTTTGACCGGCTCGAACACCGTGGCGCGGTAGCCGAGCTTGTATGCCGACGTTCCCAGGATCATGTCGTTCGCGGTCTGGTCGGCCACGGACAGGCAGAACCGGGAGTTGACGTTGCGGGTGATGCCGGTCGGCAGGCTGTCCTTGTCCGGGATCTGGGTGCCGATCAGGATGATGATCCCGAGCGCCCGGCCGAGCTTGATGACCTTCTCCAGGATCTCCCCGGCTTCCTTGCCGTACTTGCTGGTCATCAGCTCTTGCAGCTCATCGAACCAGGCCACCAGCGGGTGCAGACCGGAGTCTTTCAGCGACGCCAGTTCCGGCGTGACCTTGTTCTCGGGGGCCTTGCCGAGTTTGGCGTAGTGCTCGATCCGCTTGGACCGGCGGCGGGCTTCCTCGTACAGCCACTCGATGAAGGCGAAGCACCGGGCGAGGGTTTCGTCGTCGAAGCCGTTGCCGTACTCGGCCATGATCGGCTCCAGCACGGCGAAGTCCCCGACGCCCTTCAGTTCGTAGCCCCGGATCTCCGCACGCGCGTCCAACCCGGCCGCGAGCAGCAGGTCACGCAGCGCGAACGTCTTACCGGAGCCCGGCTGACCACCGAAGATCCAGTTGCGGAACATCATCTCCACCGTCACGTTGTCGAGCCGGGGAGTGGTGGCGAACGCGAACGGCTTGAACAGGTCGACCTTGGCCGAGTCGGACAGCAGCGGCCACGGCGGCTGCTTCATCTGCGACGCGGGCTCGTAGCCGACCCACAGCGCCAACCGGCCCGTGTGACCGGGCGCGGGCTCGGGCCACACCTGATCGAGCGGGAGCCGCAGCGCGGACGCGAGCTTGCCCCGGCGGGCGATCACCTCGGACGCCTCGACCCCGTAGGGAAGGTCCACGATCGCGATGTGGCCGGGGCCGTCGCGGTGGATGTCGTACGGGAACGCGATGGCCTTCGGGTCCTTTGCCACCGCGGAGTTGATGGCGGCGAGCTGCAACGACGTGAGCGCCCGGCGGACCAGCTCGGCGGTGAGCTTGCGGTACCGGTTGCCCTCCGAGACGCGGTCGGTGATCGGCCGGTCTGCCGGTCGCCCGACCGTGGCCAGCAGCGGCACGACCAGGGCGAGCGCCCCGTAGGTCCACCAGGCCGGGCCGAGCGCCAGCACGACCGTCGCGGCGATGGCGGCGAGTAGGGCGAACGCGAGCACCCACCAGCGCCACACGCTCTGTCGCTGGCGGCGGGCGTCGAGCTTGAGCCATACGTCCGCCTCGCCGCGCTGGGCGGCGGCCTGACGCAGGTCCCAGTTGCCCTCTTCAGCCATCGCCCAGTGCAGCGCGCGGCCGATGCCCCGGACCGCGCCGACCGGAGCCCACAGGGCGAGCTTCCCGGCGTACTTCGGCGACCGGACCCCGTGGTAGGCGACCACGTAGCCGGCGTCCTTGGTCTGGTGCTTGACCATGGCCCGCAGGCCGCGCCACGAGCGTGCCCAGTCGGCCAGGATCGGCCGCCGGTCCTGGCGCCGGTCGCGGATTTCGGCGGGAATGTCGTCGGCCATATCGACCGGCCCGCCCTCGACCGGCGGCGCGTCGTCGAAGCTCTCAGCGTCCTCGATCTCGTCGGGATCGGCGTCCGGATCGGCCGCCCGTTCGGCCCGGCGGCGGCGCTCCAGGACGAAGTCGAGCACCGCCGCAGTGGTGTCGTCGGGGTCAGACTTGGTAGGGGTGAGGTCGAAGTCGTCGGGATCGGGCAGGGCAGCGGTGCTCATGAACGGTCCTCCGTTCGGTCGGTCGTGCCCGGGCATGCGAGGGGGGTGAGCTGCGCCGACGCGTCGGCGATCGCAGCAACGAAACGGCCCGGGCAACCCTCAGCGCGCCAGGGCTCGGTGCGGGTCAGTCCCAGGTCTGTCAAGCCCTGGTCGGCGGCGGCGAACTCGGCCGCGTTCGGGTTGTCGTAGTCGTCCATGCGGGTGCCGAGATCGGCATCAGCCATGACTTGGCAGTCGGTGTAGTCGATGGCGAGCACGAACCCGCCGCACAGCGCCGGGCTGATCACGGCTCGGAACGCCTCACCGTCCGGCGACTGAAACGAGACGGCCCGGCGGCAGGTGAGCAGATCAAAAAGGCGACGTAAAGGCATCGGTGGTTCCGTTCCGGTCAGGCGATCACGAGGGCGGCGATGAACAGGAACAGGTAGTGAAAGGACTGGTCGAGCGCGTACGAGCCGGTGCCGAGCGACGGGTTGTCGTCGTGGCCGGGCCGGGGGATGCCGAGCGTGTAGAACCGGCCAGCACCGCACAGATCAGCGAGCCGCTTGAGTGGCGTGCGCCGGTCGGCGATGTAGTGCGTGACCGCCGAGACGGCCAGCCCGGCGGCGACGCGGCCGGGGCTCAGGTCGAGGTCGAGGGACCACCGCAGCGCGGCCAGGGCGAACAGGGCCGTCGCGGTGTAGGTGGCGACGTGGGCTGCGCATGCGATACGGCCGGGCCAGCCGGGACGGCCTTTGCAGTCGGCTTGGTGCTGGCTCTGCACCCAGTGATCGGCGAACTGGTGCGCGACGTAGAGCGCGACGAAGACGGCGGCGAACACCCCGGCGGCGGTCACTGGACGGCGCCGCATCCGGTGTGCACGGTCACCGACTGGCCGTCCTGGGTGGTGGTCTGCCAGCCGCCGGTGCCGCCGCAGGACGTGCACTGACGGGCCTTGCCGTTGCTGACGGATCGGCCTCGCACGACGTACATGTCGCCGTCGCTGACGATGTGCCGGCCGCCGGTGGTGATCGTGCGCCGACCGGCGACGATGTCACCGTCGCTGACGATGTTCTTGTTCTTCTTGCCCATGACCGAAGTCCTCCGGGGTCAGTTCCAGCGGGATAGCTGTGCTCGCGCGTCGTCGACAGCAGGCGAGACAGCCACAGGGATTTGCCTGATCGCGGAGGAGAGCACCTGCCGGGCGCTCTCCTCCGCGTGTTCGTGCACTTGCTCGATGGCGGCGAACCACGCAGGCCAGTAGCCGACGGCGTAGTAGCTCAGCCAGATCCAGCCGTCCGACATGATCAGCTCTGCTGTGCCTTGTTCTTCTGCTCGCCGTAGAGCCGACGGCGGCGAATCGCGTCGTCGGAGAGCACGCTGGGGTTTGCCTTGTGAGCGCGACGGGCGATGTCGGCCCACTGCTGGTCAGTGATCGTGTTCGGAACCTGGTCGGCCATCAGCGGCCACCGCCGTTACCGATCGAGCGGCGATCGCGGCCGTTGCGAGCGGCGGCAGCGCGGGCGTCGCGCTCGTCCTGGGCGCGAGCCCGGTCCTGCTCGGCCTTGATCTCGGACGCGGAACGCTCGCGGCGGCTTCTCGCGCTGAACAGATTGCTTGCCATACTGGTGACCTCCCGAAGGTCTGGTGACTGGATGGGGAGACCGACGGCACGGCGCGGTTACCAGGCCAGTAGCCGTGCCGTCGGGCGGATCTAGCGGTTCTTCTCGCGGCGCTCGTGACGGCGAGCAGCCACGTCGAGCAGTTCGCTCTGCTCCGGGGTCAGCGACGCGTTCGCGCGATCACGCAAACCCGCCTTGCCCAGGAACGTCACGAGCGAGTGAGTAGCCAGGTCGAGGGCGGCTTTCTCGGCAATGTCACGGTGTTTGCCCATGTCAGGCCGCCGTGCGGTGCATCAGGTGCGCCAGACCGGCGCCCATGCCGAGCACTGCGACCGGCAAGCACGCGACGGCGGCGGTGATCGGCCACGGGGCGGTCTGCCACCCGGCGGTGACCATCAGGTGGTAGGTGAGTTGACCACCGCCGCCGACCAGCAGCGAGCCGATCGCAGACCACATGGCGAACTTGCGCGCGGCCCCGTCTACCAGGCCGGACAGCCAGACGTACAGGGCGTACGCGGCGTAGGTCTCCACGCCGATCGGCAGCGTGATCGCCGTGTTGATCTCGAAGTTGTCGGCGATGCCCGGCAGCGGCTTGACCATGCCGAACCCCGTCATGCGACCCATCTCCACCCAGCCGCCCCACACCGCGACGAACGCGGGAAGGCACAGGATCAAGACCGGCCAGACGACCGGCCGCCGCTTCCTCTCGGGCTTGCCGCCCAGCTCGGCCACCGGCGGCTCGACCGGCGCGGCGGACGGGCGGGCAATACCGAGATCAGGGGTCTTGTCGGCCGAGATCGGCGGTAGCGGCGCCGGGGGCACCGCGGGCTCGGCGACCGGCTCGGCCGGCAAAATCGGCTCGGCGGGCGGCTCGGGCTCAATCGGCTCGGGAGCGGTCGACGCGGCCGGGGCAGGCATGAGCGCGGCGAGCAGCTCTTTCGCCTTCGGCCCACCGACCTTGAACGTCGTCATCAGCAGGTTGCGGCTCGGGATCTTGCCGAGCCGGTCGGCCAGGTCACGAGCGTGCGGGATCAACTCGTCGACGGTGCGCGGGTAGGCGCTCGGGGCGGTCATCGGCTGTTCCTTCCGGATCAGGGATAAGGGCAGGTCACGCGCACTCGATGCAGCAGCCGAGCGAGCGCGGAATGCAGTAGGGCCGGACGGCCCGGCAGGTCGAGCAGGTGCGGCGGGCGCGCATCGCCTTGGCGAGCGCCGCCCGGACGGCCGGGGTAGCGGTGCGCTTCGGCCGGGCCAGGTCAGTGCGGTAGAGGTAGGCGGCTCGGGTACCGCCCACGCCGCGCCACAAGATCTGAGCGGCGATCGGCTGACCACCAGGACAGAGACCGCGTTCCCGCAGTTGACGGCGGGTGGCATAGCCGGACGGAGCACCCTTCCACCAGTAGGTGGGGATGCCGTACCGGGTGCCCTCCGGATCGTGGAACGCGGCCCGAACGCGGGCCATCAAGCCACGCGGCGCGGGCTCGGCGAGCGGTTAAGCCGATTGACCAGCGCGAACGTCTCGCGGATTACCGCGTGCTCGGCGCGGCGCACGCGCCGCACGTCCAACTCGCAGGACCGACCACGGTTGATCGCGGCCAGCAGCTCAACCTCAGCCACCGCCCACGCGAACTCCGCGGCGAGTAGTGGTTCCTCAGCCTCGATCGCCGCCAGGTCGGCGGCGGTCGGCTCGGTGTAGAAGTCGTGATCGCTCACGGGATGTTTCCTCCATAGGAAGGGCCAGCGCGGCACCAAACACGAGCGGCTGATGCCGCGCTGACCAGCGAAATGACGAAGAACGGTGCATGGGTGACCAGCGCCCATGCGCGGCGACCTTTTCGGGATTCCGTCCCGTGGGAGGTGCGACCCAGCGGCTCTATGGAGTTCTCAGAAAACGTGTGCGCGGCGGGACGATCACGAACGGTGCAGCCGAAGCCACCTCCGCCGTGTCGGAGCCCGACCGGCTATGCAGCTCACGCTAACAGTTGTTAGCTCTACCACTCAACTGTTATGGCACAAACAGGCTCTGAGCAGCGGAGAGCGGGCTCACAGGGCAGTCAACTGTTAGGTGTTGGTAGGCTCGCCTAGTTGGCTACCGGAGCCGCGTGCGGCAGTGAGGACAACCCAGATGGCTACGTCTCGCCCCCGCTTGACCCCGCCCGAGTCGCTTCATCAGCAGATTGCGCGGAACATTCGCAACGAGATTGAGGCCGGCGTACTTCGTGACGGTCAGGTGTTGCCCTCGACGCGCGACCTGGCAGCGCAATGGAACGTAAGCGTCTTCACTATTTCCGAAGCGATGAAGGTCCTCATGGAAGAGGGCCTAGTGGTGAGCCAGTCGAGGTCTCGGCGAGTTGTCCGCGCCCCAGCTCAACCGGTTCCGCGGTCCGAATATCGGACAGCCGCGCCGCACGTGATTTTCATCGGCGGATTCGCCGGTAGCGGGAAAACTGAACTAGGCCGAATTCTGGCGCGTCAAACGGGTTGGCCGATGCTCGACAAAGACACGCTCACCAGGCCGGTAGTGGAGGCGGCGCTCGAAGTTCTCGGCATGTCGCCGAACGATCGAGAATCTGACACGTATCTGGATCTCGTCCGGCCGCGTGAATATGAGGCGCTGCTTGCCGCCACTGACGAAAATGTGGAATGCGGCAATAGCGCTATCGTTACTGCGCCATTCCTCCGCGAGTTTGGCGATGCTGCGTGGATTAGCCGGACGAGCGCTCGGCTGTCGAAGTACCGAGCGCGGGTAACTCTCGTCTGGGTGTTTTGCGACGAACCGACGATGCAGGCATACATCCGGCATCGAGGCGCGGCGAGAGATTCCGCTAAGCTGGCTGACTGGAACGGTTACATCGGGCGTATTGGCCTCGATTTCCGTCCGGTGGCACCGTACGAGCTAATCGACAACAGCGCCTCCAGTTCGCCACTCCAGGAGCAGTCGCAAGAGCTACTGAAGGCAATCCTCGCTAATGAAGCTGGCGAGTGAGCGGTGATGAAAGGTGTAATCCTCTACGGCCCGCCGGCCGCTGGGAAGGACTCGATCACTGCCGCGTTGCATGAGATCAATTCGGCCTATCGTCTTTTCCCTCGCATCAAGGTGGGCTCGGGGCGGACGAGCGGCTATCGGATGGCGACGACGGCTGAGATCGAACACCTACGTGAACGCGGCGAAGTGGTATGGGAAAACGCTCGATACAGTTCTAGCTACATCATCGACCGGTCATTTCTGATCGACCACATAGGTCGGTCAATAACGGTGGTGCACCTGGGCCAAGTTCCCGCTGTCTCTGAGGTTACGAGGGCTGTGCCAGAAGCCTCCTGGGCGGTCGTATATCTTTGGTGCCCCCGCGATGTTGCCGCAACCCGCATCCGAGAACGTAATACTGATGATGATGACGAACGTTTGCGTGCCTGGGACGCCACTGAGCCACTTCAAGGCGCGGACCTGTTCATCGACACGTCGATAATGTCGATTCAGCAAGCCGCCAGCTTGATTGACGGATTTTGGAAAGGGACGCCTCGTTAGATGATTGTCTACGTTCCCGCTTTGACCCCCGGTGCGCCGGGAGTGATCGACACTAGTGCGATCAGGCCATACATCAGCCGAGCGGCCAACACTTGGGTGCACTCATTCCTGTTGTCAGGCTCCACTACGCGCGGCGACCTGCTATCTGTCAGCGATAGAGGGTCAATTGTCGACATCTGGTTAGAGCAGTTGCCGCCTGAAAGGCTTGTTGCCTGCTGCTGGAATAATGACGACATAGAGGAAGCGAGTGCCCGAGGTATTAGGCCTATGGCAGTTCTTCAAGGACTTGCAAACAAGGGTGCGGCTTTAGATTTTCTATCCTCACTGCCAGCCGATTCTTACATCTATAGCCATCCGATGTACACGCCGACCGTATTTGATTCTGAGCTGGCCGCAATGGCCGCTAAGAACGGCGTGCTCCCGGCTGGCGGGAAGATTGCAAAAATCGGGCTTCCCGATATCGCGAGCATCAGGCATGCAGCGGGGCCGGAATTTACCCTTCTAGACGGCTCATCACGCCAGATCGGCAGCCGCATGGAGGCGGGCGCGGCCGGCGTCATCGCGACGCCTCTAAGCCATCTCCCGTCACCGTTCCCGACCGCCGACCTCAGCACCCTTCAGCCAGTGATCGATGCGTCTCAAGCAACGCTAGACGCCTTGCCGGACCGACCCGCCAGGACGGCTTACCTACGGCGAACGGCGTTCGGCGCTTAGCTAGTCGCCTTCAGCGACCGGCTCGGACGATCAAGAAGCTTCGATCGAGATTTGGGAGCGAAGTGGGAGCAGGTTGGGAGCGGTCAGCGTCGGTAGGCCACCGTCAGCGGCTCTCATCTGACACGAGAGAGCGCGTCTGAACTGGGCGCACGTACCTCGCGCACGGCATGCCCGGCTTAATGACCTTGGTTGTGGTCCAGGGGGTCGCGGGTTCGAGTCCCGTCGATCACCCCATGTAACGAAAGGCTCGGTCTTCGGACCGGGCCTTTTTCGTACGCTGCGGCGGCGCTCAAAATACTTTCGGGCAGCGCGCAACCTTTCCGGCCTCCGGGGCCACTGGGGATGTGATCAACCTTCATCCCTTCCCCCGGGAGTTCCCCTGATGCTCGCGAAGCGTTTCGTCGTCCCGTTCGCGGTGGCGACGCTCGGCACCGGCGCCGCGGTATTCGGCGTTCTGCACGCGGATGCCGCCGAGGCCGCGACGTGTGCCGTCACCTACACCGTCACCAGCCAGTGGAACAGCGGCTTCACCGGTGACGTGAAGGTGCGCAACACCGGGTCGTCGGTGGTCGACGGGTGGACGCTCGGGTTCGCGTTCCCGTCCGGGCAGACGCTCGCGTCGGGGTGGAACGGCACCTGGACCCAGAGTGGCACGAGGGTCACGGTGACCGACGCGGGGTGGAACAAGAGCATCGCGGCCGGGGGAACGGTGGCGGTGGGGTTCACCGGGGCGTGGAGTGGGAGCAACGCGGTGCCGAGCGCGTTCACCCTGAACGGGGTGACCTGCGGGGCGACCGCCACCGCCACGACGTCCCCGGCGGTGACCAGGACCGCGACCGCGACGCCCACCGCGACCAAGACCGCGACCGCGACGCCCAGCGCGACGGTCACCAAGGGCGCCGAGAACTGCACCGATTACGCCGCCCTCCTCCGCGGCAAGTACTGGATCAACAACAACGTCTGGGGCAAGGCGGACGGCACCGGCTCCCAGTGCGTCTGGGAGAACGGCCTCACCGGCGACAACCTCAGCTGGGGCACCAGCTGGACCTGGTCCGGCGACCCCACCAAGGTCAAGTCCTACGCCGGCGCGGTCCTCGGCTGGCACTGGGGCTGGAAGGCCACCGGCACCGGCCTGCCGATCCCGCTCAGCGCCGGTAAGAACGTCCGGACCAGCTGGAACTTCGCCGTCACCGCGAAGACCGCCACCATCATGAACGTCTCCTACGACCTCTGGCTGCACTCCACCGGCACCGCCGACTGGCAGGACCAGCCCACCGACGAGGTCATGGTCTGGCTCTACAGGTCCGGCGGCGCCGGCCCGGTCGGCACCAAGCAGGCGACCGTCACGGTCGGCGGGACGACCTGGGACCTCTACAAGGGCGACATCGGCTGGACCGTGTACTCGTTCGTGCGTACCTCGAACACCACCTCGGCCGACCTGAACCTGACCGACTTCACCGACCACCTGGCAGGGCGGGGATGGCTCGACAAGACCAAGTATCTGTCCAGCGTGCAGGCCGGAACCGAGGTCTTCACCGGCTCGGGACGACTCGACACCAGCGCGTACTCGGTGAAGATCAGCTGAACCGGTCCGCCTGCGGACCCGCCACGGTCAGGAAGAGCCGCGTGCCGGAGGACGACGCCGAACGCGCCTTCAGGCGCTTCTTCGACGAACACCACACCGACCTGTCGCGCCTCGCGTACCTCGTCACCGGCGAGACGCAGGTCGCCGACGATCTGGCGTCGGACGCGTTCGTCGAGGTCTGGCGGCACTGGGAGCGGGTGTGCGCGGCGGACAGCCCGATCGCGTACGCCCGCGGCATCGTGACCAACCTGGCCCGTCAGTGGATCAAGAAGCAGACCCGGGAACGAGCCGGCCTGCTCCGCCTCGGCCTGCTGCGCCGCGAGCGCGGCGGGGAGACCGACACCCCGGCGATCCTGGACGTGCGGGCGGCGCTGCGGCGTCTCCCGCTGCGCCGCCGGGAGTGCGTGATCCTCCGGTACGCCTTCGACGTGCCGGAGAAGGAGGTCGCCGAGATCCTCGGGATCTCGGTCGGCGCGGTGAAGAGTCACACGTCGCGGGGCGCCGCGCAGTTGAGCGAGTTCCTGCGGGAGATGCCGCTGACGACGGGAGGAGGTCACCATGGTCGATGACCTGGGCGCGGTGCTGCGCCAGGAGGCCGAGCGGCACGTGCCGGACGGCGAGGCGATGTTCGATCGGATCAATCGGCAGCGGTTCGCGGCCGCGCCGGTCCGGGCGTCGCGCCCTTTCCTCCGGCTCACCGGCTTCCGCCCGGTCGCCGCGGCCGCCTCGGTGGTGGCCACCCTGGTCGCCGGGTTCACCGGGATGCGGATCCTGACCGCTGACGAACCGGACCGGACGCCGACCGCGACGACCGGCACCGCCTCGGTGGCGCCGACCACCCGGCCGCCGCTGCCGACCGGCATCCCGTCGTCCCCGGCCGGGAAGCCGAAGCACACCGGCGGCACGGCCACACCGCACGCCGGGCGAACCACCGCCACCCCGGCGACGCCGAGTCACCAGCCGATCTCCGGGTTCGTCAGCACCACCGGAGTGATCAACTCACACTCCACCCCGACCTGGGCGCAGAGCGACGTGACCCTCACCGCGGCGAAGCAGGTGACCGCGCTGGACCTGGCGATCAGCGTGGCCCGCACCGACGGCCTGCGCAGCACCGGCAGGTGGAGCACGATCCCCGCCGAGATGATGACGATCACGGTCACCGAGGAGAAGGACGCGCTGATCTATCGGTTCACCCTGAGACCGGGCGGCACCCTCGCCGCCGGCAGCTACGTCTTCGCCGCCCAGTACGAGCACGCCTCCGGGAAACGGGCCCTCGGCGCCGACCTGTATGGCGCGTTCGTCTCGGCAGGAGACCAGAAAGTGGAGGTCACGGGGGCCTTCACAGCGAGCTGAGCCGGATTCCCCCGTCCCCGACCGGCTGTCGCTCGCATCCCCCGGCCGGGCCCGATCCCCACGGATCGGGCCCGGCCGCATTCCGGCCCGCTGATCAGTCCCGGTCTGCGTTCCCGAGGCGCATTCCCGATCCGCTGATCAGTCCCAGTCTGTGTTCCCGAGGCGCACTCCCGGTCCGGTCCGCGTCCCGACGCGTCTCCCGCGCCGCTGCTCGGCCTCGGTTCGCATTCGGGGCCGGTTCCTGCGCCGCTGCTCGGTCTCGGTTCGCCTTCGGGGCCCGGTTCCTGCGCCGCTGCTCGGTCTCGGTTCGCCTTCGGGGCCCGGTTCCTGCGCCGCTGCTCGGTCTCGGTTCGCCTTCGGGGCCCGGTTCCTGCGCCGCTGCTCGGTCTCGGTCCGCCTTCCGGGCCGGTCCCAGGACCGCTGCTCAGGTCTCGGTCCGCTGGCCTTGCCGACCGCCGCTTTACGGTACGACCGCAGCCCCCGTGCGATCAGTCCGCCATATCGAAGCCGCTGTCCGCACAAACCTGCGCCATGTCGGCGGCGGCCGCGCTGACCGCCGCGACCGCGTCCGGCTCACCCTGGGCGCCGCGCGAGGCCAGAGCCGTCCGGTACGCCTGCGCCAACCGTGCCGCGGCGTCCGCGACCGGGGCGTCGGCCGTCCCGCTGACGTCCACGATCCCCTGGACCACCCCCGGCCGCATCAGCGAAGCTTCCCGGATCGCCCGGGCCAGGGCCCGGCAGGTGAGCAGCCCCGGCGGATCGTCCACCGCCGCCGACGACCCCGGCGCGACAGACTCGCTCGGGTCGCCCGGCGCCCCTCCCGTGGCCGCGCTCGGGTCACTCGGCGCGGGTCCGGCGACGCTCGGGCGGGCCGATGTCTCCGGTGTCCCGGGTTTCGTGGCCGAGCCGCAGCCGGTGAGGCCAGCAATCACAACCAGCGCGACAAAGCGCCCAAATCGTGCCATCCCTTAACGCTACGGCCCGATGCCGGGCTGCGCGATCAGGAGAGCGGAAGGCGGTGGAGGCGCCGCCCGGGATGGGTCACGGGGGAGTCGGCGGGGTGGTGAGGGAGCGGACGAAGCGGCGCGCTCGTTCGTGGGTGTCGGTGTAGCCGAGAGTTTCGTAGAAACGGTGGGCCGAGTGGCGCTGCCGGCCGCTGGTGACCTCCATGAACAGGCAGCCGGCCGCCCGGGCCCGCTCCTCGGCCGCCGCCATCAGGGCCCGGCCCACGCCGCGCTTGCGGTTCTCCGCGTCCACCACGAGCGCCACCAGCCGGGCGAACTTCCCGGTCACCTCGATGATCGGTGTGACGTGCAGGGCCGCCACCCCGGCCAGCATGCCGTCGTCGTCCGCGCCGATCAGGAAGCTGGCCGGGTCGTCCAGCCAGTAGCCGAGGCGGTGCCGGACGTCCCGCAGGCTCGACGGGTAGCCGAGCTGGTCGAGCAGGGCCGCCAGCCGCGGCGCGTCACCCTGGTGGATCGGGCGGATGTGCACACGCAGAACGTTACGACCGCCACCGCACGCCGTCCCCGGAACGCGATCACCACTCGTGGGGCTGGTGGGTGCGGCTCCGGGCGTACCGAAAGAGAACGAACGCGGGCCCGGTCCGAAGACCGGGCCCGTGCCGAAGCGGGGGTTGACGACCGTCAGCTCAGAGGTAGCTGCCCTTCTTGTACTCCTCGTAGCTCAGGCTCCAGTCGGTCCAGCCGTTGCCGTTCTTCAGCTTCTCCTCGGTGCCGGAGACCGTGATCGGATCGCCCATCATGGTGCGCTGGAACAGCCACTTGCCCATCGCCTCGGAGACGTTGACGCAGCCGTGCGAGACGTTGACCCGGCCCTGCTTGCCCTCGGACCACGGGGCGGCGTGGATGAACTGGCCGCTGTAGGTGATCCGCTGGGCGTAGTCGATGTCGGTGCGGTAACCGCCGTTGGGGTCGGTGTCGGTGGTGTCGAAGACGGTGTGCTCCTTCTTCTCCATCACCACCATGGTGCCGCTGGACGACGGCGTGCTCGCCTTGCCGAGGCTCACCGGGATCGTGTTGATCGTCTTGCCGTCCTGCTTGACCGTCATCTTCTTGGTGCTGTTGGAGACGGTCATGACGAACGAGCGGCCGATCTTGATGTCGACGGTGAGGTCGGACTTGCCATACCACCCGTCGCCCATCTTCACGCCCTTGAGCTGGACCTTGTAGAAGACCTTCGAGTACGCCTTCCAGTACACCTTGGGCCGGAAGTGCACCTCGGTGGGGCTGATCCAGCGCCAGGTGCCCTCCTGCGCGGGCGTGGCGGTGACCACCATCTTGCGCTCGACGTCGCCCCGGTACTTCTCCGGGATCGCGCGGCCGAACTTGACGATCAGCGGCATGCCGACGCCGACCGTGTTGTTGTCGCCGAGGAAGCTGGTGACGCGCACCAGGTTGGCCGGCTTCTTCATGGTGGTGAACTCACTGGTGACCGTGTTGTTCTTGCCCTCGGTCTCCGGGGTGCTGACGGTCACCGTGTACTTGCTGCCCCAGTCCATCGACTCGCTGGGGTGCCAGACCTTCTTGTCCTTGTCGACGGTGCCCTTGACCTCGTCGCCCTTGGCGTCGGTCACCTTGACGGTGGTGTTCTCCGGGTCCTCGCTGGTGTAGCTGACGTCGGACCAGGCCTCGACGCCGGTGGCCGCCGCCTTGGGCGAGGTGACCTCGGCCGTGTTGGGCAGCGGGGCGGCGGACGGGGACTCGGACGCGGCGCCGGCCGCGTTGTCGTTGCCGCCCTGCCAGGACGGTGACTTGCTGCCGCTGCACGCGGCGGTGAAGAGCAGGCTGCCCGCGAGCAGCGCGACCAGGGTCGCCCGCACCCGGCGGCGGCCGGTGCCGGCCCGTTGGCTCAGCTCCGTCGGCTGGACTCCGTCGATCTCCATGGTCCCCTCACGGCGTCGTTTCTCCCCGGCGCCCAATACTGCTCCAAAGACGCCAGTTGACCAATCCCGGATTCGTGCCGCGACGCGCTGTCTGCCCTATCGGTGTGATGTGCCGAACGCTGAATCGACCGTCGCGCCGGACCCTGGTCAGCCGAGGTTCGCCGGCACCGGGAGGGCACTGCCGGCGGCGAACTTCTCCCAGCTCACGTCCCATGGCGTCCAGCCGTTGCCGTAGTCCAGCTTGTCCTCGGTCCCCTTCACCGTGACCGGGTCGCCGACCAGCGTCTTGTCGAAGAGCCAGCGCGCATTCGAAGGTGAGACATTGACACATCCATGCGACACGTTCCGGTGACCTTGAGCACCCGTGGACCACGGCGCGGAATGGATGTACTGCCCGCTCCAGGTCAGTCGCTGTGCGTACTCGATGTCGACCTTGTAGCCGTTCTCCGGGTCGGTGTCGGTGGTGTCGAAGACGGTCTGCGCCATCTTCTCGATGATCACCATGGTGCCGCTGGACGACGGAGTGCTCTTCTTGCCGAGGCTCACCGGCAGCGTCCTGATCTGCTTGCCGTCCTTGAGCACGGTCATCTTCTTGCTGGCGTTGTCGACCTTCATCTCGAACTTGCGCCCGATCTTGGCGGTCGCCGCGCGGTCCCGGTCGCCGTAGAGGCCCTTGCCGGTGGGCAGGCCACCGACCGCGATCCGCACGCTGATCCGGGTGCCGGTCTGCCAGTACTGCGGGGCGCGGTAATACGCCGCGTTGCCCGTGGAGGTCCACGACCAGGTGCCCGGCTGGGCCGGCGTGGTCTCGACGAACATGCGCTTCTGCACGGCGGCCCGGTCGGCTTTCTTGATCCCCGGGTTGAATTCGACCACCACCGGCATGGCCACGCCGTAGGTGTGGTCGTCGAAGAGGTAGAGCCCGGTGCCGGTGTGGTGTGCCGCGTCACCCATGGTCGTGAACGTCGTCCGCGCCGTGGTGGTGCCGCCGTCCGTGCCGGTGGCGGTGACCTCGGCCGAGTACTTCTCGTTGTTCTTCAGGGTCTTGCCCGGCACCCAGGACGAACCGTCCTCGCGGAGCTTGCCGGCGACCGCCTTGCCCTTGCTGTCGGTCAGCTTGACCGAGGTCACCTGGCCGTTGCTGACCTTGACACCGATCTCGGCGCTGGTCGGCACATTCTTCTTGTTCGCGGCCGGGGTGATGGCCAGGGTGGCCGGTGCGGCCGGGGTGGTGGTGCTCTCCGGAACGGCGGAGGCGCCCGGGTTCGCGCTGGCGGCCTGGGCCGGCTCGGCGAACGTCGGCTTGTCGTCGTCGCCGCATGCCGCGAGCGGCACGGTCACGGCCAGCGCCAGCAGCGCAGCCACACAGCGGCGGAAGTCAACCATCGTCGTGCCCCGTTCTGGAGTTCTCGGCGCAGACATCCTGACTCATGCGCGCAAATCGTGGGTCCCCCTCAAGGAGGGATCGAGGCGATTTCGAGGATCTTCCGAGGCCGTGCTACGGTTTTCCTCGTTGCCAGGCGTCGCTAGCTCAACTGGCAGAGCAGCGGACTCTTAATCCGCGGGTTGTAGGTTCAAGTCCTACGCGACGCACCACACGATCAAGGCCGCGACACCTCCCGGGTGTCTGCGGCCTTTGTCGTTGTCGCGGGTTAGGGTGGCCCGTGCCTTCCGATGCCACGATCGCGCCCGACCAGATGGACAACCCCGCCCGCGCCCGGCACGCGGAGCGGTTGGTGACCTCCGGCAGCGCGGAGGAGGGCCGCCGGGAGTTCGAGGCGCTCCGCCCGGAGCTGCTGCGCGATCCGGGCGCCCCGGCCTACCTCACCGAGGCGCTCTGCGCCTGCGGCCTCGGCACGGTCGCCGAGGAGTGGCTGACCGAGGCGGTGACCACGATCGCCGGCGGCGTGTCGGACGCCGGCCGGGCCGAGCAGCTGTTCGAGCTGGTCAGGGAGCGGCACCGGGTGCGCGAGGAGCTCGACCTGGGCCACGACGACCTCGACGACCTCTACCACGAGATGGAGGCGGCGGCCGGCGGGCCGGACCCGCAGGAGGGCCGGGCCATGCTGTTCTGGCCGGCGCCGGAGTTCACCCGGCTGATCGCCCGCTGGCCCGAGCGGGCCGACATCTACAACCCGGACTGGGACCGGCATCGCGAGGGCGTGGAGCGGGCCCTGAGCGCCTGGTCCGACGCGGGCGTGGTGCACCTGGGCCTGATCGTCGGCTCGGTGGACGCCCTGGAGGCCTTCGCCGCCGCCGAAGGCCTCGACCCGGCCGCCCAGGACACCCACGCGGCCTACGCGGACGAGGCCGCCGATGCCCAGGGGGCCGCCGAGTGGCCGCCGCAGCGTAACGCTGCGTGTTGGTGCGGTTCCGGCACGAAGTACAAGAAGTGCTGCCTCCCCCGGGCCCGGGGCTGACCTCCGGGGTGTGCTAACGTTTCTCCTCGTTGGCCGGCGCTGCTAGCTCAACTGGCAGAGCAGCGGACTCTTAATCCGCGGGTTGTAGGTTCGAGTCCTACGCGGCGCACCACATCCGAAAGGGCCCCCGTCGCGGGGCCCTTTCGCTTTCTCAGCCGGTGACCAGCACCCGGTCCAGCGGGCTGAGGCAGACCACCGCCACCCGGCTGCAGAAATCCTCGCACTCGGCGTCGTGCCCGGCCAGCCAGGCCGTGCCGGCCAGGGTCTCGCCGCACATCGCCGCGGTGTACTCGACCGTCCGGGCCGGGTCGGCCGGCCCGTCGAGGTCGACGGTGAGGTCGGATCGCGCCATCGAGGATCACCCTCCCGATCGTTCGTCGTCGGAGCAGTCGCATCGGGCCGGAGCGGTCCGGCCGCCACCGTCCCGGCAGTCCTGCCCGACGCGACTCACCTCCGGATACGCCTACGGTCAGTAATCAGTTCACCGATCGCGCAACACTGGCATCTTCCCGGTGAGTCTCACCGGACGAGGGCGAAGGCCAGCATTCCGGCCGCGGTGAAGTCGATCGACGGTTCGTTGGTCGCGGAGACCCGCATGTCGTCCGCGTACTGCGCGTCCGGCCGGTCGAAGTCCGCATAGGACCCGGCCGAGCAGAGCGTCTCCGGTGTCTCCCGCTCCAGCGACTCCACCCGGTCGGCCGCGTTCGGCCCGTTGACCACGCCACCGGTCATCGACATCCCGGTCAGCGTCCCGATCTGGTCGTGCGGGCACCGGGGGAACGTGCTGCCCGCCCCGATCACCAGGGACATGCCCCAGCCGTTGCGGCCGAGGGCGACGTCGCGCTGGGCGGTGGCGAACGTGGCGTACCGGTCGTCCCCGGTCATCCGCCGGTAGAGGCCGGCGGTGGCCGCCCAGCCCAGCTGCCGGGCCGTGTAGTCGGCGCCGCCGCTGCCCGCCGCCGCGCCCATCGGGTCCGCGCGGGCCGCGGCGACCGCGCCGTCGAGGCGCCGGCGCAGGTCGTCGGCGAGCGCGGCGGACGGCGCCAGCCGGTACAGCTCGGCGTCGGCCAGCGCGTCGACGTCGTAGACGGTCAGTCCGTCGTCGCCGCCACCGGCGTCGTCCGCCCAGCGCGCCGCCTGACCGGTCCAGTCCCCGGTCCGCCCGTCGCCCAGCGCGGTCCCGGCCAGCGCCAGCTCGGCGGCGCCCAGGGCCAGGTCGTCGGCCCAGCTCTCCTCGGGGTAGAACGACCGCGGCACGGTGGTGACGAGGTCCTCGCCGGGGTCGGTGTCCGCCCGGCCGAAGATCGCGGCGGCGGTGTCCAGATGCGACCGGGCCCGGTCCGGGTCGGCGACGGCCTCGCGCTGGGCGGCCAGGGCGAACGCGGCGGCCACCCGCCCGGCCAGGTTCGGGCTGATCGGGTCGCCCGGCGCCGCCGCCCGGAACACCGGCCGGTATCGCTGGTAGTAGCGCCGGTCGCCGGGCCGCACGGCCAGCTCGTCGTCGGCCTCCGGCAGCCGCCACGCGTCGTGGTCCCCGAGGAAGTGACCGTTCCCGGCCACCCCGACCTGGGTGTAGAGGACGTCGTCGCGCCACATCCGGCCCAGCCAGTCCAGGCCGTGCCCGATCTCCGCGGCCAGGTCCGGTGGCGCCGGGCCGTCGCGCTCCACGATCTGCATGACGACCAGCGCGTACGCGGCGGTGTGGGTGAACTTCAGGTAGTCGCCGGCGTCGAACCAGCCGCCGGAGACGTCGGCCGTGACGCCGGTGGACTCCAGGGTGGCGTCGTCGTCGGCCGGGGTGCGGTAGACCGTCGCGGACCGGTCGGCCAGGTGTGCGGGTGACCGCTGCCAGGGGCCGTCGACCTGGTCGGGGCCGTCGCGGTGTGCCTGGAAGTAACTCACCGAGCCGGCCACCAGCGGGGCGTAGAGCCGTGCGGCGGAGCCGATCCGGAACGGGGGCGAGTCGGCTCGGACGTGGTCGTTCAGGCGTACCCGAAAGGTGCCGGACCGGCGCAGGGCCGTGAGATCCAGCGGGTTGATCGCGCGATAGCGCGGGTTCCAGGCGCCCCGGCTGGGTCCGGCGGTGACCGTGAGCACCACCTGCCCGGCGGCGTCGACGACGGTGGCGGTCGCCCCGGCGGCGTCCCCGGGGGCGAGCAGCATCGCGATCTTGGTTTCGCCGGTGGTCCACCCGACCTGATCGACGCGGATCTGCGCGGTGGGCAGATCCGGTCGTGGCGCGTCGCAGGCGGTGGCCAGCAGGACGAGCAGGAGCAGGGGCGGGCACCAGCGGCGGAGGCTCACGAGGCGCAAGCCTCACCGAGTCCACGATCACCGCGGCGCACCCGGTGTGCGGCAAAGATCTGACAGTTGTCGGTGAGCGGGTCGCCGCAGGTGAGGACGTATCGTCGGCGCCATGACCCGCGTCCTGCTGATCTCGGGAAGCACACGCGACGGCTCGCTGCACACTGCCGCGCTGCGCACCGCCGCCCGGTTCGCCCCGCCCGGCCTCGACGTCACGCTCTACACCGGGCTGTCCGGGCTGCCGGCGTTCGTGCCGGGGGAGACGCCGCCGCCGGCGCCGGTCGCCGAGCTGCGCCGGCTGGTGGTCGCCGCGGACGCGCTGCTGTTCAGCACCCCGGAGTACGCCGGCGCGCTGCCCGGCAGCCTGAAGAACCTGCTGGACTGGCTGGTCGACGGCGGCGAGCTGACCGGCCGGGCCGCCGCCTGGCTGTCGGTGGTCGCGCCCGGGCGGGACGAGGGCGCCCGGGCCGGCCTGGAGTCGGTGCTCGGGCACGGCGGCGCGCGCCTGCTGCGGGCCGCCTGCGTCCGCCTCCCGCTGGACATCCGCACCGTCGACGAGCACGGCCTGGTCGACGACCCGCGGCTGCACACCGCGCTGGGGGACATGGCGCAGGCGCTGGTCCGGGTGCTCGCCGAGGCGCGCCCCGCGCCGTCCTGGCAGGTCCAGTCGAGCCTTTATCCGGTGATCACGCCGAGCGGGCCGCCGGCGTTCGGCGGCCGGCCGTTCTGATCAGGCCGGCGACCGCCCGGCGGCCGAGCACGCCGACTGGCCCCGGCACGCGGTCAGCGCGACCACGGCCGCGTGCAGCTCGGCCAGCCGCTGCGGGGTGAGCGTGCCGACGACGTTGTTCAGCATCTCCGGGTCGCGGTCCCGCTCGTAGTACTCCTTCGACCCGTCGACGTACTCGACGTAGGTGAACGTCTTGGTGCGCAGCGCGTTGTACGCCGGCGGGATGTTCGCACTGTCCACCTCGAAGTCCGGGTCGCCCGGGTCGGTGGCCGGGTCCCGGTGCTCGACCAGGGCCGTGGTCCGCCAGGCCCGGTCGCCGGCGCCGGTGAGCAGCGGCACGAAGCTGCGCCCGTCCACCCCGTCCGCCCCGTCGGCCGGCGTCCTGGCCCCGGCCAGCTCGCCGAAGGTGGGCCGCAGATCGACGTTCTCCACCACCTCGTCGACGGTCTGACCGGCCTTGACCCGGGGTCCGGTGACGATCAGCGGCACGTTCACGTCGGTGTCGAAGGCGGTCTGCTTGCCGGAGGTCAGCCGGTACTCACCCATGTGGTACCCGTTGTCGGAGTTGAACACCACGATCGTGTTGTCCGCGACGCCGGCCTCGGTCAGCGTGGCCCGCAGCGAGGCGATCATCCGGTCGACCGACTGCACCGCCTGCACCCGTTTGCGGAACTCCAGGTCCAGGGTCTGCCGCTGCTTCTTGGTCAGCGGGGCGTGCCGGGACAGCCAGTGCGGCGCGTTGAGCGGCACCCGGTCGTACGCCGGGGTCCGCGGGGCTTGCAGGGTCGCGAACTTGCCGGTGTCCTGCGCCGCCGGCGTGTACGGCGAGTGCGGCGTGTACGTCGCCACCTCGACCATGAACGGCTTGCCGCTCGCCGCCGAGGCGGTGATGAAGTCGGACGCCTTCGCCGAGACCACGTCGGTCAGGTAGTCCCGCGGCGCGTGCCCGTACCGCTTGACCACGCCGTTCTCGTTCAGCGCGTAGTCGTAGTTCTGGTACGCGTTGCCGCCCGCGTACCACTCGTCCCAGCCCGGCGGCACGTACGGCTTGCCGGTGTACCGGAGATCCTTCGGCTGGTACTCGTTCAGGTACTTGCCGAGGAAGGCGGTGCGGTACCCGGCCGCGTGCAGGTCGGTCGCGAAGGTCGAGGTCTCCTCGCCGCGGCTGTGGAAGAGCTGGAAACCGCCGTCCGAGCCGTGGTTCTTGAAGATCCCGGTGTTGTGCGGGTACTGCCCCTTGAAGATCGAGGCCCGCGACGGGCAGCACAGCGAGTCGGTCACCGTGTAGTTGGTGAACGTGGTGCCCTCGCGTTGCATGGCCAGCACGGCCGGCATGTACGGCACCAGGTTTTTCGCCAGGTCGTCGGTGAGCACGAAGACGATGTTCGGCCGCTTGGCGCCCCCGGCCTCGGTGGTCGCGGCGGGTGCCAGCGCGTCGGCGAGGCCACCACCGTGGGAGCCCGTGCACCCGGCTGCCGTGGTGAGCAGGGCGACGGCGAGGGCGGCGCGGAGGGCACGACGTAGGCGAAGGATCATGGTGCTGCGGGTGCTCCGTCCGGCGAGGTGGTGAGAGCCAGGTTAGCCTCCGCTGAGATGATCTTTAAAAGAACCTCAAGTGGCCGGTGGAATCGATGCCGGTGACACATAGTGGATGCCCGAGTCCTTCCGGAAAGGGGAACCGCCGTCGTGGCCAGCGCAGACCCGCTGCACCCCCGTATCGTTGTGGTCACTGCTTGTAATTGCAATCGGCCGGAGCGTCCGGTCCGCGCGCTGCCGCGCCGGCGTCGCCTCCCGGTGCGCCCACCCCGCTCCCCACGCCGCGGCTAGGCCGACAGGCCGTGCTGGTAGGCATAACGCACGGCCTGCGCCCGGTCGCGGACCCCGGCCTTGGCGAACAACCGGTTGATGTGTGATTTCACGGTCACCTCGGTGACGTACAGCCGCTGCGCGATCTCCTTGTTGGACAGCCCGGCGGCGATCAGCCGCAGCACCTCGGCCTCCCGGGCGGTCAGCCCGTCCGGCAGCTCCCGCTCCGGCACGGCCGCCGGGACCGGGGCGCCGCCCGCCGCCGCGGCCAGCAGGCGCTGCTGCACCTGCGGGTCGAGGACCGCCTGCCCGATAGCGGCGGCCCGGACCGCCTGGGCGATCTGCACCCGCCCGGCGTCCTTCGTCAGATAGCCGACCGCGCCGGCCCGCAGCGCCCCGAGGATGTGCTCGTCGTCGGCGAACGTGGTCAGCACGACCACCCGGGTCTCCGGGAACCGCGCCTTGATCAGCGCGGTCGCCTCGACCCCGTCGCGGCGGGGCATCCGCAGGTCCATCAGGACCACGTCCGGGCGCTCCCGGCCGGCCAGCTCGACGGCCTGGTCGCCGTCGGCCGCCTCGCCGACCACCTCGACGTCGTCGAGCAGGCTCAGCATCAGGGCCAGCCCGTCGCGGACCGCCGTCTGGTCGTCGGCCACCACCACGCGGATGCTCACCCCGGCATCCTGACATCCACCAGCCAGCCGTCGCGGTCCGGACCCGCCCGCACCGTCCCGCCGGCCAGTTCGGCCCGCTCCCGCAGCCCGATCAGGCCGTAACCGCTGGAGAGGCCGGTGATCGGCGGACCGGCGGGACCGTGGTTGCGGACACTCAGCGCGACCGCGTCCGGCGCGAACGTCAGCCGGGCCTCGACCGAGCTGCCCGGCGCGTGCTTGCGCACATTGGACAGTGCCTCCTGCGCCGCCCGGAACAGCGCCAGGCCGGTGTCGGCGTCCAGCTCCCGCGGCTCGCCGTCGACGGTGAACGTGGCCGGCGCGTCCAGGTCCCGCCCGTAGCCCCGGGCCAGCTCGCCGACCAGCTCCGGAACCGGCAGCGGGTCGCCGCGCAGCGCGCTCACCGCCCGGCGGGTCTCGGTCAGGCCGTCCCGGGCCAGCGTCCCGGCCCGGTCGACCAGCACCGCGGCCTCCGCCGTGCGGTCCCGCTCCAGCAGCGCCGCGGCGGTCTCCAGCTGCACCGACAGCGCCGACAGCGAGTGCGCCAGCACGTCGTGGATCTCCCGGGCCAGCCGGGCCCGCTCGGCCAGCATGCCGGCCAGGGCCTGCTCGTCGGCGAGCAGTTGTTCCTGCTCGGCGGCGGACTCCCGCTGCCGGCGCAGGAGGATCAGCAGTGTCACCACGACGGTGATCCCGCACCAGATGGCGATCGCGGCCACCGGAACGTCCTGCGCCGCCAGCCCCGCGCTCAGCGCGAGCAGCCCGGCACCGGTCAGCACTCCGGTGGCCACCAGGCCGAGGACCGCGGCGCTGCTGGCCACCGCGAGGACCAGATAGATCGGGGCGATGCCGGGGCCGGCCACCCTGATGAGCCACAGCCCGGCCGCCATCGTGACGCACGCGGCCATCAGGTGCCGGCTGGGCGGCAGGATCCGCAGGGCGAGCAAGGCACCGCCGAGCCCGGCCAGCGTGACGCCGGTCAGCAGCGCGACGCCGGGCGGGTTGTCCTGGAGTATTCCCACAGTGACGAAGGCCAGGATGATCAGGTTGCGGACCCGGCGCCAGTGGTGCAGCAGCCGTGGCCGATCGAGGAGGGACACGGGATCAGTCTGCCGAACCGGTGCGGTCATCGCGGACTCAGCGGGCCGCGGCGACCCGGGACCGGCGGGGTGCGAACGGGGCGCCGGTCGCCATCGCCCGCGGGCCGACCACCGCGGCCTCGCCGAGGAAGCTCAGCCCCAGGGCGAGCAGCAGCGACGCGGTGAGCACCGGCCGGTCGGCGCCGATCGCGACCGCGGCGGCCGCCTGGCCGAACCGCAGCGCGATCAGGCCGATCCAGACGGCCAGGGTGACCCAGGTGTAGCGGTACCAGACGTGCCCGTCGCGGACGAGGACCTGGACGGTCCGGCCGCGCAGCGCGCCGCCGGCGACGGCGGTCAGGCCGCAGACCACGAGCGCGGCGAGGTCGGCCGTGCGGTGGGTGAACCCGGTCTGGGCCACCACGTAGCCGCCGTACACGGTGAGCACGAGCGGCAGCACGATCAGGCGGCGCGAGGTGAGCGGCTCGCCGAGGAACCGGCGGACCATGGCGTAGGCGAGAACGGCGACGACCAGGAGCGCGGTGATGATTTCCATGCCCTGAAAGGTAGGGATCTCCCCGGGTGGAACACCGCCACCCACGGGTGGAGACCCGGGTGGAGACATCGCCGGTATCGTCGGCAGTCGATACCCGTCAACGGGGGAGGAAAGTGATGACGCAGGACATCGTCGACCTTGGTGATCCGGGGTTCCAGGCGGACCCGCATCCGGTGTACGCCCGGTGGCGCCGGACCGGCCCGGTGCGCCGCGCCGTGCTGCCGTCCGGCCTGAACGCCTGGGTGATCACCCGCTACGAGGACGCGCGGCGGGCGCTGACCGACCCGCGGCTGTCGAAACGGGCGTACCCGATGGGTTCCGGCGAGGCGGCCGGTGGTTCCCGGACGGCCGGCGCGGCACCGGCCGCGGACATGGCGCCCGGCATCGGCGCCGCGATCTCCAAGCACATGCTGGCCGTCGACCCGCCGGACCACACCCGGCTGCGCCGCCTGGTCTCGGCCGCCTTCACCGGCCGCCGGATCGAGGCGCTGCGCCCGCGGATCGAGCAGATCGCCACCGAGCTGCTGGACGACCTCGACGGGCGGGAGCGGGCCGACCTGATCGACGCGTTCGCCTTCCCGCTGCCCATCCAGGTGATCTGTGAGCTGCTCGGGGTTCCGGCCGAGGACCGGGACGACTTCCGCGAGTGGTCGAACGCGGTGGTGGCCGGCTCGCAGGCCGGTCCGAAACTGGCGCCGGCCCTGGAGGCCATGGTCAAGTACATCCACGACCTGCTCGCCGAGCGGCGCGCCCGGCCCGGCGACGACCTGCTCTCCGGGCTGATCCAGGTGCGCGACGCGGAGGACCGGCTGACCGAGGACGAGCTCTCCTCGATGGTGTTCCTGCTGCTGGTGGCCGGGCACGAGACCACCGTCAACCTGATCGGCAACGGCACCTACCTGCTGCTGCGGGACCGCGCCGAGTGGGACCGCCTGCGTGCGGACCGCGGGCTGCTGCCGGGCGCGATCGAGGAATTCCTCCGGTACGAGGGTCCGGTCGAAACCGCGACGTTCCGGATCGCCACCGAGGACGTGGCGATCGGCGACGTCACCATCCCGGCCGGCGACCCGGTGGTCGTCTCGCTGCTCTCCGCCAACCGGGACAGCGACCAGTACCCGGACGCCGACGAGCTGCGCCTGGACCGGCCGAACCCGCACCACCTGGCGTTCGGCCACGGCATCCACTACTGCCTGGGCGCGCCGCTGGCCCGGCTGGAGGCGCAGATCGCCTTCACCGCGCTGCTCGACCGGCACCCGGATCTGCGGCTCGACGTACCGGCCGAGGACCTGCGCTGGCGGCCCGGCCTGCTGCTGCGCGGCCTGGACGGGCTGCCCGTCCGGCTGTGAGGGTTCGGTAAGGACATCGTGCGGCGGGCGGGCGAGCTGGCATGATGTCGCCGTGTCCGACATGCATGATCCGCGCCCGTCCGCGCCGCACTGGCCGACCGCCGTGCTGCCGACCGTGCCGGAGCACGACCGGTACGCGGCCGGCCGCCGCCGTCGCCGGATCGTGCTCGGCGCGGCCGGCGCCTTCCTGGCCCTCGCCGTCGGCTACTGGGCGGTCTCCGGCCCGGGCGACGACGACACCCCGGTCGCCGCCGCCCCGTCGGCGCCGGTGCTGCAGCAGACCACCGCGCTGCCGACGATCGAGGCGACCACCGAGCCGGCCCCGTCGACGACCCCGACCAGCGAGCCCACCACCGAGCCCACCACCGAGCCGGTCGCGCGGGTCCGGCCCGGGGTGCTGCTCCAGCAGATGCAGCGGGAGCTCGGCCTGCTCGTCCGGCGCAGGCAGCTGGAGCGGGACGACGCCGGCGACCTGTCGAAACGGCTGCGCCGGGTCGGCGAGTCGCTGCGCAAGCAGGACGAGGAGAAGGCCGCCGAGCGCCTCCAGGACTTCGCCGAGAAGCTGGTCGACCTGCACGACGACGGCGACATCAGCCAGGACGGGTTCACCGCCCTGGCCGATGCCGCCGCTCAGCTCGGCACCCGGCTCCCGCAGCAGGACTGAGTCAGCGCCCCAGCCGGCCGATCGCCGCCTCCACGGCCGCGACCCGGTCGGCGACCAGGGCCACCGCTCCGGCCGCGCGCACCATCGGATCCGCCTCGGTCCCGCCGAGCGCCTGCTCACGCAGGTAACCGGCCTTGACCTCGGCCCACCGCCGGGCCCGGGCGTCGTCGAGGCGGCCGCGGATCTCGGCCAGCTTGAGCAGGTTGGCCTCGGCGCCGCCGGTGAGGGTCTGCGCCTCGCCCAGGTAGTGGTCGTCGAGCACCTGCTCCAGCTCGTCGTCGTTCATCGCCGGCACGATGCGCTCGGCCAGCTTGTTCATGTTGCGATAGGAGCCCTGGAGCTTGAACGGCGGTTCGGTACGGCTCGCGTCGGCCTGCCCGGCCGAGGCGATGTACGCCTGGTTGACCCGCAGCACCACCCGCTGCACCCGCTTCATCATGCGCAGCACGGCCAGGATCTGCTCCAGCTCGGCCGCCGAGTACGGGTACGACAACCGATCGGCCCGCGCCGTCTCGTCCCCCTCGGCCAGCCGCAGCAGCAGCGGCAGGTCACCGCGGTCGCGCGAGGCGAGCGGCGCGAGCACGGTGTTCGCGGTGAGCGCGTTCTCCAGATAGGACAGTTCGAACAGGTCCTCCCGGCCGGCCAGCACGTCGCCCAGGTTCCACACGTCAGCCCGGTTGGCGAGCATGTCCGGGATCCGGAACCGCTTGCCCGACTCGGTGTACGGGTTGCCCGCCATGCACACCGCGAACCGCTTGCCGCGCAGGTCGTACGTCCGGGTCCTGCCGTTCCAGACGCCCTCCATGCGCCGTTGCGCGTCACAGAGCGAGATGAACTTCTGCAACAGCTCCGGGTTGGTGTGCTGGATGTCGTCGAGGTAGAGCAGCACGTTGTTGCCCATCTCCAAGGCCAGCGAGATCTTCTCCACCTCCTGCCGCGCGGTGGCGTCCGGCGCGTCGGCCGGGTCCAGCGAGGTGACGCCGTGCCCCAGCGCCGGCCCGTTGACCTTGACGAAGACCAGGCCGAGGCGGTCGGCGACGTACTCCATCAGGGTGGTCTTGCCGTAGCCGGGCGGGGAGATGAGCAGCAGCAGGCCGGACCGGTCGGTGCGTTTGTCGTCACCGGCCGCGCCGAGCTGGCGGGCCAGGTTGTCGCCGATCAGCGGCAGGTAGACGTCGTCGAGCAGCCGGTTGCGGACGAAGGTGGTCATCACCCGCGGCTTGAACTCGTCGAGGCGGAGCCGGTCGCGTTCGGTGGCGGCCAGGGTGGCCCGCAGTTTCTGGTAGGCCCGGTAGGCCGGCATCCGGACGTTCCGGAAGTCCCGGGTCTGGCCCAGCAGCGCGTCGAGCCGGACCGTCAGGTGGCCGTCGGTGATCCGCGGGTGCACGCCGAGCAGCCCGGAGACCGTCTCGCTGGTGGCGGCGGCCACGTCGTACCGGGTCAGCGTCGTGCCGGTCAGCTCGATCGCCACCGCTTCGTCGAGGTCCGACGTGTCGCCGGAATCCGGCTTCGCCTGGAGAAACGCGCTCAGCCAGGCGTGGGCGAGCTGTCGCCGGGCGACCAGATCCGACTCCAGGGTCCGCAGGTCGTCGGCGAACCGGGCGCCACTGAGCTCACGGTGGAACCGGTCCAGCAGGGTGCGGGCTCCGGCGCCGGTCGCGAAGCCGCGCCCGCCGGCCAGCTCCTCGACCAGGTACTCACCGACCGGCACGCCGGCCGCGGTGTCCAACTCGGACCGCAGCTCGTCCAGCGCCGGCCCGGCCGACCCGAACAACTCCCGGGCCCGGACCAGCGACGAGGCCCGCAGCGTCCAGAGCTTGCGTTGCTCCGCTGTGGTCCGGAAGGCCCAGAACAGCTGCGCCTGCGCCCGGGTGTGCGGGTCGAACCGGAGCAGCCCGGCGGCCGCGTGCAGGCGCAGCAGCGCGTCCAGGATCACCGTGGCGTCGGCGTCGTGGACACCCCGCTCGTACCCCTCGTCGTACCGTGCCTCGGCGGCCCGGCGCACCAGGTCCCGCAACGTGCCCTCGGTCAGCGCGGCGGCCGCGGCCGCCGGGTCGTCGGCGAGGATCGCCGCGGCCAGGTGCTCGGCGCGATACAGCTGCCGGTACTCGGAGATCAGCGGCTGGTCCCAGAACTCCCGGGTCTGCTGGAACCCGGCGTCGGTGACCGGCGCCCGGTAGTCGGTGCCGGTGATCGCGTAGGCCAGCCCGCCGTCGTGCGGGACCAGGGTCAGGTCGATCGCCTGCTCGTTGACCGCGAAGGTGTGCCGGCCCAGCCGGATCCCGCCGTCGCCGAACAGGTCCTGCCGGTCGCGCAGCGCCCGGCCGGCCTCCTGGCGGGCCGCCTTGAGCTGCCCGTCGAGCTCCTCCGCGCGGACCGTGTCGCCGGCCGCCCGCAGCTCCTCGGCGACCGACCGGACCTTGGCCACCATCGGGTCGGTGGCGAAGTACGTGTTGACCTCGTCCGGGTCGCCGAGGGTGAGGATCCGGCGGTGCACCGCGTCCAGGATCCGGCGGGCCGAGTCGGCCAGCTTGTCGGCGCGGCGCGCCCGCTCGTCGAGCAGCGACTGGCGCCGCCCGGCGATCGCCTCGTAGACCTCGGTGCGTTTGGCGGCCAGCCGCTCGCCGAAGTCGTCGACGTCGCCGAACCGGGTCTCCAGGGTCTCCACCTGGGCCATCAGCCGGGCCAGGTGCTCGTCGCAGCGTTCCGGGGTGTCCGCGGCGGCGAGCGCGGCGGACACCGACTGGCCGAAGAGCGCGAACTCGGCGGCGAACGCGGCCCGGCCCTCGACCGCCGCCAGCTCGCGGCGACGACCGTCCAATGTGGCGCGCGCCCGGTTGAGCCCGCCCAGCACCGTGCCGATCTGCTCCAGGATGGACACCCGCACGGTGGCGTCGGCGATCTCCAGACCGCCGACCACCTCGGTGACCACCTGCAACCCGTCGGACTGCTCGGTGATCCGCTCGGCGACCGGCTCGGCCTCGGCGACCGTGCTGATCGCCGCGGCCTGGGCGGCCAGCTCCTCGACGCCGGACTGGTAGTCGGCGAACGCGTCCGGGCGGCGCAGGAACTCGACCGCGCGCCGGGCGGTGTCGTCGGTGGCGGCGGCGAGCGACGCGTCGATCCGGTCCAGCCGGTCGAGGTCGGCGTATCGCATCTCGCGCAGCCCGGCCACCCGGCCGCGTTCGCGCCGCAGCTCGGCGAGCCGGCTCACCCAGCCGCCGGTGGTCGTCGGCGCCTCCGACTCGACCCGCCGGACCAGCGTGTCGGCGGCCGCCCCGGCCTCGGCCAGGGCCTGCTCGGCCTGCTGGGTCAGCGCCTGCACCGCCGCGAACTCGTCGAGCACCTGGGTGGCCGCGGCACGCACCTCGGTGAGCGGCTCGGCGAGGTTTTCCAGCTCGGCGTCGCCGAGCCAGTGGTAGGTGTCGACGGCCCGGGTGCAGGCCGCGATGATCGCCTCGAAGACCGGTCCGGCCGCGGACATCTCGTCGACCATCCGGGTCACCGACAGCGCGTCGGCGATGCCCCGGACCAGATCGGCGTTGCCGATCCGGTCGAGCGGTCCGGTTCCGGCGGGCTGGGCCGCGGCGTGGGCGTCCGAGACGTACGGCGTCTGCCACACCTGCACGGGATGTATCCGTGTCGGCTCGGCGGTGCCGGCCTGGTCGGGGCTGCGCAGCACCACCAGCGTGCCGTCGTCGAAGATCGCGTAGCCGTGCCCGGTGATCGGGGTGGCGACCTCCTTGCGGATCACGTTGTAGGGCAGCAGCAGGTAGCGCCCGGAGCCGGCGTCGTGGAAGACGTGCAGCACGTCCTCGCCGTTCACCGACCGGATCACCCGCTCGAAGGCGAGCCCGCTCGTGTCCTGGTCGAAGGTCTTCGACATCCCGGTGGCCAGGTAGTAGCCGCCGGGGAAGATGACGCCCTGGTCCTCCGGCAGCCGCCGGCAGGCCTGCCCGATCCCGTCCAGGCGCTGCACGTCCCGGGTGCGGGTGTTGAAGATCAGATATCGGTACGCGTTCTCCTGATAGGGCAGGACCCGCAGCAGGATCATCGGCCCGACCCGGGCGTACGAGATCTCCGCGTCGGCGAGGCTCTGCAACGGCTCGTCGACCGGCTCGGAGAAGATGCCCTCGCCGTCCTCGGTGTTGTTCTCCACCTTGACGGTCAGCGTCCCGCCGACCGCCTCGACGAACACCTCGTCCTCGATCGAGACGTGCGGGTGCCGGCCCAGCACGTGCTGCTCGCGGGTGGTGACCGTCCAGGTGAAGTCGTGCGTGGGCGGGAGCACGTGGTCGCGTTCCCCGCGCGCGTCCTGGTAGGCCACCGACCCGTCCAGGCCGACCCGCCAGCGCAGCACCTTGAGGTCGTCGGCGCGCGCCCCGGTCTGGAAGACCGCGAGCAGCAGCCCCTCCACCCGGCGCAGCTGCCGCAGCCGGGTCTCCTTGTAGTAGCGGTACAGCTCGGCGAAGTCCCGCCGGAAGCCGGGATCGTCCAGCAGCCCGGGCACCTGGACCGGCTGGAACTGCCGGTCCACCACGGTGAACACGTCGTCCACCGACGTCTCGGCCTTCATCCCGAGGAACGCGTTGGCGCCGAACAGCAGCGCCTCCCCGGCCGGCGCGACGTCGACCGGCACGCAGTTGTTGCCGGTACGGATCCGTTCGGCGCCCAGCAACGCGGTCTGCTGCGCGCCGAACACCTCGACCCGGCGCGTGTTCAGCGCCTCGGCCCGCGCGCCCAGCTCGCGGGCCTTCGCCGCGAGCCGGGCCCGGAGCACCTCGTAGGTGCCCGCGTCGATGGTCGACTCGGTCACTCAGACCGGTCCTTCTTGTCGGCCTTGATCTGGTTCGCCACCGCCGCGGCCACGCTCAGGTTGGCGACGTCCGCGGTCGACACCGCGCCGGCCACCTTGCGCAGGTCCTCGGCCAGGTCGCCCTCGCCGTTGAGGTAGCGGGCGCCGACGGCCTGGGCCACCGTGCTGTGCTCGATGAACCCGTCGATGCTCTTGCCCAGCGAGATCGAGCCGACCAGCTTGTCGAAGAAGACCGAGTCGCCGCCGACGATGTCGATGTCCGCCTTCTCCAGGCCGGCCGCGACCACCATGGCCTGCGCCTCGGCGATCTCCTTGTGCACGGTGATGCCGGCCAGCCGGATCTCCTTCTCCATCTCCAGCCGCAGGCGGTACTCCTCGTGCGCGCGGGTGACGTCGTCGAGCGTGGCCATCGCGCCGGCCTTCTGCTCCAGACCCTCGGCCTCGCCCTTCAGCTTCTCCTTGATCGCCTCGGCGGCGACCAGCGCCTTCTGCCGCTCGACGGCGGCCTCGGCCAGGCCGGTCTTCTCGATCACCTCGGCCTCGGCGCGACCGGTCTTCTCGATCACCTCGGCGTTGCGCTCGCGGACCTGGACGTCGGCCAGGCCGGCCGCGGCGGTCTCGGCCTGGATGCCCTCGGCCAGGCGGATCTTGGCGCGGGCGTCCAGCTCGGCCGACTGCTGCCGGGCCTCGGCGAGCAGCAGCTGCTCGCGAGCCTTGAACTTGGCCGCGGCCTCCGCGGCCTCGGCCGCCTTGATGTCCTTGACCAGGGCCTCCTGCGCCTCGGCCTCGGCGTTGATGATGACCGCCTGGCGGGTCCGCTCGGCCTCCTCGACGGTACGCAGGCGCTTGATGTTCTCCTCCTGCTCGGCGACCGTCTTCTCCACCGCGATCCGCTCCCGGATCACCTCGGCCATCGACCGCTTCTCGGTCTCGACCTCCTTGTCCTTCGCGATGGTGGACAGCTCGGTCTCCCGCTGCCGGCCGATGACCTCGAGCATCCGGTCCTTCTCGATGCGCTCGGTCTCGATCGCGATGACCCGCTCGCGGTTCTTCTCGGCGACCGCGATCTCCCGGTTCTTGTTCTCCGCCTGCACCCCGAGCTGCTGCTCGGTCTTGATCCGGGCGGCTTCCGAGCGGAGCGTCTCCTCGGCCCGGGCCAGGGCGATCTCGGCCTCCTCGCGGGCCCGGATGGTCTCGATCTCCCGGCGCTGCTTGATCTCCGCGTCCGCCTTGCGGCGCTCCAGCTCGAGGATCGCCTCGCGGGCGTCCACGTCCTGGCGGGTGATCTCCTTCTCCTCGTTGCGCCGGAAGTCGTTGGTGCGCACCGACTCGATCGCGGTCAGCTCGGTGATCTTCCGGATGCCCTGGGCGTCCAGGATGTTCTTCGGGTCCAGCGAGGCGAGCGGGGTCTGCTCCAGGAAGTCGATCGCCGCGTCCTCCAGGCTGTACCCGTTCAGGTCGGTGCCGATCACCTCGATGATCTGGTCCCGGAAGTGGTTGCGCTTGGTGTACAGGTCGACGAAGTCGAGCTGCTTGCCGACCGTCTTGAGCGCCTCGGAGAACTTCGCGTTGAACAGCTCCTGGAGCGTCGTCTCGTTGCTGGCCCGGGCGGTGCCGATCGCCTGGGCCACCTTGATCACGTCTTCGGTGGTCTTGTTGACCCGGACGAAGAAGGTGATCCGGATGTCGGCGCGGATGTTGTCCCGGCAGATCAGGCCCTCACGGCCGGTGCGGGAGATCTCGATGGTCTTCACCGAGATGTCCATGATCTCGGCCTTGTGCAGGACGGGGAGCACCACCGCGCCGGTGAAGGTCACGTCCACCCGGCGCACCTTGGAGACGATCAGAGCCTTGCCCTGCTCCACCTTCCGGAACATCCGGCTGAGGAAGAACAGCACGCCGAGCGCGATCAGTACGACGACGGCGACAAGCACACCGAAACCGGTGGAGACAACGTCCATCAAAGGCCTTTCTTGGCGATATCAGCGGGGACGACCCAGAAGAACTCGCCTTCGGGGTCGACGTCGTAGATGAGGGCGACGGTGCCGGCGGGCAGCTCGTCCGCGCCGGTCTGGCGGACCTGGATGATCGCCGACGAGCCGTCGGGGGAGTGGACCTCGGCCTGGCCGAAGGTCCGGGTCACCCGCCCGGTGCGGATGACGCAGGTCAGGCCGACGAAGTCGGCGCGGGAGGCGGCCGGCCCGGTGGGCAGCAGCCGCCGCAGCGGGATGGCCACCAGCCGGGTGACGATCGCCGCGGCCACCAGGGCGGCGATCGGGATCAGCCAGAGCGGTGCCGGCCCGTGCCACTGCGCGCCCGCCAGCGTGCCGAACCAGGCGAGCGCCACCAGCAGCGAGACGAAGACCGGGATCGGCACACCGAGCAGCGCCCCGTGCCCGTGCCCGTGCTCCGGGTCCGCGCCGCCGACGATCACCACGAGCCAGTAGCCGACCACCAGAATCAGCAACGGCGTCAGGAGAACGGTGGGGAAGCTCAGCGCGGCCTCGACGAATCCGTTCTCCATGGCTCCCTGTCCCCGTTTTCCGTAGCGGTCAACAGGGTGACAGCCGCGGTCAATGGCCGATCCGGCCGGTCCGCCGATGGCGTCGGGAAAGACCGTACCGGTATCCGTATTGAGATGCGCCAATCCGTGATAACCGGCGGTCTCGTTGCTCCGCCGACCGCCGCCGGCGGGCAGGAACGGACGCAACTGCGTGCTCACCGCGGCGTCCCACCCGTCCGGGGCGGGCTACCGATGGGCGCCGGTGGTCCCGCGGAACCGTTACGGTCGCATCCGGCGGCGAGCAGCACCAGCGCCGAAGCGGCCACCAGATGCCGCCGGTCAGCCATTACCGCGCGGCGCGCGCAGGATGATCGACGTGGTCCGGCCACATTCCTCGCCGATCGTCCGGACCCGTTCGAGCACCAGCCAGGGACAGGTTGTCCGGGGATGAGCGTGGCCTTCATCCGGCGATCACCGGGGGAGAGACTTGGCGCATGGATCGGGAACAGCTGGCCCACTTCCTCCGGACCCGGCGCGAGGCGCTGCAACCGGAGGATGTCGGGCTCCCGCGCGGGGCGCGACGGCGGACCGGCGGCCTGCGGCGTGAGGAGGTGGCGGCGCTGGCCGGCATGTCGGCCGACTACTACGGGCGGATCGAGCAGCAGCGCGGGCCGGCGCCGTCCGACCAGATGCTCGCCGCGCTGGCCCGTGCCATGCACCTGAGCCTGGCCGAGCGGGACCACCTGTTCCGGCTGGGCGGGCACCCGGTGCCGCGCCGGTCGCTGCGCGACGACCACATCAGCCCCGGCATGATGCGGATCGTCGACCGGCTGACGGACACCCCCGCCATGGTGCTGTCCCGGCTCGGCGAGACGCTGCGCCAGACGCCGATGGCGGTGGCCCTGTTCGGGGACGAGACCCGGTTCACCGGATTGGCCCGGGCGACCGTCTACCGCTGGTTCACCGACCCGGTGAGCCGGAACGTCTACCCAGAGCGGGACCACCCGAAGCACGGGCGGTACTTCACCGCGAACCTGCGGCGGGCCTACGCGGCCGACCCGGACGGCCGGGCCGGTGAGCTGGTCGCGGCGCTGCTCGCGGTCAGTCCGGAGTTCGCCGCGATCTGGGACGAGCACCAGGTCGGCCTCGCCCACGTCGACCGCAAGACACTGGTCCACCCGCAGCTCGGCGAGCTCGAGCTGTGGTGCCAGAACCTGTACGACCCGGAGCAGGAACAGGCCCTGCTGGTCTTCACCGCGGCGCCCGGGTCGCCCAGTTACGAGAAGCTCCAACTGCTCGCCGCGGTTTCGTAAACCCCCTGCAGACCACGTGGAAAGGGACCACCATGCCCAAAATCGCCCTGATCACCGGCGGCAATCGCGGACTCGGCCGGGCCACCGCCCTGGCCCTGATCGACGCCGGCGTCGAGGTCGTCTACACGCACCGCGGCGACCCGGGGGAGAAGATCGACGCCGTCCCGCTGGAGCTGACCGTCGGCGCGCTCGAGACCTACGACGACTTCGCCGCCGAGCTGCGGCGGGTGCTGCGCGACCGGTTCGGCCGGGAGGACTTCGACTTCCTGGTCAACAACGCCGGGATCGGCGTGCACGCGTCGATCGCCGACACCACCGTCGAGGCCTTCGACGAGCTGCTGAACGTGCACTTCCGGGGCGTCTTCTTCCTGACGCAGAAGCTGCTCCCGCTGATCGCCGACGGCGGCCGGATCATCAACCTGTCGACCGGTCTGGCCCGGTTCACCGGGGACGGCTACGCGGCCTACGCCTCGATGAAGGGCGCCGTCGAGGTCTTCACCCGGTACCTGGCCAAGGAGGCCGCGGCGCGCGGCATCACCGCCAACACGGTCGCCCCCGGCCCGTCGGCGACCGAGTTCGCCGGCGGCATGCTGCGGGACGACGAGCAGGTCCGCGCCGGTCTGGCCAAGGTGATCGCGCTCGGCCGGGTCGGTGAGCCGGAGGAGATCGCCGGCGTCATCGCCGCGATGCTGAGCCACGACACCCGCTGGATCACCGGCCAGCGGATCGAGGCCTCCGGCGGCATGCACCTCTAGGCGACGTCCAGGTCGTTCAGGCGGTTGATCTCGCTGCCCTGCTCGACCGCCGTCTCATTGGCCATTTCGGACAGACGCTGATCCTCGCCGGCGCGCAGCAGATCTCCGGCCATCTGCTGCGCGCCGCGATGATGGGCGATCATCATGGTCACGAAGCGCCGGTCGAAGTCCGCGCCGCGCGCCGCGGCCAGTTCGCTCATCGCGGTGGCGGACTGCATCCCGGGCATCCCGGCGTGATCGTGGCCGGGCTCGCTCTCCGGCTGTTCGCGGTCGCGTAACCAGGCGCGCAGCACGTCGATCTCGGGCTTCTGGGCGGCGCTGATCCGGTCGGCGAGGGCGCGCACCCCGGCCCGCCCGGCCCGGTCGGCGGCCAGCCCGGCCATCGCGACGGCCTGCTCGTGGTGGGCGATCATCATCTGGGCGTACGCCACGTCGATGCCGTTGTAGGTCGACCCGTCCGGCGCTCGCACGTGATCCGAGTCGGTCACGGTGGCGGGCTCTCCGGGTCGCCCCGGCAGCACCACGCGGGCCGGGGGAGGCCCGGGGTCCGGTTCCTCCGGCGCCGGGCGCAGCCCGGCCAGCAGCGCCGTGCCGATCAACGCCACGCCCGCGATTCCCATCCACGACAAGCGATTCATGGATCACCCTCCGGCGGCTATCGTAACCACAGTCATCGATGTCGCTGGCGGTGCGTGCACGCTCACATGTGGTGCCCGCCGGCGGCTCGCAGCCGGAAGGAGCTCCATGAAGCACCTGGCCTCACGAGGGCTGGCCGCTGTCACGATCATGTGCAGCCTGGTGGCCGCCGCGCCGGCCCGGGCCGGCACGACCGCCGTGCCCGGGGTCGACGAGATCGTCAGCAGTCCGAACATCACCCAGGTCGGCCACCTGGACAACAAGACCGGTGGCCCGTTCGCGGCCGAGAACTCCTACAACACCGACTGGGCGTTCCGCGGGAACTACGCGTTCGGCGGCAACTACAACGGCTTCACCGTCTACGACATCGGCGATCCGCGGAACCCGAAGATCGCCACCCAGGTGGTCTGCCCGGGCTCGCAGAACGACCTGTCGATCCACGGCGACCTGCTCTTCGTCGCCACCGACTCGCAGCGCACCGACGACTCGTGCGCCAGCACCGCGGTGCCCGGCAGCGCGCCGGCCGAGACGCCGCGCTGGGAGGGGATCAAGGTCTTCGACGTCCACGACCCGCTGAACCCGCGCTACGTCGCCGCCGTCAAGACCGACTGCGGTTCGCACACCGAGACGCTGGTGCCGGGCAAGGGCCGCGACAAATCGGTTTATCTGTACGTGTCGTCGTACAACCTGTCGGGCGCGAGCGTGCCGAACTGCGCACTGCCGCACGACAAGATCTCGATCGTCAAGGTGCCGCTGAAGAACCCGGCCGCGGCGGCGGTGGTCGCGACGCCGGTGCTGTTCCCGGACGGCGGGTTCGGCGGGGACGAGGACAGCTCGCCGACCACGGGCTGCCACGACATCACCGCGTACCCGCAGCGCGACATCGCGGCCGGCGCCTGCATGGGCGACGGCGCGCTGTTCGACATCTCGAACCCGGTGGCGCCCACGGTGATCACCACGGTCCGGGACACGACGAACTTCGCGTTCTGGCACTCGGCGACGTTCAACAACGCCGGCACCAAGGTGGTCTTCACCGACGAGCTCGGCGGCGGTGGCGGCGCCACCTGCAACCCGACTGTCGGCCCCGACCGTGGCGCCGACGCGATCTACGACATCGTCGGCAAGGGCAAGCGGCTCAAGCTGGAGTTTCGCAGCTACTTCAAGATCCCGCGGGAGAACGCCGCGACCGAGAACTGCGTGGCGCACAACGGCTCGCTGATCCCGGTGCCCGGGCGGGACGTCATGGTGCAGGCCTGGTACCAGGGCGGCATCTCGGTCTGGGACTTCACGAACTCCCGCAAGCCGGTGGAGATCGCGTACTGGGAGCGCGGGCCGCTCAGCACCGAGCGGATGATCCTCGGCGGCTCCTGGTCGGCGTACTGGTACAACGGCCACGTCTACTCCAGCGACATCCAGAAGGGCCTGGACGTGCTGAAGGTCGACGACAAGCGGCTGCGCGGGGCGGACCGGTTCCGGGCCCGGCAGTTCAACGCGCAGACCCAGCAGAACTTCTTCACCTGGTGACGGGGCGGCGCCCGGCCGGTGTCAGCGCACCGGCTGGGCGCCCGCCCTGCGGTCGTGCTTGCGCCGGTACATCGCCGCGTCCGCCTCGCGCAGCAGCCGGTCGCCCTCGCCGGGCAGCCCCGAGGCCACCCCGACGCTGGCGCCCACGCTCAGCCACCGCTCGCCGACCAGCATCGGCTCGGCGACCACCGCGGCGATCCGGTCGGCCAGCTTCGCCGCCTCGTCCGGCCCGGTCGCCGGCAACAGCACCGCGAACTCGTCGCCGCCCAGCCGGGCGGCCACCTCACCGGTGCCGAGCAGCCCGCTCAGCCGCGCGGCGACCTGCACCAGCACCTGGTCACCGGTGTGGTGCCCGTGCTGGTCGTTGATCGCCTTGAAGCCGTCCAGGTCGATCAGCAGCATGCTGATCGCGCCCGGCCCGGCGGCCCCGGCGGCCGCGTCGATCCGGCGTTGCAGCAGCACCCGGTTGGCCAGCCCGGTCAGCGCGTCGTGGCTGGCCTGCCGCTGCAACTCGTCGTGCAGCGCGCGGGTCTCGCTGGCGTCCCGGGCGTTGATCACCACGCCCCGGACGTTCGGGTTGTGGTACAGGTCGGTGCTGATCAGATCCAGCCATCGGTACGTCCCGTCGGCGTGCCGCCAGCGCACCTGCGCCGCCACGCTCTGCCCCGGGTCGGCGAACAGGAGCGCCACGTGCCGGTCCACCGCCGGCAGGTCGTCCGGGCAGGTGCGGTCGTACATCGACGTGCCGACCAGCTCCGCCGGGTCCAGGCCGAGCACCCGCTCGGTGGCCGGGCTGGCGTACCGCACGACACCGTCCCGGGCCACCACGACGGTCAGGTCGGAGGTGTTCTGGACCAGCGCCCGGAACCACTCCCGCTGCTGGTCCAGCTCGGTGAGCAGGCGCTCGTTGTCGCGTACCGCGGAGAGCTGGCGGCACAGCACCAGCGTGGTGATGGCCACCGCGCCGAGCGCGACACCCCAGGTCCGCAGGCCCGGTTCGCCGTCCCGCAGCGAGCACACCAGCAGCACCTGGGTGGCGATCACCGCGAGGTACGGCAACCGGCTGGGCCGGTGCCCGGCCGCCCGGTCCCGGACCGGGCCGGCCGGCCCGGTCTGCCACAACTGGAGCCGCAGCGCGCCCACCATGATCATGCAGGGCACCAGCTGGATCAGGGACATCACGCCGGGCGGCAGGTCGTCGCCGAACAGCACGCCGGCCACCGACGCGCCCAGCGAGGTCCCGGCCAGTCCCAGGCAGGCCAGCATCCCGGCGGTCCGGGTGAACGGCGCGGTGCCACTGAAGATCAGTTTGAGCACGCCGAACGCGATCAGCAGCATCACCGCCGTGGTGGCCGCGGCGGCCCACCGGCCGCCGACGTCGGGGCCGCCCAGTTCCTCGGCGAGCAGGAAATACCAGAGGAAGACCGCGACGCCGGTGAGTACGGTCGCGGCGTCCAGCCAGAGTCGCAACCGTTGCCGGCCCTCGCCGCCGAGCGGATGCCGCAACGTCGCACCGACCGCGATCGTCATGCCGGTCACCACGAAGGCGGTCTGCACCACGCTGACCCGGGCGCTGCCCCCGCCGTACGCAAGGATGGTTTGAAAGCCGTCGCCGACGGCGCTCAGGCCGCAGGCGATGACCACCGCGCGCCAGAATCGGCGGCCCGCCGCCGAGACGTCCGGGTGAGCGGCCAGTCGCGCGGCGACAACGACGTTCAGCAGGTCGAGCACGGTCTGCACGGTCCACGACGTGCCGTTGCCGCCCAGCCCGGTCAGGAACAGCGGGAACAGCAGCAGCGTGGCCGCCACCAGGGCGAGCAGTACGGGGTCGCCGGCGACGGCTGGTCTCCGCATGATCGCTCCCGTCCTGTGCAGGTTCGTCCGGACGGTCTCATCGGCCCCGGCGGCCGGGACGTGAGCGAACCGGCGGCCACTTTAAATCCGAATTAATACGGATACCGATCCATCGGAAGTCGCCCATACTGGCTCGAACCGTGCCGCTGCCCGGCACCGACGGCCCAGGCCGGTCTCCCCGCGGGCGAGGAGGCCGGCCCGGGTCCCGCCCACCCGGCGCCACCTGCGGGTGAACGCGCCCGCGCGGCGCGCCGCATCCCCCGGCCGACCAGGGCGGACGGCTACCTTGACAGCCATGACGACGACCGCGCGCCGCACCTCGGTGCTCCGGTCGTTGCCCGCGTTCCTGGCCCTGCTGCTGGCCTTCCTCGCGGCTCCCGCGAGCCCGGCCACCATGGCGCCGGCCGTCCCGAACGCCTCCGTTTCCGCCGCGGCCACGGTCTCCAGCACCGCCGCGACCACCTCCGCCACGCCGGCTCCCGCCGCACCGGCCGAGGTTTCCGCTCCGCCCGCCGAGCCGGTCTCCGGCCACCCCGTCACCGATCGCACGCGCGTGGAACTCGCGCAGCGCTCGGCCGGGGCCGCGGGTTCGCGAGCGCCGCCCCGCACCGCCGCCTGAACCGGCGGGAACGGCCGCTCACCGGCCCTTCCGCCGGTCGCGTGCACGTGCCCGGCCAGCGGAATCCTCAGACGAGCGGAAACGGAAAACTCATGAACATGGTCGCCGAAATGCTGCTGAACGAGCCGGCCCCGGTGGCGATCTGGGGCGCCCTCTGGCTGGCCACCGTGCCGGCCATGGTGGTCCTCGCCAGCCCGGCGAAAGTGCGCAATCCGGGCCGGGCGCTGGCCGACGCGTGGGCGTTTCTGATCGGCCGTCCGGCCCGCCCGCGACCGGCGGCCGAGGCCGCCGAACCGGCCGACTTCTTCGTCACCGACGCGATCACCGCGGCGTTCGCGGCGGACGCGGCCCGCTCCTACGTCACGGTCGCCGCGGAGGAGGGAGCCGCTTTCCGGTACGCCGTTCCGGCCGCTCCCGTTTCCGCCCCTGCCGCCGTTTCCGGGAACGGTGCGACCGCCGTTTCCGGCGCCTCCCCCGTTTCGGATGAGGCCGTTTCCGAGAACCGCACGCCGGTCGTCCCCGCTGTTCTGAATGAGACGATTTCCCCGGATCACACCGTCACCGGATCATCCGTTTCGGAGGTGTCCGGCGCCCGGGCGCTGTCCGGCCGGCACGCGCTCCTCGGCCGGCTCTTCCGGGGTGCCGAGGCCCGCCGCGCGGAGCGCCTGCGGCAGCAGGCCGGCGCGGTCCGCGCGGTCCGGTACGCCGAGGAGGTGCGGGTCGCGGCGGAGCGCGCCGGATACGCCGCGGACCGCTGGCAGGAGCACTGGGAGGCGGCCTCCGAGCGGGTCGACGCGGCGTTCCGGGCCTGGCAGGCGGCCGACTCCCGGGTGCTGCGCAGCCGGCGGGCCGCCGCGTTCGGCACCCCGTGGACCGTGCAGAGCCCGGCCGAGTACGCCGACCGCGAGCGGCACCTGCACCTCGCTGTCCGGGCCGCCGCCGAGCGGGGCGAACTGCCGACCAGCGCGGTCGCCGACGCGCTGACCGGCCGGGGCGGCTGGGACGCCCGGCTGCACCCGGTCGACCAGGAACTGGTCATCCAGCGGGCGAGCGCGGCGCACCTGGAGGCGGTCTGGAAGCGGGCCGTCGAGGCGGAGCGGCTGGCCTGGCGGGACGCGCAGGCCGCCCGGCGCAACTGGCAGAGCCTCTGCCAGGAGGGGATCCTCGCGGCCGCGCAGGCGACCGCGGTCCGGCACCTGCTTCCGGTCGAGCCGGCTGCCGCTCCGGTCGCGGGGTGCGCGGCGCCGGTCGCCCGCGTCGCCTGACAGCAGCAGAATCCAGCCCCCGCCCGGCGGCGCGCCGGGGTGGTGACCGGGAGCGGTCCTGGCGGCGCGGCCGGGCGGTGACCAGGGGCGGTCCTGGCGGCGTACCGAAAGAGGCTCTTGATCGGAAAAGGCCGCGCCCGGCCGGGGGACCGCCGGCCGGGCGCGGGCCGGCTACGGCTTGGTCAGCAAGCAGCCGGACTTGGTCAGGTCGATGGTGCGGGAGCTGGTCAGGCAGGTGGTGAACCAGTACGTCTGCTCGCCGTAGCTCTGCCCCTGGTACGCGTGCGTGGTGCCGTTCGCGTCGACCTCGCACGGGTTGTTCAGGGTGCACATCTCGCCGTCGTCGTTCCCGGTGTTGTTGATGCCGACGATCTGCCCGCTGGTGGCGTCGACGATCGGCGAGCCGGAGGTGCCGTGGATGGTGTCGCAGCCGGCGTTGTAGCGGATCGAGTCGTGCCAGGTCCACTCGTCCTCGCGGAGCGTGCCGACGAAGCTGTCGATCTTGCAGGACCAGATCCGCTTCCAGTAGCTGGACGGGATGCTGATCGTCGCGCCGGCCGTCGGGTGGCTCGCCGAGATGGTCAGCGCGGTCGCGCCGTAGCGGCTGCTGAGGGTGGCGTACGTGCTGCTGAGCCGGTACAGGGTGACGTCGGTGCCGGTCATCGTGGCGTACAGGATCCGGTCCGCGCGGACCGTGCCGAGGGAGCTGCCGCTGCTGCTCAGCAGGGTGCCGGAGCGGCTGCTGCTGCGGTTCTGCAGGACGGTGCCGGACGGTATCAGGCCGCCCTCGTAACAGTGTCCGTTCGTGAGCATCATGGCCCGGTCGGTGCTGACCGACGTGGGGTAACGGACCAGGGCCGCCGAGCAGTTGCTCAGCTTGATGGTGGAGGCCAGGGTGGTCGCCGCCAGGGTTGTGGCGGGTGCCGCGTGGGCCGGAGCGGGGCCGGCCAGAACCGCGGCGGCGGCCGCGACGGCGGCGAGTGCGCTGCGAAGGCGCATGCGAGGGTCGTCCCTTCAGCGGGGTGACGGGACCCGCCGCCGGGTGGGCGGCGATCGTCACCGAGCGGTCAACGGTGCACGTACCCTGGCATTGGTGCAGGTCGATGTCAATGGTCATCGATCTTGACTGGGAACGACCATGAAAAAGCTGTAGCACCCGGATGGGTGCTACAGCTTCCCTCACATCATGCACCTAAGAAGTTCGGAACAACCCTTCCGTCGGTGCGAGCCGATCGGTAGGCTCACGAAGCGATATCGAACTCGCCGTCCTTGGCAGAGTCCACGAAGGCGGTCCACTCCGCCGTCGTGAACAAGAGAGCTGGTCCCATCCGGTTCTTGCTGTCACGGACGGCGATTCCCTCGTCGAGGAACGCAACCTCGACACAGTTGTTGCCGCCGTTGCCGTTGCTGCGACTGCCTTTCCGCCAGACGGCACCGTTGATCTGGTGCGCGAGCAACTCGGCACCTCCCTCCATTGCGATAGCTTCGGGAGTCGCTAAGCGGTGAGCAGACCCTCGATCATCTTGATGGTGGTGCGATGGTCGAGCGCCCTGTTGCTCAATCGCTCGAACTCCTGCCGGTATCGAGCAACCTCAGTCGGCTGCTCCTCGTAATAGTCTCCCGCGAGACCTTCGAGGTAGACAACATCCGAAAGAGTGGTATCCCGAAATTCCAAAAGTGTGGCAGCCCCACCGAGGAACGGATGTTCGCCGGCACCGAACGGCATGATTTGCAGCGATACATTCGACAATTTAGCTATTTCAATCAAATGTTCGAGCTGTGCCTTCATGGTGTCCGCGCCGCCGACCATGCGGCGCACCGCGGCCTCGTCGACGATCGCGGCCAGCTCCAGCGGGCGCTCCCCGGTCAGCCGGGTCTGCCGCGTGAGCCGCAGCGAGATGCGCCGGTCGATGTGCTGCGGCGGGTCATTCGATCGACCGGTACTGATCAGTGCCCGCATGTACGACTCGGTTTGCAGCAGGCCGGGCAGGATGATCGGCTCCCAGGACCGCATCGACGTGGCGGCCGCCTCCAGCCCGACGAAGTTGCCCGGACGCATGATGTCGCGGTAGTCGGTCCACCAGGTCCGCTCCCGGGAGAGCCGGGCCAACTCGACGAGCGCCTCCCGGTACTCCGGGTCCTCGACGTTGTAGAGAGTCAATAGATCTCGGACATCGCGGGGCGTCACCGCGACCCGCGCCGTCTCGATCCGGGTGACCTTGGCGGAGTGCCACTCGAAATGCCGGGACACCTCTTGCTGGGTCAAACGCGCCGCCTCGCGGCAACGCTTGAGCTCCGCGCCGAGTCGCCGGCGACGCAGTGTCGGACCCTCAATATCGGACACCTGTGACTCCCTAATGGTCCCTAGGAAGCTGATGTTACGAGCGTTCCTCACAGTCCAGGTACCCCCATTCATGATCGACAATTGATGATCACGAAACGGGTGTTGAGCAGCAGGGACTGAATAAGAAGTCTAGTACTTCTTGCATTGACCTTGCTGTCGGGGACATGATGCTGCGGACATCGAGTTCTGTCTTGTTTGCTACAAAGGCAAAATGATCATTGGAACTGGCGTCTAAGGGGCGTGGCGCAAGTGTTGGCTGACCAGTACTACCTGATCGCACACGAGGACCGCACCGGTCGGTCCAGGCTGCATCCCCGCGCTACCGGCCTCGGATTGGCTGCCGCATTACTCTCCGAGCTGGTGCTCGAAGGGCGTATCGGCGTCAGCGAGGGCGACCTTTTCATCATTGATCAACGGCCGCCCCGCGATGCGCTCGCGCACGACATTCTTGATCTCCTTTGCGCCCAGTCACAGCACCGCGACGTGCGGACCTGGCTGGCATTCCTCGCGCAGGATTCGGCACTCCGGGTCGCCGAGCGCCTGATGCGCGTCGGCGCCGTCGAGGCGGTCACCCGGCGCCGCATGCTCGGCACCACGCAGACCCTCTACATGCCGAACACCGCCCGCCAGCGCAACGCCGCCGCCTGGGCCTCCACCCGGATCGCCAACATGCTGGTCCGCGGCATGGACCTGAGCGCCGCCGACCGGATGCTGGTCGGCATCGTCGTCGCCACCGGCCTCACCCGGCACGTCATGTACGGGTTCGAGAACTACCCGCACATCTACCACGCGCTGCCCGGGATGATCGCCTCCCTGCCGAACGATCTTCGTGAGCTCGTCGAGTGCACCGAGTCGTCGGTCGGGTCGGCGCTGACGGTGGGACGCCGGTGAGCCGAGGACGGCACCAGCGTCGCCGCGACAACGTCGACCGCTGGGCCGGGACGATGCTGACCGAGCTGCACGCGCGCTCGGCCGGGCCGACCGACATCGTCAGTCAGACCCTGGCCAGCAACCGGCTCGGGGTGCCGTCGGTGGTCTTCTTCGGGGTGGCCGGCGCGGCGCCGCTCACCGTGATCATCGGGGCCATCTCGACGATCTACGCGGTCGTCGGCAACACCGCGCTGCCGCTGGTCTACCTCGTGGTCGCCGCGATCCTGTCGCTGTTCACCGTCGGCTTCGTGGCCATGAGCCGGCACATCGTCAACTCCGGGGCGTTCTACTCCTACATCAGCCACGGGCTGGGCCGGGAGCTCGGCATCTCGGCCGCGCTGGTCGCCCTCGCGGCGTACTCGATGATGCAGGCCGGTCTCTTCGGCCTGTTCGGCGTGGTCGCGTCGAGCGTGCTCGGCGCGGTCGGGCTGAACGCGTCCTGGGTGGCCTGTGCCCTGGTGGCCTGGGCGGTCGTCGCCGTGCTCGGCATGCTCTGGGTGGATTTGAGCGGCCGGGTGCTCGGCGTCCTGCTGATCGCCGAGATCGCCGTGGTGCTCATCTACGACCTGGTGATGGTCGCCAACCCGGCCGACGGCGGAGTCAGCTTCGCCACGTTCAACCCGTCGCAGCTGATGACCCCCGAGGTGGTGGCCATGATGGTGCTCGCCATCGGCGGCTTCACCGGCTTCGAGGCGACGGTGGTGCTCTCCGAGGAGGCGAAGGACCCGAAACGCACGATCACCCGGGCCACCCACATCGCGCTGCTGATCACCGGCCTGATGTGCGCGCTCTCCGCCTGGGCCATGTCGGTCGGCGCCGGCACCGACCGGATCGCGGCCGAGGCCAAGGAGCAGACGACCAACCTGGTCTTCAGCCTGGTCGGCCCGCACGTGCCGGACATCATGATCACCCTCGGCTACGTGCTCTTCATGACCAGTATCTTCGCTGCCCTGCTGGCCTTCCACGCGGCCGTGTCGCGCTATCAGTTCGCCCTGGGCCGGGAGCGGATCCTGCCCAGCCGGTGGGGATACACCCACCCGCGGACCGGCGCGCCGGTGGTCGGCTCGATCACCCAGAGCGTGCTGTCCCTCGGGGTGATCATCGGGTACTGGCTGGCCGGGGCCGACCCGCTGGTCCAGCTCTTCGGTTACCTCACCTCGGTCGGCGGCCTGGGCGTGCTGATCCTGATGTGGGGCACCTCGGCCGCGGTGATCGCGTTCTTCCTGCGGCATCCGCACCGGGAGAACGCGTGGCGCAGCAAGATCTCGCCGATCATCTCGTTCTTCCTGCTCAGCGTCATCCTGTTCGCCACCGTGGTGGGCCTCGGCGACATCCTGGGGCTGGCCGACGACTCGATCTTCAACTGGGCGTTCTCGGCGGGCTACGGCGTGCTGGCCGTGCTCGGCGCGCTCTGGGCGGTCGCGGTGCGGTACTCCCGGCCGGAGGCGTACGCCTCGATCGGGCGCGGCGTGGACAACCGGCCGGTCGTGGACTTCTTCGAACCACCACCGCCGCACTCGCACTCCGTGGCGTTCCAGCATCACCCGCCGTTCGAGCCGGCGCCGTACGAGCAGGCCCCCTATGAGCAGGCGGCCTACGAGCAGCAGTTCGGTCCGTTCCCCCCGTTCGACCAAGTTGGGAAACCGCAATGACCTACGCCATCCAGGAACTCGTGATCCGGCACGTGTCGCCGTTCGACACCGAGGAGATCACCGACCTCGTGGCCGAGGCGATGGGTGACGGCCCGGTCGCCCGCTGGCTGCAGCCCGATCCAGCCCTGCGCAGGCGTACGGCGCCCCGGTACTTCGAGATCTTCGTGGACTACGCCCTCCAGTACGGAGAGGTGTACAGCACCGCCGACGCCGAGGACGGCCGGATGTGCGGGGTGGCGCTCTGGTTCCCGCTCACCTCGATGATCCCGCCGCCGGCCGACTACGACCGGCGGATCAAGGAGGCCACCGAGACCGCGTCCGACCGGGTGCACGTCCTGGACGCGGCGGTCGACGCGCACCACCCGCTGGAGCCCCACCACTACCTGGCTTTCCTGGCCGTGCGGCCGACCCGGCAGAACGAGGGCATCGGCAGCGCGCTGCTCGACCGTCACCACGCCCGGCTGGACCGGGCCGGGCTTCCGGCCTATCTGGAGGCGAACGATCCGCGTAACCGGGATCTTTACCTCCGGCACGGCTACCAGGTCCGGTCCGTGATCCAGCTGCCCGACGGACCGCCCCTGTGGGGCATGTGGAGGGCGCCTATGGCATGAGCCGACAATCAGGCAGCCGTCGGGAATTCGTAGATCCAGAATGACTGCTGGTCCATGCATTCGGCTCGCAGCGCGCCCGAGGACAGTCGGCGCAACATGAGCCGGACGACGCGACCGAAGTTGCGTTGATCGTCGTTGTACCGGCAGTAGTCGATAGCGATCATTCCGTTCCGGTCCGAGGCAGTGCGGTGCATGGCCTCGACCAGTTCGGCGAATGCCCGGGTGTCACGAGAGTCCTTGCCGACTGCGGTGAAGCCGACGTACCAGATCTTCCTCTGCCGATAAAGATCCGGCCAGCGTCGCTCGAAGTATTCGGGGGCGATCAGTGGCATTGCCGAGAGATCGTTGGTGAAGGTGGACAGGCCACACAGCCGGCCACCGTCATCGAGGCACAGATACTTGTCGACCCGCTGGTCGCGCATCACCTCGTCGAACTCCGACTGGTACATCAGGTGTCGTTGTACGGCCAGCGCCCGCAGATCTGTGAAAGCGCCCTCGTACAGTTCCCAGGCGGCCTTGTGCATCTCATCGCTGGGGATTTGATCGACGATCTTCACAAGCATGGCTGCTCCCCTTGCGGGCCCCGTGTGCCTGCCCGCTTCATCGTACTCAAGTTGATCGATGATGGTTGACCAACAGAGTACGTACGGCAATCGGCTCGGGACAATGCGTTCCGGCGATTTGAGTGTGCCACTTTCCAGAAAGGAGGGTCGTTAGCGGAAAAGCATGCAACTTGCGAACTGGCAGGTGACAAGCCGTGTCGAGCCCGCTCGAACCCCCGCTGGAATTGGTTACGGGAAAGGTCAGCATTCCGCGAGTCGGCCTTTTTGCGGAATACACCGAGTACTGTACTTCCGGTACTGGACCTCAAGTCCTCACCGAACAGCCACCTGGCGGGATCCCTTCGACGACGGAGCGGGGCCGGCGCGGCCGGACACCGCGGGCCATCCCACCGAGCGATCAGTCCCCCCGCTCGCCGGATGGCCCGCATCCATGTGCCGACTGATCGGGCCAGAGATCGAACACCTCAGGCGGCGCCGCGCCGGCTGCGGATCAGCGCGACCACCAGGGTGGCGACCGCGGTGGCCAGGCCCAGCCCGAGCAGCAGCAGAACGGCGCCGGCGCCGTAGAGCCCGGTCGCGTCCTCGGCGGCGGCGGTGTACGTCCAGGCGGCGGTGAAGGCCAGGGTCAGGGCGATCGAGACGAACGCCGGCCGCACCCCGGCGACCACCGCCCCGGCGAAGATCGCGAGCAGCGTCACGGCACAGCCGATCACCTGCCACGCCTCATAGGGCCCGCTGACCACCCCGGTGACCGGATCGGTCTGATACTCGTGATCCCAGCCCATCCAGCCGAACCAACTGCCGGCCGCCAGGACCGCCACCGCCACCACGCCGCCGACCTGCACCGATGCCCTGTTCCCCGCCATGGCCGACACTGTATGCGGTGGTGGCTCAGGCGCTGGTGGTGGCCAGGCGCAGGCCGAGGGCGATCAGGACCGCGCCGGTCAGGGCGTCCAGGGTGCGGCGGATCCGGGGGCGGGACAGGACCCGGCGCAGGGCGGCGACCAGGGTGGCGACCGTGGCGAACCAGGCGACGGTGACTAGCACCGCGACCGAGGAGAGCAGCAGGACGTCGGCGGGGCGGCCGTCCATCGGGACGAACTGGGGGAGGACGGCCATGAAGAAGACGCCGCACTTCGGGTTGAAGACGTTGCAGAGCACGCCGTCGCGGTAGGAGACCCAGGGGCGGGCCGCGGCCCGGGGCGTGTCCTCGAACCGCGGGGAGTCGCCGCCGCGGCGGGCGGCGAGCAGAGCGGTGACACCGAGCCAGAGCAGGTAGGCCGCGCCGGCGAGCTTGACCACGGTGAACGCCACCGCGGACGCCTCCAGCAGCGCGGCCACGCCCATCGCGGCGGCCACCGACCAGACGAACACGCCGGTGGCGACACCGAGCCCGGCCACCAGGCCGTGCCACCGTCCGGCCATCATGGACCGCCGGACCACCACCGCGAAGTCCGGTCCCGGCGACGCCGCCGCCAGCGCGATCACCCCGGCGAACGCCGCCACCTGCCCCGCACTCGTCATCCCGGCCTCCCCACCGCCGTCGTCACCCCCCGACTCTGCCAGCTCCGGCCGATCGATGCCGGCCCACCGGAGGCCCGGGGTCGCGCGGTGCCGGGTGGCGGCCGTCCCGGTGCGGCCGGGAGCGCCCGAGATCAGGAGAAGGCCAGGTGCGCGACGGTGACGTCCGGGCTGTCGAAGACGAGGTACAGGTCGTGGGTGCCGCTCACCGGGCCGATCGTGGCGCGCGCCGGGGCGACGGCGAGCCGGTCGGTGACCGGCGGGACCGGGACGGTGGCCAGGACCGGGCCGGTGAACGGGTCGTTCAGGCGCAGGGTGACCGTGCCGGACGGGCCGGCGGCCAGGAGGTCGACCCGGTGCAGGCCACCGTTCAGGTCGACGGTGCGGAAGGCGGCCCAGGCGTCGGCGGAGACGCTGCGCAGGGCCTCGTCGGGGGAGCCGGTGACCGCCACGGGCGTCGTCCCGGCGTACCCGTCATTGTCGATCAACCGCAGGCCCGCGCGGGCCGTGCGGGCCGGGATCTCCTCGCCGCGCACGCGCAGCGTCGCGGTCAGCCGCCAGTCGGTGCTGGACGCGCCCACCGCGACCGTGTGCGCCGCCGTCTCGACCACCCACCGGGACCGGGTGACGTCCCAGAACGCCAGGCCGGCGACGTCCAGGTCGAGGGTGACCCGGGTGCGTTCGCCGGGCGCCAGCCGCACCCGCCGGTATCCGCGCAGGCGGCGCAGCGGCTGCTTGACGCGGGACCGCTGCTGCCGGGTGTAGAGCTGCACCACCTCCTCGCCGGGGCGGTCGCCGGTGTTCACCACGTCGACGCTCACCGCCACGATCCCGTCGGAGTCGGCTGTGGGCGTACCCAAATGCAGGTTTTCGAAGCGGAAACTGGTGTAGCTGAGGCCGTGGCCGAACGGGAACAGCGGGGTGCCGCGGTGGTAGAGGTAGGTGGCGTCGGTGGCGATGATGTCGTAGTCGAGCAGGTCGGGCAGCTCGCTGTCGTCGGCGTACCAGGTCTGGGTGAGCCGGCCGGTGGGCTCGGCGCCGAACAGCACGCCGGCCAGCGCCGCGCCGTGTTCCTGCCCGCCGTGCGCGGACCAGAGGACGGCCGGCAGGTGCTCTTTCGCCCAGCCGATCGCGTAGGGATAGCTGCTGGTCAACACCAGGACGGTACGCGGATTGGCGGCCCGCACCGCGCGCAGCAGCTGGTCCTGCGTGCCGGGCAGGTCCAGGTCCCGCCGGTCGATCGTCTCCCGGCCGCAGACCATCGGGTGGTTGCCCAGCGCCAGCACCACCACGTCGGCGGCGGCGGCCAGCTCGGCGGCCGCCGTCACCCCGTCCACCAGCACGTCCACCGGGAACACGGTGGCCGAGGCGACGTCCTCGGCGGCCGGCCGCACCAGAGCGTCCGGATCGGCCCGCAGGAAGCGCCCGGTCCGCAGGTGACGCAGCGCCACCCCGCCGTCCACCGGGACGAAGGTGAAGGTCTCGTTGACCTCCCAGCCGTTCGGGCCGGGCTGGTCGCAGGTCATCCGGTCGCCGTCGAAGCCGACGAACAGCCCGGTCGCCACCGCACGCAGGGAGATCGTCTCCTGGCCCCAGTCGAGGACGTCGAACGCCGCGCCCGGCCCGTCGGCGGTCCGGAGCGTCCCGTCCGCGACGACCAGACCGCGCAGCGCCACCCGGTCCACCCCCTCGTGGAACAGGACGTCACCCGACGCGGCCCGCAGTGTCGTCCGGTACGGGGGAGTCCCGCTGTACCAGTCCTCGAACACCGCGTCGCCGAGCGGCCCGATCACCGCGATCCGTCCCGCCCGCGCCGGGTCCAGCGGCAGGATCCCGTCGTTGCTGAGCAGCACCACCGAGGCGCGCGCCGCCTCCCGGGCCAGCTCCCGGTGCGCCGCGCAGTCGATCGTCTCGGTGCCGATCGCGCGGTACGGGTCCTCGTCGGGGTTGAACTCGCCGAGCCGGATCCGCACCGACAGGATGTGCCGCACCGCGGCGTCCACGTCGGACTCGGTGATCAGCCCACGCTCCAGCGCCGAGGTGAACCGGGCGATCGTCGGCGCCGAGTCCGGGCCCTCCTCGGTGACGCAGTCGACGCCGGCCCGCAGCGCGGCCGCGAACCCGGCCACGTGGTCATCGGCCCAGTGCTGGTCGCCGCCGATGTTGTGGGTCGCGTACGCGTCACCCACCACCATCACGTCCTCGACCGGCCAGCCGCGCAGCACCTCGTTGATCAGCGGGCTGACGTGCGCCGGCCGCCCGTTGACCAGGTTGTAGGAGGCCATCACGGCGACCGCGGCGCCCGACTCGACGGCGGGGCGGAACGCCGGCAGCTCGTACTCGTGCAGCACCCGCGGCGGCAGGTTGCTGGAGGTCAGGCAGCGGTCGGTCTCGTTGTTGTAGGCCAGGAAGTGCTTCAGTGTCGGTGCGGTGCGCAGCCACTGTGGATGGTCGCCGCGCAGGCCGCCGGCGTACGCCGTGCTCAGCACCCCGGTCAGCCACGGGTCCTCGGCGTACCCCTCCTCGTTGCGCCCCCACCGCGGGTCGCGCAGCAGGTTCACCACCGGCGCCCAGACGTTCAGGCTGACCCGGGGATCGGCGTGGTGCATGGCGCGCACCTCGCTGCCGACCGCCTCGCCGACGCGGCGGAGCAGGTCCGGGTCCCAGCTGCTGGCCAGGCCGACCACCTGGGGGAAGGTCGTGGCGGTGCCGAGCCAGGCGACGCCGTGCAGGCCCTCGGTGCCGGTGCGGAACGCGGCCACGCCGAGCCGCGGGACCGGCGCCTGGTACTGGTGGAGCAGGGCGATCTTCTCGGGCAGGCTGAGCCGGCCGAGCAGGTCGGCGACGCGGGTGGCGAGTTTCTGCTGGGGGTCGCGAAAGACGACGCGAGCGGGGGATTCGGTCATCACACCGTGTTCCTTCGGGGGCCGTGCCCGGTCGTCGAAGCGCTTCGACAAACGGGCGAAGAGATCCACGCGAGTGGTTTCGCGAATGTTTCGGACGGAGTTCCCTGAGGCTCGCACCCCGGTCAGGACTAGGTCAAGGTGCGAGCCGCATCTTCACTCATCGATCGTTATCGGGGAGTCGCCCGATGTCGACCTGATGAAGATGGGACACCGCGCCGCCGAGCGCGGCCGCGTGCAGGCCCAGGGTGGACGCGACGATCGGGGTCGGCGCGTGCCGCTCCAGTTCCCGGGCGGCGGCCGGGGCCAGCCACTCGGCGAGCGTCGCATAGTGATCGCCGAGCACGAACACCTCCGGGCCGATGAGGTTCGCCAGCAGCGCCAGGCCCTGGCCCAGGTAGCCGCCGGCGTGCTCCACGGCCTTGCCGGCGGTCACGTCGCCGGCCCGGGCGCGGACGGCCACCGTCTCCACCGCGGAACCGAGGTCGGTCAGAGCCTCCGGATCGACATCCGGCAGGGCCCGCCGGACCAGCGAGGCGATGCCGGCCCGGTCGGCCAGCGTCGGGGTGCCCGCCGGGCCGAGCACGGAGCGCCCGAGCCGGCCGCCCCGCACCGGGTTGCCGTCGATGATCAGGCCGGCTTCCAGGCCGGCCGCACCCGAGATGTACGCCAGGTCGCGCTGCCCGCCGAGGCGCTGCTCGGCGAGCGCGGCCAGCGTGGCGGAGCCGGCGACCGTGACCACCAGATCCTTGCGCCGCAGCGACCCGGCCACCCGGTCCCGCAGGTCGGCGCCGCTGACCGGCAGGTCGCCGGGCACCGCGAGGGTCAGACCGAGAACATGCCGGCCCTGCTGGCGCACCCGGGACGCGGCACGCTGGGCGAGCGCGACGATCTCGGCCGTGGTGCCGGCGGTCGCCCGGTGCCACAGCAGCAGTTGCGCGCCGGAGTAGTCGACGGCGAGCGCGGTGAGCTGGTCCGGGGCGATCTGCATGCCGATCGACGCGTACGCCGAGCCGTCCAGGGCCAGCACGGTGGCCGGGCGCCCGATCCGGTTCCCGCTCGGGCCGGTCTCGCGCAGCAGCCGGTGCTCGATCAGGTCGCCGGTCAGGCTGGAGACGGTCGCCTTGGTCAGCCCGGTCTCCGCGGCGATCGCGGCCCGCGAGCTGGGGCCGTGCGCACGCAGGTGACGCAGCACCACCGCGAGGTTGGTGGTGCGCACGTCGGCGAAGCCGGCCGGCTGAGGTTCCGCCCGTGTGGTGGTCACGTCAAGCTCCCGATCTCGGCCGGCTGTCCCGGTGAACAATCTTGCCGCATCCCGGCGTGGGTGCGCTCCCACTGTGTCTTGTCGGGTTCCGGAACGTCAGTTAGCTTGTCTTCGATGTACTTAGTTTAGAGCCTAGACAAACTAATGTCATATAGGAAGGCGGGTGCGCCGTGGGCGCGTCTACGAGCAGGCGGACATTCCTCGGCCTGGCCGGCCTCGGCGCGGCCAGCCTGGCGATGGGATGCAGCAAGAAGCCGACCACCGCCGGTGGGGCCACCAACGCCGAGGAGGCCGCCGGCGTGGTGCCGGTGTTCCAGGACTCCGGCCTGGTCAAGCCGGACGTGGCGGGCATCCGCCCGATGGCCGACGGCTACACCAGGTACCCGGCGAGCCTGGTCGACGCGATCACCGGCAAGGCGATCACCTCCGGCAAGCCGGTCAGCGCGGTCACCCCGTGGTGGGGCCCCGCCCCGCCGTCGTCCAACAAGTACGTCGAGGCGGTCGGCGCCGACCTGGGCGGGACGATCACGTTCAGCGTGCAGGACGGCAACACCTACGGCGACAAGCTCAACACCATGCTGGGTGCCCGGGACGTGCCCGAGCTGACCTGCATCCCGGGCTGGGAGATCAACAAGCTGGCCCGGTTCTCGGACGGGGTGCACGTGCTCTTCGAGGACCTGACGCCGTACCTGGCCGGGGACAAGGCGACCGCGTACCCGCTGCTGGCCGGCCTGGACACCGCCGCCTGGAAGGACTCGGTCTGGGGCGGCAAGCTGATGGGCGTCCCGTTCCCCACCGACTCGCCGTACCCGACCGCGCTGTTCATCCGCAAGGACGTCGCCGATCAGCGGGGCATCGCCGCGCCGACCGACCTCGACTCGCTCTACGAGTTCGGCAAGAAGTTCACCAACCCGGACAAGGGCGAGTGGGCGTTCGGCGACATCTTCCAGGAGGTGCTGCAGATCTGCGGCAACCCCGGCTCGCAGAACGGCTGGTTCAAGACCGCCGACGGCAAGGTCATGCACCGCTACGAGACCCCCGAGTACCGGCGCGCCGTCGAGTGGATGGCCCGGATCTACTCCGAGAAACTGATCCATCCCGACCTGGCCGGCAGCAAGGGCGGTGACGTGACGACGCTGTTCAAGGGCGGGAAGATCTTTTCGTACGCGACGGGCCTGGGCTCCTGGAAGGAGACGCAGCGGGAGAAGACCCGCGAGGGCAAGGGCTTCGACATGCAGGCCGTGAAGGTCTTCGGCGCGGACGCGAGCACGCCGCCGGTGCGCTGGCAGGGCACCCCGTCGATCATGTGGACCTTCGTGCGGAAGGGGCTCGGCCAGGACCGGACCCAGGAGTTGCTACGGGTGCTCAACTACACCGCGGCGCCGTTCGGCACCAAGGAGTGGGAGCTGCAGAACTACGGCGTCGAGGGCACCCACTTCACCCGCGACGCGAGCGGCGCCCCGAAGACGAACGAGACCTTCACCAAGGAGTTCGCCAACCAGTTCATCTTCCTCGGCGGCCGCCCCGCCGTGGTGGTCAGCGACCCGGACCTGCCGACCTACGCGCAGGACCTGGTCGGCTGGGGCAACGACGCCACCAAGTACCTGGAGAAGAACCCGTGGGCGGGGATCAAGGTCGAGGTGCCGAGCGCGCAGGCGGCGATCCAGCAGCCCACCGACGACAAGATCACCGACATCCTGCGCGGCCGGCGCCCGCTCGCCGATTACGACAAGGTGATCCAGGAGTGGAAGGCGGCCGGCGGCGACGCGGCCCGCGACTTCTACGCCAAGGTGCTGGCGGACAACGGGCGATGAGCGCGCCGTCCCTGGTGAAGCCGGAGTCCGTGCGGGTCGCGCGGACCGCGGCCAAGCCGCTGACCTTCGGGGCCCGGCTGCGGCGGGACTGGCCGCTGATCCTGATGTGCGTCCCGGCCATGCTGCTGCTGGCGGTGTTCCACTACCTGCCGGCGCTCGGCAACGTCATCGCGTTCCAGGACTACAACCCGTTCGCCGGCGACTCCCCGCTGGACGCGTTCCTGTCCAGCGAGTGGATCGGGTTCGGCAACTTCCAGTACCTGTTCGAGAGCCCGTCGTTCTGGGAGGCGGTCCGCAACACCCTCGCCATCACGGCCTTCCAGCTGGTGTTCTACTTCCCCGTCCCGATCCTGCTGGCGATCCTGCTGAACGGCATCATGTCGCCGCGGCTGCGGTCGTTCGTGCAGAGCGTGGTCTACCTGCCGCACTTCTTCAGCTGGGTGCTGGTGGTCTCGCTGTTCCAGATGATGCTCGGCGGGGCCGGGCTGATCGCGCAGACCGCGCGGGACCACGGGATGACCGCGCCCGACTTCATGACCGACCCGGACACGTTCTACTTCCTGATCACCTCGCAGGCGATCTGGAAGGACGCCGGCTGGGGCATGATCGTCTTTCTGGCCGCGCTGGTCGCCATCGACCCCTCGCTCTACGAGGCGTCCGCGGCCGACGGCGCCGGGCGGATGCGCCGGTTCTGGCACATCACGCTGCCGGGCCTGCGCCCGGTCATCGTGCTGCTGCTGATCCTGCGGCTGGGCGACGCGCTCAACGTCGGCTTCGAGCAGTTCTATCTGCAACGCGAGGCGGTCGGGCGCGACGCCGCCGAGGTGCTCGACACCTACGTCTACTACCAGGGCATCGGCGTGCAGCAGTGGGGCGTCGGCGCGGCCGCGGGCCTGTTCAAGGCGCTGGTCGGCCTGCTGCTCATCCTGGGCGCCAACAAGATCGCCCACCGGCTCGGCGAGCAAGGGATCTACTCCAAGTCATGACCACACTCGAGGCTCTGCGACCGAAGCGCCCCGGCGGACGGCCGGCGTGGGAGGAGAAGCCCACCCTGATCGGCCGGTTCGGCAAGGGTGTGGTGATCACCGTGGTGGTGCTGGCCGTGCTGATCCCGCTCTGGGTCGTGGTGGTCACCAGCCTCTCCTCGACCGACACGATCAACGCGGCCGGCGGTTACGTCTTCCTGCCGCGCGAGGTCAACCCGTCCGCCTACGTGGTGATCTTCTCGGGCGGCCAGGTCACCGACGCGGTGCTGGTCAGCACGATCGTGACGCTGATCGGCACGGCGCTCAGCCTGACCGTGACCGTGCTCGCCGCGTACGGCCTGTCCCGGGCCGGCACGCTGTTCCACCGGCCGATCCTGTTCTACTTCCTGCTGACCTTCCTGATCTACCCCGGCATGATCCCCAGTTACCTGGTGGTCACCGGCCTGGGCCTGAAGGACAACCTGCTGGCCCTGGTGGTGCCGGCCGCGGTGAGCGCGTTCAACCTGGTGGTGCTCCGGGCGTTCTTCATGGGCATCCCGCAGGAGCTGTTCGACAGCGCCCGGATCGACGGCGCCGGCGAGTTCCGGATCCTGGTCCGGATCGTGCTGCCGCTCTCCAAGGCGGTCACCGCGGTGGTCGGCCTGTTCTACGCGGTCGGTTACTGGAACACGTTCTTCAACGCCGTCCTGTACATCGACCGCAACGACCTCCAGCCGGTGCAGCGGGTCCTCCAGCAGTTCATCCTGGCCGGCCAGTCGCCGACCAACGCCACCTCGGGCGTGGTGCTCCCCGGCATCGGGTACTCCGCCCCGCCGAACCTGGCCATCAAGATGGCCGTCGTGGTGGTCACCCTGATCCCGGCCCTGATCGTCTACCCGTTCGTCCAGCGCCACTTCACCAAGGGCGTGATCGTCGGCGCGGTCAAGGGCTGACCCCGGCCCGCGCGAGACCACCGCCGGGTGGGCCCGGATCCCAGCTCCGGTCCCGCCCGGCGGTCTCCCTCGGCGCCGGGCAGGCCGCGACGTCGTCACCCGGGCAGCGAGAGGCGGCTCGGCACCCCGGCGAGCAGCGCGACCGTGACCGTGCCGCCCGGCCAGCCGACCACCGCGGTCCGCGCCTGCGCGGACGTCAGCGTCGCCTCCAGCATCCCCGGCCGCCAGGCCAGGTCAACCCGGACCGGGCCGCGGGCGACCAGCCCCCGCACGCTGCCGGTGAGCCACTCCGCGGGCAGGGCCGGGAGCAGCCGCAGGCGCGCTGGCCCGCCCGGCACGACGTCGCGGCTGGCCAGCAGCATCGCGGCGACCAGTGCGGGAAAGCCGCCCGCCAGGTCCACGTTGAACAGGTGGTCCCGGTTGTGCGTCGGCACCAGGTTCGGCCGCCAGTAGGCCTCGGCGAGCCGGGTCAGCGCGGCATGCGCCTCGGCGGCCAGCCCCAGCCGGGCCGCGGCCACGCCGAGCAGGGCGAGCCCGTACCCCATCTCGTCGGACGCCTCGCTCAGCCACCACCGCAACCGGCGCCGGACCGCCGCCACCGCCGCGGCGCGCAGCGCCGGATCCTCCTCGATCGTCACGTCCCCGGCGTAGTAGAACGGGTAGAGATGGCTGCAGTGCCGGTGCTCGTGGTTGTCGTCGAACCGCGGGTCCAGCCACTCGGCCAGCTCGCCCGCCGGGCTGATCCGGTGCGGCGGCAGCGCGTCCAGCAGGGCCTGCCAGCGCGGCGCCCGCGGATCCCCGGCGTCGTGGGTGAGCAGCGCCCGCAGCACGTCCCCGACCGCCCGCACGTCCATCGCCGCGTCCACAGTGGCCTGCGCGCCGGTGTTGACCGGATGGTTCTCCGGCGAGTAGGACGGGCTGAACCGTGCCCGCCCGCCGTCGATCTCGGCGAACGCCAGGTGGAAGTCGGCCACCTCGCGCAGGTAGGGCAGCGCGCGCTCGTCCAGAAAGGACCGATCGCCGGTGTGCTGCCAGTGCTCCAGGTAGAGCCGGCCCAGCCAGGCCGCGCCGGCGGTCCAGAAGGTCAGGCACCAGATCGGGCCGAAGTGGTTCTGCCGGCCGTGCGTGCCGAGGTGCGCGGGGGCGTAGAGGCCCGGCACGCCGTACAGGCGGCGGGCGTTCTCCCGCAGGTCGTCGCGGAGGGCGTCGAGCAGGTCGAAGAGCGGCGGCATCAGCTCCGGGGTGCCGGTGGTGTGCACCGCGAGCAGCGCCGCCTGGAGATTGCCGTCGATGGTCCAGGCGCTGCGCCACGGCGGTGACCAGGTGCCGCTCCAGACGCCCTGGAGCGTCGGTGGGCGGGAGCCGGTGCTGCTGATGATCGCGTACCGGCCGGCGTCGAAGAGCAGCTGCGTGCGCCGGTCGCCGGGCAGGTCCAGGCGGGCCCGGCCGAACAGGTCGCCGTGCTCGGCGGCATGCGCGGCGAGCAGGGCGTCGAAGTCCGGCATCGCGGGGAGGCCGGCCGGTTTCAGGCCGGGGGTGGTGCGGGCCGCGATGACCACCCCGCTTCCGGTACGCCAGGAGCGCGCCGTGACGGTGTATCCGTCGAGTGCCCCCGCCCAGTCCGCACCCCGGAACCGCGCGGTCAGGGTCGGACCGTCCACAGTGAAGTCCACCGGGCGCTCCGGGGTCCCGCCGACCGGGGCGAGCGACAGGGTCCCGCCGCAGCCGGTGAGCCGGATCAGCAGGGCGTCGGCGGGACGGGAGAAGAAGGCCTCGCAGGTGACGCCGTCCCACTGGTGGACGACTCGTCCCGTACCGAAATCGGTGTGTCGTGACCACCCGCCGCCCGGACGGTCCGGGATCACCGTGAGCGTCGCCGTGCCGATCAGCGGATCGATCCAGCGCGTCTCGGCGAACCCGGTGTGCTCCGCGGCCGCGAGGTCGCAGACCTCGGCCGCGGCCTCGGCGAACCGGCCCGCCCGCAGCATCTCCCGCAGGCGCGGCAGCGCCGTGGCGGTGTGCGGCGCCGGCAGCGGCTCGGTGACCGGCTGGAAGACCTCCTCGTGAGCCAGGGTGAACCGCAGTGCCGTGGGCGAGCCGTAACACAGTGCCCCCTGTCGTCCGTTGCCGGTGATCAGTGCGTGCTCCCAATTCTCGGTGGCGATCGCCGGATGGGACACCGGGCAGACCCCCGGAAACGAGAGGGGGGTCCGCCCGGTGGCGGCGGCGGGAGAGTCGGGGTCCGCAGGCGGGACGGGCCCGTTGACGGCACTGGTCACGGTGCCTACTTTGTTCAGAGCCAAAACTAAAGTCAAGGTGGTGTGATGCTGTTCTTCGGCGGCGACTACAACCCTGAGCAGTGGCCTGAGGAGGTCTGGGCCGAGGACGTCGCACTGATGCGGCAGGCCGGCGTCACGGTCGTGTCGCTCGGCGTCTTCGCGTGGTCGCATGTGGAGCCGGAGCAGGGCCGCTTCGACTTCGGCCTGCTCGACCGGATCATGGATCGGTTGCACGAGGGCGGGATCAAGGTCGCGCTGGCCACCCCGACCGCGTCCCCGCCGCCGTGGTTCACCCTGGCGCACCCGGAGGGATTGCCGGTCACCGCGGACGGGGTGCGGCTGACCCACGGCAGCCGGGACACCTACTGCGTCTCCGCCCCGGCCTACCGCGCGGCCGCCCGCACCGTCGCCGCCGAGCTGGCCGCCCGCTACGCCCGGCATCCGGCCCTGGCCCTGTGGCACGTGCACAACGAGTACGGCACCGACTGCCGCTGCGACCTGACCGCCGCCGCGTTCCGTGGCTGGCTGGCGAAGAGACACGGCGACCTGGACGCGCTGAACGAGGCGTGGACCACCGCCTTCTGGAGCCAGCGCTACTCCGACTGGGCGCAGATCATGCCGCCGCGCGCCACGCAGTACCTGCCGAACCCGGCGCACGTGCTGGACTTCCGCCGGTTCCTCTCCGACGAGTTCCTGGGCGCCTTCGTCGAGCAGCGCGACCTGCTCCGCACGGCGAACCCGGACATCCCGATCACCACGAACTTCGTGCAGGGCGGCTGGGTCAGCGTGGACCACGCGCGCTGGGCGGCCGAGGTGGACCTGATCGCGGTCGACCACTACCCGGCGGAGGCCGGCGACGGGGCCGAGGCGGAGACCGCGTTCGGCGGGGACCTGGCCCGCGGCTGGGCCGCGGCGGGCCCCGGCGAGTGGCTGCTCATGGAGACCGCGCCGAATCTGATCTACACGCCCGGGCGGATGCACGCCAAGGAGCCCGGGCGGCTCACCCGGCACAGCCTGAACTACGTGGCTCGCGGCTCGCGCGGGGCGATGTACTTCCAATGGCGCCAGCCGCGCGGCGGGGCGGAGCTGTTCCACTCGGCGCTGGTGCCGCACGCCGGGCCGGACAGCCCGGTGTTCCGCGAGGCGATCGGGCTGGGACGCAAGCTGGGGGCGCTGAGCGACCTGGTCGGCGGGACCGTCGCGGCGCGGGTCGCGATCGGCTGGGACGCGCCGTCGTGGTGGGCGTTGCAGGGCGGTGGGCTGCCGTCCGCCGAGATCGACTATCGGGCGGCGGTGCGGCAGGCGCATCGGGCGTTCTACCGGTCCGGGATCGCCACCGACTTCGTGTTCCCGGGGCTGGACGGCTTCGCGGCGCGGCTCAGGGCGTACCGGATCGTGGTCCTGCCGCACCTCTATCTCGTGTCGGACGTGGCGGCGGACGCGATCCGCGACTTCGTCGCCGGCGGCGGCCATCTGGTGGTCGGGCCGCTCAGCGGGATCGCCGACCCGGCCGGGCGGATCCGGCTCGGCGGCTATCCGGGCGCATTCCGGGACGTGCTCGGCGTGCGGGTGGTCGAGTGGCGGCCGCTGGCGTCCGGGGACGGCATCGCGCTGGACGACGGGGACCGGGCGACCGGGTGGAGCGAGCGGGTGGAGACCGCCGGCGCGGCGACCGTGGTCCGTTACGCGGGTGACGTGCTGGCGGGGGCGCCGGCGATCACCCGCAACCGGTTCGGTGAGGGTTCCGCCTGGTACGTGTCGGTGGGGCTGGACGACGACGGGTGGCGCCGGGTGCTGGACCGGGTCGCGGCCGAGGCGGGGGTGACGCCGGTGCTGCCCGGGCTGCCGCCGCGGGTCGAGGCGGTCCGGCGGGGCGATCTGCTGTTCCTGTTCAACCACGGCGACGTGCCGGTTTCGGTGCCGCTGCCCGGCGCGGACCCGGCGACCGTGCCACCCGGCGGCGTGGCCACGCACCCGCTTGGGTGACACTGGCCCGGTGACCGACAGCCCCGACACCAGCCCCGACACCGGCTCCGCGGCCCCCGCCGCTCCCGCACCGCGACGGCGCCGCCCGCTCGTCATCGGGCTGGGCGTGCTGGCGCTGGTCGTGCTCGCGCTGGTGACCTGGGTGGCCACCCGGCCGACCGACGTCACCTCGACGCGGGACGTGGCGCTGCGCGGCATCCTGACCTACGGCGGACCGGACCGCTGGGACGTCACCGCCCAGCCGGACGAGGGCCCGACGCAGATCATGAAGTTCGGCGAGCAGGGCGAGTTCGACGGTGAGCCGGTGCTGCTCAGCGATGACGGTTTCGTGGTGATCTGGTCCACGCCGGTGGTGTCGGCCGAGTCCTGCACGGCCCTGGCCAACTGGGCCGGGCGACGGGTCGCGCCGGAGGCGGAGCAACAGGTCGTCGCCGGGTGCGGCGCGGCGGTGGGGCGGCCGGCCGGTGACGTCGCGACGATCGCCACCTACACCGTCGAGACCGGGCAGTACACCTTCGTCGCGTGGTCCGGGCCGACCGGGCTCTACGCTGCCCTGATCTACACCGCGCCGGGCGCCTCGTCCGCCCCGAACGCCTTGCGGTAGGCCGACGGCGACGTCCGCATCGCCCTCGTGAAGTGGTGCCGGTAGGTCACCGGCGAGTCGAACCCGACCGCCGCCGCCACCTCCTCGATCGGTGTCCCGGTCGTCTCCAGCAGCGCCAGGCTGGCGTGCACCCGCTGCCCGATCAGCCAGCGGATCGGCGTGGTCCCGGTGGCCCGCGCGAAGTGCCGCAGGTAGGTGCGGGCCGACATGTGCGCCCGCCGGGCCAGCACCTCGACGGTGATCGGCTCGGCCAGGTTGCCGAGCGCCCATTCCATGCTGCGGGCCAGCCGGTCGTCGGCCGGGTCGTCGGCGACCGGCGCCTCGATGAACTGCGCCTGCCCGCCGTCCCGGTGTGGCTGCACGACCAGGCGGCGGGCCACCGCGTTGGCGATCGCCGGGCCGTGGTCGCGGCGGATCACGTGTAGGCACAGGTCCAGGCCGGCGGCGCTCCCGGCGCTGGTCAGCACGTCGCCGTCGTCCAGGTAGAGGACGTCCGCGTCGACCTGGACGTGCGGGTGACGGGCGCGCAGCAGCTCCGCGTACCGCCAGTGCGTGGTGGCCCGGCGGCCGTCCAGCAGGCCGGCGCCGGCCAGCGCGAACGCGCCCGAGCAGATCGACATGATCCGGGCGCCCCGGGCGTGTGCCGTCCGCAGCGCCGCGACCAGGGCGGGTGACGGGTCGGCGCGGACGTCCGGGACGCCCGGGACGATCAGCGTGCCGGCTGCCGCGAAGGTGTCCAGGCCGTGCTCGGTGTGCAGGGTGGCGCCGCCGACCACGCGGACCGGGCCGGGAGTCTCGGCGCAGATGGTCAGGTCGTACCAGGGGCGGTCGAACTCCGGGCGGGGCAGGCCGAACACCTCGGAGACGATGCCGAGCTCGAAGACCGACATGCCGTCGAACGCCAGCACGGTGACGCGTTCTCCGCGCCTCTCCACCTGATACATGGCGAGATATTAGCGGTGGATGGCATTCGCGCCACTGGGCCGGGGCGCGCCCGGACGGCACGATCAACGGCATGACCAGCGCGATCGAACACTTCAGCAACCGGCTCCGCTTCGAGACCGACGTCAGCGACGTGCACCACGACATCGAGGCCGGCACCCCCGGCGTGGTCGTCGTCGACTCCCGCAGCGACGAGGCCTGGCGGCAGGGGCACCTGCCGGCCGCGGTGCACCTGCCCACCCGCGAGATCGCGGCGCGGGCCGCCGAGCTGATCCCGGCCGGCGCCGCCGTGGTCACCTACTGCTGGGGGCCGGGCTGCAACGGGGCGACCCGGGCGGCCCTGGAGTTCGCCAAGCTCGGCTACGCCGTCAAGGAGATGATCGGCGGTTACGAGTACTGGGTCCGCGAGGGCTTCCCGGTCCGCGACGAGAAGGGCGAGTGGTCCCGGCCCGCCGACGAGCTGACCGCCCCGGCCGGCGCCACCTGCGGCTGCTGACCGGGGCCTCAGACCGCGGCGCGGGCGTTGCGCCGGCGGACCGTCACCGCCTCGGCCACGTTCAGCACGACCAGCACGGCGACCAGGGCGAGCACGGCGACGACGGCCGGGGTCAGCAGAGCCAGGGGGAGCAGCAGCGCGGCGGCCAGACCGGCCGCCGCCCGGCCCCAGCCGAAGACCCGAAACATCTGCCACCGGTTCCAGGCGAAGGTGATCAGGTAGACCGCGGTGCCGCCGCAGAGCAGCGCGGCCGGGTAGAGGTGCAGATGCTCGGCCGGGTGGGCGACCGCCTCGGCCAGCGCGACCGCGACCGCGATGACGCTGCCCAGCAGGAGCAGATGACCGTACGCCAGGACGTTGCGCACCACGTCGGTCTGCACCCGGGCGATGTCCAGCGCGTGCCGCATGGCGTCCGAGGCGAACGAGAAGTAGACCCACCACAGGGCGCAGGCCAGCGCGTACGCGGCGGTGACGGCAAGCAGCCGGGCCGCGGTGAGCGGCTCGTCCACGGCCACCCCGCCGACCGCCACCACCGACTCGCCGAGCGCGATGATCAGGAACAGCCCGAAGCGTTCCGGCAGATGGTGCGGCTCGAAGCGGACGGCCATCAGCCGGCGCCGGACCAGGCGCGGGGTGAGCAGATCGATGGCCGCGGCGGCGGTCCACAGCCAGAGCCGGGCGCTGCCCTCGACCAGGCCGCCGGCCAGCATCAACGGGCCGGTGACGCAGGCCGAGACGCTGAACGTGTTGATCGGGATGTTGCGCCAGCCGCGGAACACCAGGACCGCGAGCACCAGCCGGGCCGCCCAATAGGCGCCACCGAGGAGCAAACCCCGATCTTCGTACGCGTAGGGCACGGCGAGCGCCATGAACAGGCTGGCCGCGCCCATCCCGAAGACGCCGAGGCGGTCCGCGGTGTTGTCCACGTCGTGCGTGTTGGCGTGCACCGAGGTGCCCACCCAGACCCAGTAGATCGGCACGAAGACGACCAGCGCGTGGCCCACCCCGGACCAGGAGTGGTGCTCGTGCAGCAGGTGCGACACCTGGGTGACGGCGAAGACGAAGACGAGGTCGAAGAAGAGCTCACTCCAGGTGACCCGTTTCTCGGCGGCAGCCTCCGTCATCCCAGCAGCCTGTCGAGGAACTCGTTGCGGAACTTGCCGGCCGGGTCGAAGCGCCGGACCAGCGCGGCGAAGTCGGCGGCCCGGGGCAGCGCCGGCGCGCTGGTGAAGATCTTGCCGAGGTGCGGGCGGGCGCCGAGCGGGGCCAGCACCTTCTCCACGTCGGCGACGACCGGCAGCACCGCCTCGGTGTCGGCGATCCAGGTGAAGTGCAGGGCCAGGCTGTCCCGCTCGTAGTTGGGCGACAGCCACAGGTCGTCGGCGGCGATCGTCCGCATCTCGCTGACCTGGAGGACGTCCGCGACCCGCTCGCGGATCTGGGCCACCGCGTCGATCGCGTCGTTCGCCCGCGCCAGCGGGACGTGCCACTCGGATTGCAGCTCCGCGCCGCTGCTCGGGGTGAACTCCATCCGGAAGTGCGGCAGCCGCTCGTGCCAGGGGCCGGGCACGCCGCCCTGCTGAGTGCAGTTCTCGGTGGGCATGCCGGGCACCGGGTGGCGCGGGCCGTCGGCCAGGGTGGCGCCGTGGAACACCGGATCGGTCCTCGGGTCGCGTCGTTTCACCCAGACCTGGTCGACGTCGGTGCCGGTCCAGCGGGTGAAGAGGCTGACGCTGTAGCCGTCGGCGAGGATCTCGGGCAGCGCCGAGCGGACCGCGGCGGCCGGCAGGTTGTCATAGACGTACTGCCGGAGCTCGAACGCGGGTCGCACGTCCAGGGTCAGCGCGACGACCGCGCCCAGCGCGCCGAGCGCGGCCACCGAGCCGGGGAAGCTTTCGTCGCCCCGGGCCAGCGTGACCAGCTCGCCGTCGGCGCGGACGATCTCGATCCCGGCGACCGCGGTGGCCAGGTTCCCGTTGCCGACGCCGGAGCCGTGGGTGGCTGTGGCGACCGCGCCGGCCACCGAGATGTGCGGCAGCGAGGCCATGTTGTGCACGGCCAGGCCCTCGGCGTGCAGGCGGGTGGCGAGCTCGCCGTACCGGATGCCGCCGTCGACCCGGACGGTGCGCCGGTCCGGTCCGATCTCGACGGTGCGCGGCAGGCCGGCCAGCGACAACAGGTCGCCGCCGGTGTCGGCGAGCCGGTTGAACGAGTGCCCGCTGCCCAGCACGCGCAGCGCGGTGGCGTCCGCGACCAGCTCGCGGACCTCGTCGACGGAGCGCGGGCGGAGCACCTGCCGCGCGCCGAAGGTGATGTTGCCGGCCCAGTTCGTCAGTGGTTCCACCCTCGCCACCCTACGACGTGCCACATGATGGGACACCAGGGTCTGATCGGGCGTTACCCGGAGATCAAGGTCAATATTGGGTTGTCTCTAGGTGTATACGCCCATAACGTTGGTTCATGCCGTTGGATGCCTCACGGAACAGTCTGGTGCTGCCGATCCTCGGACTCCTCGGGGAGCGGCCCGCGCACGCCTACGAGCTGGCCACCCGCCTTCAGGAGCGGTATGCCCATCTCACCGCGACCCGCAGCACGGTGACCACGCTGCTCAAGTCCCTGCACCGGGCCGGCCTGGTGGAGGCGCGCGAGCCGGGCCAGGTGGGCAACCGCCCGCCCCGCACGGAGTACGAGCTGACCGAGCAGGGCGTGGCCGGCTTTAGGGCGAAGGTGGAGTCCGGATTGCGGGACACCCCGGTCGCCTCGGTCGACTTCGCGCTCGCCGTGGCGTACCTGGGGTCACTCCCGGCGGAGCGGGCCGTGGCCCTGCTGGAGGCGCGGGCCGAGCGGCTGGCCGAGGAGCGCGCCGGGCTGCCGGCCGGTGCCGGCGAGATGACCGAGGTGCACACCCTGGAGCACGGGTACTGGCACGGTCTGGTCACCGCCGAGCTGGCCTGGATCGCCGCGCTGGTGGAGCGGATCCGGACCGCCGAGCTGGCCTGGGCGACCGGCGCTCCGCCGGTCACTCCCGTCCCAGCGGCGGCCTGACCGGACCGCCTGATTCTTGCCATCCGGCAACAAAGCAGCCATGTCTGACCATCTCGTTTTCAGGGATATCTCTGACCTGCCCGGTTTACCGTTGGTGCGTCTTTGCGGCCGATCGAGGGGGACAGATCATGGCTTCCATCGTGATCGCGGAGGACGACCGGGACATCGCCGAGCTGCTCACCACCGTGATGAACAGCGCCGGGCACACGGTGCGGATCGCGCCGGACGGGGCCGCGGCGCTGGACGTGATCGGCAGCACGACCCCTGACCTGGTCATCCTCGATCACCACATGCCCGGGATGAGCGGCCTCGAGGTGGCCGACCGGCTGCGCTCCGACCCGGCCACCGCGGGCCTTCCCGTGATCATGATGTCCGCCGCCACCCCGGCCGCGGCCCGGCAACTGTGCGACGTCACCATCTCCAAGCCGGTCCGGCCGAAACACCTCGTCGAGGCGGTCAACGAGCTGCTCGCGGCGTACCCGGCCGGCGAGCACCCGCCGGTCGCGCACCCGGACGCCGCCGCCCACCTGGCCGACGTGCCCCGGCTGCTGGCCGTCTCCGACTTCCTGACCCGCCCGGCCAGGGCCGCCGGGCTGGACGCGTTCGCCGAGCGGCTGGCGGTGCTGACCGGCACGCCGACCGCCGCGGTCACCCTGATGCTGAACGACACCGTGGTGGTGGCCGGGTCGTACGGGCTGCCGACGTGGGTGCGGGAGGCCGGTGGCGTGCCGGCCGAGTGGTCGCCGGACGCCATCGTGGTGGCCGAGGACGTGCCGGTGCTGATCGCCGACAGCCGGGAGAGCGAGGAGTACGCGAGCAGCCCGCTGTTCGCCGTGAGCGGGATCCGTTCCTACGCGAGCGTCCCGCTGCACTCGCCGGAGGGCCACATCGTGGGAACGCTGTGCGTCATGGATGAGAAACCCGGGACGTGCACCGAGGACACCGTGCAGATCCTGCACTCGCAGCGTGCGGCAGCCCTGGGCCTGCTCTCGCCGGCCGGCCAAGCGCCGATCGTGCCCTGATCACCGCGCGTACCCGGGCCGTTACCTGCGGATTTATCAGACGTTACAGAAAGTTATCCTTATCCGGTTGCGCCCCAAGATCGTCCGTTTTGTAGTCGTATCGTGACGCATCTGGCATGTGGGTCATTGATTAGGCAAAACGGAAGGGCAATCGGCGGTTCGGAGGATGCTCCCTCAACTCTGCCCCAAATCGAGATCAACTGCTCGTGCGCTCGTAACGAAATGTGGATCACAATCGGTAACGGCCGCGACGGGGGTGGGGCAGGATGCAGCGCGGCACAACCTTCAGGAGAGAGGGAGCGCGCCATCATGGCGGAGATCCATCACTTTGACCACGGATGGGTGACTCCGGCAGTCAGCTATCTGCTGTCCGTCCTCGGCTCACTGCTCGGCCTCACCAGCGCGGTCCGTCTCCGTTCGGCCCGGACCAACGGTGAGAAGGGCTGGTGGCTGGTCCTCGCGGCGCTCGCCATCGGCGCCACCGGCATCTGGAGCATGCACTTCGTCGCGATGCTCGGCTTCGACGTGGTCGGCACCGCGATCCGCTACGACGTCAGCCTCACCGCTGCCAGCGTGGTGATCGCGTTCGTGGCGGTCGGCGTCGGCCTGGCCATCGCGCTGCTGGGCACCGCTGCCCGGCAGGTCCGGATCGTGATCGGCGGCGTCCTGGCCGGCCTGGGCGTGGCCGCGATGCACTACACCGGCATGGCCGCGATGCGGCTGAACGGCGAGATCCAGTACTCCGGCTCGCGGGTCATCCTGTCGATCGCGATCGCCGTGGTCGCCGCCACGGTCGCCCTCTGGCTCACCCTGGTGGTCAGCAAGCCGATCGTCATCTTCATCTCGGCGCTCGTGATGGGCGTCGCGGTCAACGGCATGCACTTCACCGGCATGTCCGCGATGTCGGTGATCGAGGAGGACCACTTCGGCACGATCGAGGGCGCGACCGCCGCGTCGCTGCTGGTGCCGATCGGCGTCGCGGTGGTGTTCGGGATCATCGGCATGGCGTACGCGCTGGCCGCCGCCCCCAACGAGGAGGACCGCGCGGCCGCCGAATACCTGAACGCGCGGATCGACGCCCGGCTCGCGAAGCAGGCGCAGGAGGCGAAGAGCCGGACCGGCCGAGGCACGCTCGGTAACGGAGCGTGGACCTATCGGGACCGTGGACCGCAGTCCTGAGCGGGCCTCGCCGGTCTGTCCGGGCTTTCTCAACCGAACCGCCAGCTAGACGATACGCACGGCCCCACCCCAGGTAGATAGGGTTTTCCCAGCTACGGAACGGCTTTTCGGGAGTGGGTGGGGGCGCGCGTGGCGGTCGGAATTCTGGGAACCGGTTCGTATCTTCCGTCACAGATTGTGACCAATCTGGACTTGACCGGGCGGGTGCCGGACGCCGACCCGGAGTGGGTCGCCCGGAAGACCCTGATCGAGGCGCGCCGGTTCGCGGCATCCGGCGAGGCGGCCTCCGACCTCGCCGGCCACGCGGCCCGGGCGGCCCTGGAGGACGCCGGCGTCGCCGCCGCCGAGATCGACTACATCGTCGTCTCCACCTCCACCGGGGACTCGCCCCAGCCGCCCACGTCCAACCTGGTGCAGAATCTGATCGGCGCCGACCGGGCCGCCTGCCTCGACGTGAACGCGGTCTGCGCCGGCTGGGTCTTCGCCCTCGGCGTGGCCAACGGCCTGGTGGCCACCAACCCCGGCGCACTGGTCCTGGTGATCGCCGCGGACATCTACTCCCGGATCCTGGACTTCGGCGACCGCCGGACCGCGGTGCTCTTCGGCGACGGGGCCGGGGCCGCGGTGGTCGGGGCGGTGCCGGACGGCTACGGCATCGTCGACCTGGACCTCGCCTCCCGCGGCGAGGCGAACGGCCTGATCTATGTGAAGGGCGGCGGCAGCCGCCTGCCGGCCACCCCGGAGACGGTGGCCGCCGGCGACCACTACTTCCGGATGAACGGCCGCGGCGTGCGCGACTTCGTGGCCGCCGCCGTGCCACCCGCTCTGGAGAAGCTGCTCCACCGCAACGAGATGAAGGCCGGCGACGTCGACCACTTCGTCCCGCACCAGGCCAACGGCATCATGCTCCGGGAACTGGTGACGGCCGCCGGTTTCCAGAACGCCCGGACCCACCTGACGCTGGAGCGTTACGGCAACGTCGGCAGCGCCTCGCTGCCGGTCACGCTCGACGACGCGAACCGTGCCGGCGCCTTCCGTGCCGGGGATCTCCTGCTGCTGGCGGGATTCGGTGGCGGCATGTCGATGGGCGCCTGCCTGCTCCGCTGGGGCCGCTGACCGTCCACATCAGGCGGTTGTCCACAGGCGCCCGGCGTGATCATGGAATCGCGCACCATACTGCTTGAGGGGGATCCCCCTTGGGGCGGGCGGGCCTTGTGCGCGCGGGCCTTGTGCGCGCGGGCCTTGTGCGGGCGGGCCTTGCGCGGGCGGGCCTTGCGCGGGCGGGCCTTGCGCGGGCGGGCCTTGCGCGGGCGGGCCTTGTGCGGGCGGGCCTTGTGCGGGCGGGCCTTGTGCGCGCGGGCCTTGCGCGGGCGGGCTGGTGGATGCGGCTAGTGGGGTTTGACCAGCCAGTTCCAGGCGCGTTTGAGGTTGCTGTCCGGGTGGGCCTCGGGCAGGTCGCCGGTGGGGCGGGGCAGGTGGTCGGCCGGCTCGGTGAGGATGACGCCGTTCTCGTAGAGGCCGGCGACCTTGTCGCCGGCGGCGAAGCGGGGACCGTCCGGGGTGCTGAGCAGGAGGCCGTGGAAGACGTCCTCGTGTTCGTCGGCGAGGACGTGGTCGACCGTGCCGACGGTGTCGCCGCTGGGGGCGTATACCGGTACGCCCTCGCGCAGGACCAGGTAGGCGACCGGCTCGCCGAGGTCTTCCGCCTTCTCCGTCATGGCTTGGTGCATACCCCGCGGGGATCTCCGAAAACCCTGGATCAGCTTTTCGGCTGACCTGATCATGGCGATTTGTCCATATCGCGTTTCGCCTCCGAAAACGCGGTCAAATACGGACAGTCAGTCACTCAATTCCCATATCGTCGCTTTTGTCGGGCCGCGCTACTGCCGGACCGGACAACAGAGGCATCGGAGGATTCGTAATGCACAAGAGTCGGCGAATCGCAGCTATGTTCGCGCTGGCCACGGCGGCGACCGGGGTGGTCGCCGGCGCCGCCGCCGGGCCGGCTGCCGCGGCGCCGTTCCGCGGCCCGCAGCCGATCACCACCTGGCTGCGGCCGGTGCCGGCGAACGTTCCCAGCTGGATCGAGATCGCCTGGCGCACCGACCGGACCATCTGCGACGCGCGGGTCCAGGTCCGCGGCGACCGGGTGCGGGTGGACTACCTCGGGCACCGCAACGGGGCGCAGTTCTCGCGGGGCTCCACGCTCACCCCGCGGCGGACCGACGTCACCCGGATCCGGGTCACGCCGTACTCGGTGTTCGGCGGGGTGGCGCGGCTGTGGACGACCATCTCGTACGACGAGTGCGGCTGGCGGGCCCGCACTCAGATGCGCACGACGGTGCTCACGCTGCCGGTGCTGCGCAACAGCTCGCCGGGGAATCAGGGTGGTCCGGGCGGCCCCGGAACCGGATTCCCCGGCGGTCCCACCGGCCCCGGCCAGGGTCAGTGGCCCGGCCAGGGTCAGTGGCCCGGCCAGGGTCAGGGTCCCGGCCAGGGTCAGGGTCCCGGCCAGGGTCAGGGTCCCGGCCAGGGTCAGGGACCGGGCCAGGGTCAGGGACCGGGCCAGGGTCAGGGACCGGGCCAGGGTCAGGGACCGGGCCAGGGTCAGGGACCGGGCCAGGGTCAGGGACCGGGCCAGGGTCAGGGTCCCGGCCAGGGCCAGGGTCCCGGCCAGGGCCAGGGACCGGGCCAGGGTCAGGGCAACTCCGGTAACCCCCAGCAGGGTGGCGCCAACCCCGGCGGCTCCCACTCGGGCGGGGGCGACCAGAACTGGCCGGGCCACGGTGGGCCGGGACAGGGCGGCGGCGGTCACCACTGACCCTGTCCCCGCATGAGAGAGGCGCACGGCCGGCTTCCCCCCGGTCGTGCGCCTCTCGGCGTACCGAAACCGGTCTTGATCTGAAGAACCGGCCGCCGGACAGGGGGTGTCCGGCGGCCGGTGGGGCGCCCGGCGGGCCAGGGGGGCAGGCCGTGCCGGGCGCGGGTCCGCAACCTCAGCGGCGGGCCATGATCAGGCCGGCCGGGTCGCTGCACACCAGGTCGAGGGCGCGCTGCACCACCTGCGGGTCGTAGGTCGAGGCGTGGAAGGTCGCCTCCAGGTGCAGCACCCCGTTCATCTCGCTGGTGGTCAGCGTGACGCCCTCCGGGCCGTTCAGCGTCGGGACGCTCTGGTTGACCCGGCCGGCCGCGTCGACGGCCCACGGCAGGTCGCCGAGCACGTCGTGCCGGCCCTGGTTGCTGAAGGTCAGCCGGGGGCGCGGCCGGGTCGCGATCTCGGACGGGAACGGGTCCGGCAGGCCGGGCGCGCCGGTCAGCAGCAGCTTGCCCTCGCGCAACGCGATCATGGTGAGGATCCGGCCGGTGGCCAGTTCCGCCTTCAGTGTCTTGTGGATCGACATCGGGTCGATCAGGTTCTCCGGGCGCAGGTACGGGCCCATGCAGAAGTTGCTGTCGATGCTCACCCCCGGGCCGAGGTAGCGACGGGCGTCGGCGAGGAAGGTGCCGCCGGTCAGGTCCGGCTCCAGGCCCAGCTCGACCAGCGCCGAGGTGAACGCCGCGAAGGTGATCGCCGAGGTGGTGACACCCGGGGCGTACTCGTCGCGCCAGGTGCGCATCTGGCCGAGGACCAGGGACGAGCGGGCGGTACGCACGGTCAGGCCGGCCTGCCACGGCCGGGTCGGCCCGGGCTCGGCGTGCGGCGGCGCCGGGAAGCTCAGCCCGGTCCGCCACCGGTCCGGGTGCAGCCCGAACTGCTTCCACCAGGCCTTCGGCAGCGCCCAGCGGTGGCGCGCGGACGGGGCGATGCGCGCCGCCCGGCCCTCGTTCGCGGCCAGGATGAGCTCACGCAGCAGGGTGTTCACCGGGCCGGCGTCGCCGTACGCGTGCGACACCTTGAGCGCCACGTACCCGCCGCCGACCAGGATCCGCACCGGGTGGTGTCCCCGCGGCTCGGCCTGCAGGCGCCGGGTCATCGCGTCGAAGTCCACCGGGCCGGGCCCGGCGTCGGTCACCGCGTCGAGCACGTAGGTCGCGAAGCTCGCCGCGTCCATGTGCTGCCACTTGGCGCCGGACCGGTCCAGCCGGGAGACCGCCCGGTGCGACGGATCGGCCAGGTGCAGCCCGACCAGGGCGTTGCGCAGCCGGTCCGCGGTGACCCCGGTCAGCGGGCCGACCGTGCGGATGTACTCCAGCGGCAGCCACGCCTTCTCGTGCAGGGTCAGGCTGGTGGTGGACATGACATTCACTCCCTCTGCCGGCGCCGTCTCGTCGACGACGGGCGCGAATACAACCTTGAGCACGGTCGGCGCGACCAGCACGGTCTCGATCGCCATCACCACGGCGACCCAGGTGACCAGGTCGGTCAGGTCCCCGTGGGTGCCGCCCCACCAGGCCGCGAGCAGTTCGGCCGCACCGGCGAAGACCGAGAAGATCCCGGCGCCGCGGACCTTGCCCCGCACCCGGGACACGGCGAGGAAGAAGTGGTGGAAGACGAACGGGACGTAGGTCAGCGTCAGGATGGCGAGCGCCGAGCCGGCCGTCTCGGCGTACGCGCTGCCGAACACCGACATGATCGGCTCGGCCAGCAGCATCACCACCAGCGCCACCGGGACGCCACCGGCCAGGCAGATCAGCAGACCCATCCGGACCTTGCCGCGCAGCGCGGCCTTGTCGCCGGCGGCCACCGCGAACAGCGTGAGCGCCACGTTGCCGGGGACCATGGCCAGGAACGACAGCACCATGAACGCGGTGTAGAAGGCGGCGTTCGCCTCGGCCGAGAGCACCGCGGTGACCACCAGTGGCAGGGCCGCCCGGGGCAGGTAGGTGGCCAGGTTCAGCAGGTTGTGGTCGAAGGTGGCCCGGCCCCGGCCGTGCAGCAGCGACACCCGCGGGCGCAGCGAGTCGATCATGCCGCGCCGGCGTACCGCCCGGTGCAGGATCGCGGTCGACGCGACGATGCCGGCCACCCAGGTGAGCAGCAGCTCGCCGCCGGTCAGCGTGATCGGCAGCAGCGCGAGCACACCGAGCAGGACCAGCTTGATCACCGAGAACCAGGCGTTGCGCATCAGCTGCAACGGGCCCTGGAGCAGGCCGACCATGGCCTCGTCGAGGACCAGCGTCATGGCGTTCAGCGCGATGCCGGCTACCAGCAGCACGGTGCCCGGGACGCCGCCCATCGCCGCTTGCAGGCTGGGGATCCAGAGGTGCGCGGCGGCCACGTAGAGCAGGCCGCCGGCGGTCGCCGCGGCGCCCGCGACCAGCAGGCAGGTGGAGATCAGGTCCCACTTGCCGCGGCGGATCGCCGGCAGGTCGGAGATCAGCATGGTGCCCATGCCGAACATGCCGATGGTGCCGATCAGGGTCATCGCCGAGACCGCGGCGGAGGCCTGGCCGACCGCCGCGGGCGTGGCGACGCGTGCGGCGATCCACCAGTACGCGAAACCGAACGCCGAGGTGACCAGCGTCGTCGCCATCAGCGAGCCGGCGTTCAGGAAGAGGTCGACGTGACCGCGCAGTGCGGCCAGGATGCCCCGGCGTGCCGTCACTTCGTCACTACCCCCAAGATCGGCATGGTGACGAAACTAGTAACTCGCCGTGTTCATCGGGTAGGGCGAATCTGATCAGCCTGGCAAGCTGTCTGGACTGGAAAAACGACCGAAAGGGCGAGCGGTGTGATCTGGCTTTCAGTTACCCGGCGTCACAGCCAGCCGGTCTTCTTGAGCCGCCAGTAGAGGCCGCCGCAGAGCACCGCCATGGTGCCGACCGAGCCGGCGAAGCCGTACGGCGACCCCAGCCCCGGCATCACCGCGAAGTTCATCCCGTAGATCCCGGCGATCACCGTCGGCACCGCGGCGATCGCGGCCCACGCGGCGATCTTGCGCATGTCGTCGTTCTGGGCGATCGAGATCTGCGCCAGCCGGGCCTGCAGGATCGAGTTGAGCAGATCGTCGAAGCCGGCCACCCGGTCCACCGCCCGGCCCAGCCGCCCGCGCACGTCCACCAGGTAAGGCCGGAGGCCGGCCGGCAGGTCCCGGGCCGCCAGCACCTGGGTGAACGGATCTGCCAGCGGCAGCACCGCCCGCTTGAACTCCACCATCTCCCGTTTCAGCTGGTAGACGTGGGCGATCCCGGCGCCCCGCCCGGCGCTGAAGATCTCCTCCTCCAGGGTCTCCAGGTCGCGCTCGACGTGGCCGGCCACGTCCAGGTAGCTGTCGACCAGGCGGCTGCCCACCGCGTACGCCACCGCCCACGGCCCGTGCCGCAGCACGTCCGGCCGTTTCTCCAGCTCCTGGCGCACCGCCCAGAGCGGGCCGACCGGGCCGTGCCGCACCGTGATGGCGAACCACGGGCCGATCAGCACCGTGATGTCGCCGGTCTCCACCACCTCGGAGGTGTCGGTGAGCCGGTCGTGCTCGACGTACCGGGCGGCGCGCAGCACCAGCCGGGTCACCTCGCCTACGGTCTCCATCCCGGGCCGGTGCCCGCCGCTGGTGGCCCGCTCGGCGAACAGCTCGTGCAGGCCGAACACCTCGGCGATCAGGTCCATCGTGGCCCGGTCCGGCTCGTGCAGGCCGAGCCAGACGAACGCGTTGCGCCGGCGCCGGGCGATCCGGGCCGCCTCCGGGAACGGCACCTGCCGCGGCTGGCCCGGCTCGGCCCGGCGCTGCCCGGCGGCGTAGACCGCGCAGTCGACGACCGCGTCCGGGTTGCCCAGGCGCGGGGCGGGCGCGGCGCGCCGGGGCCGGCGCAGGGTGTCCAGGAACTGGCGGAACGGACGGAGGCGTTGCTCCAGCATGCGTGCTCCCCATCCCCGGTGTGCGGCGGTCCAGGGATGGAAGGTAGCGGGTCAGTCCGAGCGGTGCATCGCCCGCACGCCGACGAGCAGCCCGAACAACCCCATCCCGGCGGCGGCGATCAACCCGTACGCGGTGGCCCGGGACCAGACGTCGCCGTCGAACAGCGCGCGCTCGGCGTCCACCACGTACGTCATGGGGTTGATCTTCGACAGGGTCCGCAACCAGGCCGGGCCGTTGTCGATCGGCAGCAGCACCCCGGCGAGCAGCAGCAACGGGAAGAGCAGGGTCTGCTGCACGGTCCAGAACAGCCACTCCTGGTTCTTCGAGGCCAGCGCGAGCGTGTACGACAGCGCGCCCAGCCCGACGCAGAACCCGGCCAGGATCAGCAGCCCGAGCAGCGCCCCGCCCAGGTGCAGCCGGAACCCGAACGGGATGCAGACCGCCACGATCAGCGCGGCCTGGGCGAGCATCGGGACGATCTCCTTGAGCGCCCGGCCGATCAGCAGGGCGGGGCGGCGCAGCGGGGTGACCAGCATCCGCTCGTGCGAGCCGGTCTGGATCTCGTAGAGCAGGTTGGAACCGGTCATCGACGAGCCGAACAGGCAGGACATCACGATGATCCCGGGCACGAACCACTGGAGCGACTGATCGTCGGGCAGCAGCGGCGCGAACAGCGCCAGGAAGAACAGCGGCTGCACCATCGAGAAGATGATCGTGAACGGGCTGCGGAGCACCGGGCGCAGCTCGCGGCTGAAGACGACCCCGGTGTCGGTGACGAGGTTGCTCATGATCAGGCCTCCTGGGTCTCGTCGCGCAGGCTGCGACCGGTCAGGGTGAGGAAGACGTCGTCGAGGGTCGGCCGGATCACCTCGACGGAGAGCGGCCGCAGGTCGAGCAGGGTCGGGACCAGCCGCGGCCCGTCCTCCGTGGTGATCACCACCCGGGTGCCCTCGCGGGTGCCCTCCCGGACGCGGGCCGCCTCCGCCTCCGAGGCGAAACCGAGGATCACCCGGTCACCGACGTGCTTGGCCTTGAGGCGCTGCGGGCTGTCGTCGGCGATGATCCGGCCGTGGTCGATCACGATCACCCGTTCGGCCATCGAGTCGGCCTCCTCCAGATAGTGCGTGGTCAGCACGATCGTGGTGCCGTGCTCCCGGCGCAGCCGGAGGATGTGCTCCTGGAGGTTGGCCCGGTTCTGCGGGTCCAGCCCGGTCGACGGCTCGTCGAGGAAGAGCAGCTCGGGCGCGTGGATCAGGCCCATCGCGATGTCCAGGCGGCGGCGCTGCCCGCCGGAGAGCGTGGAGACGGTCCGGTCGGCGACCTCGCCCAGGCCCAGCGAGTCGATCAGTTCGGCGGCGCGGGCGCGGGCCTGGCGGACCGGCAGGCCGTACGCGCGACCCTGGCTGATCAGCTCGTCCCGGCCGCGCTGGCTGTGCCCGGCGCCGTTGCCCTGTCCGATGTAGCCGATCCGCCGGCGCACCTCGCGCTGCCCGATGACCACGTCGAAGCCGGCCACCTCGGCGCTGCCCGAGGTCGGCGGGATCAGCGTGGTGAGCATCCGCAGCGTGGTGGACTTGCCGGCGCCGTTCGGCCCGAGCAGCGCGACCAGCTCGCCGTCCGTGACGTCGAGGGAGACACCGTCGACGGCGACCACGCTCTTGAACCGCTTCGTCAGTTCTCGCGTCGCAATCATCATGCCGTCGACGCTAGGGTGAGTTGCGGCCACTTTCTGGCCTCAATGCGAGGGATTCTGGACCCATGGCGAACACGAGTGCCCGGATGCTGCGACTGCTGTCGCTGCTGCAGACCCATCGCTACTGGCCCGGCGCGGAGCTGGCCGACCGCCTCGAGGTCAGCCCGCGCACGCTGCGCCGGGACGTGGACCGGTTGCGCGAGCTGGGCTATCCGGTGGACGCCAGCCGCGGCGTGGCCGGCGGCTACCAGTTGCAGGCCGGCGCCGCGGTGCCGCCGCTGCTGCTCGACGACGAGGAGGCGGTGGCCATCGCGGTCGGGCTGCGCAGCGCGGCGGCCGGCGCGGTCGCCGGCTTCGAGGAGACCTCGGTGCGTGCCCTGGCCAAGGTGATCCAGCTGCTGCCGCCCCGGCTGCGCCGCCGGATCGACGCGTTGCAGGCGGTGACCAGCCCCGGCGTCCTCGGCGGCGGGCCGACGCTGGACGCCGGGGTGCTGACCACGATCGCGATGGCCACCCGCGGCGAGGAGCGGCTGCGCTTCGACTACACCCCGCGCGACGGGGAGACCGCCCGCCGGTTCGCGGAGCCGCACCGGCTGGTCCCGCTCGGCCGGAGGTGGTACCTGCTGGCCTGGGACCTCGACCGCGGCGACTGGCGAAGCTTCCGGGTGGACCGGATCGCCGGACCGGCGCTGACCGGTGCCCGGTTCCGTCCCCGGGAGATCCCGGGCGGCGACCCGGTGGTCTGGCTGCGGTCGCGGATCCGCGCGATCCCCACCCGGCACGACGTGTCCGTCCTGCTGGAGACCGACCCCGAGCGGGTGACCGCGGTGGTCGGCCACTGGGGCACGATCGAACCGGTCCGCGACGGCGTCTGCCGGCTCCGGATGAACGTCGACGATCTCGGCTGGCCGACCATGGTGCTCGGCGTGCTGGGCGTGCCTTTCACCGTCGAATCACCCGCTGAGCTGCGGGAGAACGTGCAGGCGGTGGGCCGCAACCTGCTGCGCGGCACGACCCTCTGATCTGGACGGACCGACGCCCCCGTGGCGCCGGTCCGCATTCACGAAGGTAGCTATCGGGTGCGACAATTTCCCGTCAATTTTCGCCCGGAGCTTATATAAAAATCCCCTTAATCAAGGCCCGGGCGATCAGGATCGGGTCCGCGTTCCGGTGCCGGGTCCGCGGTGCGCCATCTCCGCCAGGATTTCCGTACGCCCGGAGCGCGCCGCCGCCTCAGGGGAGTGGGCGGCTGCGGATGTGGTCGTCGTGCCATTCGGCGCCGACCAGGAAGCGTTTCACGCCGATGATGGTGAAGCCGTGCTTGGCATAGAACTTCGCGGCCCGGACGTTCTGCTGATTCACCCCGAGCCAGCAGGACGCGGCGCCGGTCGCGGCCGCGGTCGCCAGGGTCCGCGTCATCAGCGCGTGGGCGGCGCCGGAGCCGTGCCGGTCCGGCGCGACGTAGAACTTGCTCAGCTCGACGCTGGTCGCCGCGTCCACCACGGCGGCCACGTCCGGGTCCGCGATCGGCCCGCGGACCAGCATCGCGTAGCCCACCGGACGGTCCTCGTCGAGGGCCAGCAGCAGGGTCCGGGCCGGGTCGGCGAGGTACGCGGTGAACCGCTCGGCGGACAGGTGGGTGGCGACGAACGCGTCGATGTCGGCCTGTGCGGTGCCCGGAGGGCAGGCCAATCCGAAGGTAAGTGTCGCCAGCGCGTGCAAAGGTTGCTCATCGCCCCGCGTGGCGTGACGCACAGTTATCGACATAGCGAAACAGTTTAGAGTCTTCAGAGTGCGCCCTCAGACGAAGCGGCTCGCCGATGTGATTCCGGCGCCCGCCCTGGTTGTTCCGGAACCGGCCGTGAGCTTCACCGTCGCCCCCGACGCCGTCGCGGCGCTCGCGGCGGCCCCGCGTGCGGACGGGCCGATCCGGCTCGCCCTCACCGACGCCGACGGCCTCGGACCCGAGGGATACCGCCTGGAGATCACCGCGACCGGTGTGACGCTGCGTGCCGCGGCGCCGGCCGGGCTGTTCTGGGGTGTGCAGACGCTGCGCCAGCTGGCCGCCGGGGACGGCGTGCTGCCCGGCGGGGTGATCGAGGACCGGCCCCGGTTCGCCTATCGCGGCGCGATGCTCGACCTGGCCCGGCACTTCTTCACCGCCGCCGAGATCCGCGCGCACATCGACCTGCTGGTCCAGTTCAAGATCAATCATCTGCACCTGCACCTCACCGACGACCAGGGCTGGCGGTTGGAGATCCCCGGCTGGCCGCGCCTCACCGAGGTCGGCGGCGGCCCGGGCACCGGCTGCGACGGCGCCGGGCCGGGCTTTCTCACCCTGGCCGACTACGCCGAGGTGGTGGCGTACGCCGCCGAGCGGTTCGTCACCGTGGTGCCGGAGATCGATATGCCGGGCCACGTGAACGCGGCCCTGGTGGCGTACCCGGAACTGACCGCGGACGGGCAGCCGGTCGCGCCGCGCACCGACGCCGAGGTCGGGTACAGCTCGCTGGTGGCCGGCAAGGAGGAGACGTACGCCTTCGTCGAGACCGTGCTGAAGACGGTGGCCGACGCGACGCCGGGGCCGTACCTGCACATCGGTGGCGACGAGTGCCTCTCCACCACGGCCGAGGACTACCGGGCGTTCCTGTCCCGGGTGCTGCCGCTGCCGGCGAAGTACGGCAAGCGGGCGATCGGCTGGCACGAGATCGCCGCGGCCGACCTGCCCGAGGGCACCGTGGTGCAGTACTGGCGGCCGCAGGACGAGGGGACGAACGTGGCCGCCGCGGTCGCCGCCGGTCACCAGGTGATCATGGCGCCGGCCGACCGGACGTATCTCGACATGAAGTACGACGAGACGACCCCGATCGGGTTGGACTGGGCCGGGCTGGTGCCGGTGCGGCGGGCGTACGACTGGGACCCGGCCGACCGGCTGCCCGGGGTGCCGGAGACCGCCCTGCTCGGGGTGGCCGCGCCGCTCTGGTCGGAGACCCTGCGCAGCGTCGCCGACCTCCAGTACCTGACGTTTCCGCGGCTCCCGGCGGTGGCCGAGGTGTCCTGGACCCCGCAGGCGGGCCGGGACTGGGACTCGTTCGCCGAGCGGCTCGCGGCGTTCGGCCCGCGCTGGGACGCGGCCGGTGTGACGTGGTTCCGCGCTCCGGAAATCGACTGGCCGGCCGGCTGATCGCCACGGGGCCCTCAGCCGTACCTCCGGCCACACGCCTAGGCTGGGCGTTTCTCGGTGGGAGGAGAGCGGCTTGAGCAACGATGCGCGAGCGGCGGCGAGGTCGGCCGCTGCCCTGGCCGGGTTCCTGATCGTCGCCGGACTGCAGCTGGCCGTGGTCCTCGGCGTGCTGTGGACCGTGCTGAAACTGCTGCCCACCGACTTCGCGCTGCGCGCCGGGGTGCCGCTGAGCATCGCCACGTTCGGCGCGCTCGGCTACGCCACCTGGCGGGCCCTGCGCTCACGCCGGCGGGTGCCGGCCGGGGTGGCGGTGCCGCGGGCCGACGCGCCGGAGCTGTGGGCGCTGGTGGACGCGGCCGCGACCGCCGCCGGCGTGACCCCGCCGGCCGGGCTGACCGTGGTCGCCGACGCCACCGTGGTGGTGGGGGAGCGGACCCGGGCGCTCGGGCTCGGCGGCGGACGGCGGGACCTCTACGTCGGGCTGCCGCTGTTGCAGGCGTGGGACCGCGGGCGGCTGCGGGCGGCGGTGGCGCACGAGCTGGCGCACGGCTCGGCACGGCTCGGGCGGTGGGCGCCGATGGCGTACCGCGGCCGGGTCGAGGTGGGCCGGCTGGCGTCCCGCTGGGGCCGGGGCCGCAACCCGGCCGCCGCCGTCTTCCGGGCGTACGCCCAGGTCTACCGGCGCTGGGACGCGCCGTTCAGCCGGGCCCAGGAGCTGGCCGCGGACCGGGTCGCCGCCGCGCACGCCGGGGCCGAGGCGGCCGCCGGCGCGCTGCGCGACCTGCCGGTGCTCGCCGGCATGCAGCGGTTGTTCCACGCCGAGTACGTCGGCCCCGGCTGGCAGGCCGGGCAGGTGCCGGACGACGTGTTCGGCGGCTTCCTGCGGGTGCTCGCGGCGCGGGCCGAGGACGTGGCGATCCTGCGGGCCCGCGGACCGGAGCCGGCCGGTGACTGGGACACCCACCCGCCGCTGGCCGAGCGGCTGGCCGCGCTGACGCCCGATTCGCCGGCGGCCCCGGCCGCGGCACCCGATGCGCCGACGGCTCCGGCGGCGCCCGGCTCCCCGGCCGCGCCGACGCCCGATTCCTCAGTAGACGATGAAAAAGAAGAACCGGCCGACGATCTGGTGCCCGACCTGCCCGGGCTGGGGCGCGCGTTGCAGGCCGTCGCCTTCCCGCCGGCCGGACGGACCGAGGTGAGCTGGGACGACTTCCTCAGCCTGGCCCGCACCGCCGAGATGGAGCGGGAGGCCGAGGCGGCCCTGGCCACCGTGGCCCGGGCGGTCGGCGCCCCGGTGCCGGATGCGGCCGGGGTGCTGGAGCTGGCCGCCGACGGCCGGCTGGCCACCGCGGCCGCGACCATCTTCCCCGGCCTCACCCCGGAGGAGACCGCCGACCGGATCGTCGACCTGCTCTCCCTGATGCTCGCCCTGGCCGCGCTGCGCAGCGGGGTGGCCCGCTGGCGGCACAGCTGGACCGGCACCGCCGAGCTGGTCGCCGCGGACGGCGCCCACCTGAACCTGACCGACGTGGCGGCGGCCGCGGCCGACCCGGAGCAGGCCGAGGCGGTCCGCGCCTACCTCGACCGGATCGGGGTGGACCTGGCCGCGTCCGGTGGCGACCGGCCGGCCGCCCGGGCGCAGGTGCTCGGTGGCCTGATCAACCTGTCGGCGGACGGCGAGCGGACCGACCTGCTCGTCACCGACCTGGGCCTCCTGCTGGTCCCGGGTCTGTCCCGGGGCAAGGGCGTGGAGGCCAAGCGACGGCTGCATCAGATCGCGGCCGGCGGCGTCCCGGTCTCCGGCGAGGCGACGGCCGCCGCCGGGACCGCCACCGCGGTGGCCACCCTGGAGCCGCCCGGCGACGGCCGGCGGTTCGTGCCGTTCGCCGAGGTGGCCACGGTCACCAGCCTGCCGGGCCGGCGGCGCGGGTGGGTGATCGGCCTGCACGGCGGGGGCGAGCTCACCCTGCGCCCGTCGCTGGACACCGACGAGCTCCCGGGCGGATGGGCCGCCTGGGACGACGCCGTCACCTTTCTCACCGGAACGCGCTGAAGTCTCCTCCCCGACGAATGAGTCACTGATGCGTCACTTCGGGTCACAATGACCTCAGCGGTTGTTGGCTTCCCGGATGCCCTTATTGGGTAGCAAGCCTCCGGGTGCCGAGCGAGACGATCGCTGGGACGTGGGGGGAGGCGCTATGGAGCGGGGGCCGACGGCGCTGTTCGGAGCCATCGTCGCGGTCGGGCTGGGCCCGGCGCTGTGGCTGGGCGTGCAACTCGCCACGGTCGGGACTCCGGCGTCCGGGACGCCACCGACCACGATTCGCCAGGAGCTGCCGGCCGCGGTGACCGACTCGGGTGGTCACGGCGCGGGCGAGGCCTCGGAGACCGCCGACCCGATCACCGACCGGACCGTGCCACCGCAGGGCGAGAAACCCGCCAAGCGCCCCGCACCGCGACCGCCGGCCGGCCCGTCACCCTCGCCGTCGCCGCCGGCCGGCCCGTCGCCGTCGCCGTCCGGGACGGTCAGCTCCGCGCCGACCGGCACCCCGCCCACCGAGTCCAGCACCGAGCCGTCGGCCGAGCCGTCGGATCGGGAGACGGAGCCGTCCACCCCGCCCACCGGCGACGACGGGCCGCCGTCGGCGGAGCCGTCCGAGACCTGGTGAGACGCGAACGGAGGGGAGCCCGCGGCGGGGCTCCCCTCCGTACCGAAATCGGGTCTCACAGGCCGAGCAGGCGGTCCAGAATGTCGCGGTAGGCCCGCAGCTCCACCCGCAGCGCCTCGGTGTCGTCGCCGCCGGAGGCGAGCGAACCGCGGTGCTGGCGCAGCGACGTGGTCAGTTTCTCGATGGTCTCGTCGACCAGCGCGGCGGCCTCGCCGGTGGTCGCCTTCGGGTCGTCGACGAAGCGGAGCTGGATCTCGCGCCAGCGGTCGCGCAGGGGCTGGGTCTCGGCCTCCGGGAAGAACGGCGCCGGGCCGGACGTGGTGCCGGTTCCGGCCTCGGCCGCTGCCGGGACGGTGGCGACGGCCACCACCGGTTCGGCATCCTCGACCTGCGGGTCCTCGAAAGTGCCCCGGTCCTCGATCGCCGCGTCCACGGTGTCGTCGTCCTTCCCGGCCGCCTCCTCCCGCTCCGCCCGTTCCTCCTCGTCGGCGAGCGCGTCGGCGTCCCGGTCCTCCTCGCGGGCGCGATCCCACGGGGTCGTCGGGTTCTCGTCACGGTCCACAGCGGACTCGTGGGCGCCGATCGGCTGGGTGGTGTCGGCGTCGTCGTCCCGGCGCACGTCGTCGATCTTCGTGGTGTCGTCGTCGTCCGAGTCGCGGTGGGCGCCGGTCTCGTCGGTGTGCTTCACCGGCTCGCCGGTGTGGTCCACCGGCTCGCCGGGCCGGTCGGCGGGCTCGTCCGTCCGGTCCGCCGGGGGTGTGTCGTGCCACGGCGACCCGGCGCGCTGCGACGGCACACCGTCGCTGCGGTCGTCCTGCTCGGCGGCGTTGTCCTGTGCCTCGTTGGAGAAGAAGCGCATCGTGGGGGCTCCTCAGCGGCTGGTGGCGTCGGTCTCGGGGGCGGGCTTCCCGGCCGGCTCGCCGGTCGGTTTCTCGGTCGTCGTCTCGGTCACGGAACGTTCCGCGGTGGTCCGCGGCGCGGGCACGGCGGTGGTGCCGCCCGGCACCGGGTCCTCGCCGAGCAGGTCGGCGAAGAGAGCCCGGTAGTGGACCAGCGCCTGGCGCAGGTCCTCGGTGCCGGCCTCGTCATTCTTACTGCGCTCGCTGATCTCGTGGGCCGCCCGGTAGTGCTCCAATGTGGTGGCGTGCTCGACGGAGAGGTTGGCGAGCCGCTCGTCGTAGTCCGCGGTCGGGTACCCGCGCTCGGTGATCAGGCGGGTGACCAGCTCGTCGGCGGTCGACACCGCCTCCTTCGGACTGTCCACGAAGCGGATCTGGACCTCCTCCCAGGCGGCGGTGTACTTGGCCCGGGACTCCGCGGAGAGCGGCGTGAGCTCCAGCTGGGCGTGCCGCTTCGTGCGTTCCAGCAGCTCGCGCTCCGCCTCGGTGCGGTTGCCGGTGTCGGCGACCACCCGGTCGTACTCGGGTCCGAAGGTCTGCTGGAGCTTGCGACGCCGGCCGGCCCGGACCGCGACCACGACCGCGGCCAGCACCAGCAGGATGACGATGATCAGGACGATGGTGGCGGTGGCGGACATCAGGTTCCTCCTTCTTCCCCCGGTGTCATGCCCACTCGGACCCATCCGTCAATCGCATCGGGCGAAACCTGTCGGAACCTCTGTCATAACTCCGACCTCGGTGAAGTGCGGATCTACAACGGCCGCTGCCGGACAAAGGGCATGGAAGGGAAGTTTCCGATGGCCCGAGACCTAGCTGTGACGGACGTCTTTCCGTATTCTTCGCCAGGCGCATCTCGCCCGGGCCGCCGTCCACTTCTGATCGGCCGGCTCCGGATCGCGGTGTGTCGCCGTTCCCTGCCGAACCCCCTCCGGGCGGAGCTTGATGAGAAGCCGCAACTGGTCGATCAGATCGAAGATCATCGCGATGGTCGCGGTGCCGCTCGCCGCGCTTCTCGCGCTGTGGGTCTTCGCGACGGCGGCGACCGCCGGGCCGGCCATGGATCTGCTCAACGCGCGCGACGTGGTGCTGCGGATGGGCGACCCGGGCCTGCAACTGATCGCGCAGATGCAGCGGGAGCGACACTTCTCCGCCGTCTACCTGGCCGCGCAGGAGACGCCGGGCACCGAGCTGAGGACCCAGCGGGCCGCGACCGACGCGGCGATCGCCGACCTCCGCTCCGCCACCGACGGGCTGGACATGTCCACGGACCTGCGGGCGCGGGTCGCGACGCTGTTCAGCGACTTCGACGCGCTCCAGGCGGTCCGGGCCCGGATCGACGCGCGCGAGATCAAGCTGCTCGACATGATGAACACGTACAACGACGTGGTCGACGCCGGCTTCGACGTCTCCGGCACCGCCGCGGTGTTCTTCCACGAGAAGGTCGACCGTGAGGTGCGCGCCCTGATCACCGGCTACCGCGGCCTGGAGTACCTGTCCCGGGTGGACGCGACGCTGGCCGGGGCGAACGCGGCCGGCAAGGTCGACGAGCGGACCCGTGGCCAGCTGATCGAGGACGTCGCCACCTCGCGGTACCTGCTGAAGTCGGGCGTCGCGGACATGCCGGAGAAGGCCCGCGGCGACTACGCCCAGCTGGTCACCCGGGGCTCCACCTTCGTCACGCTGGACGTGCTCCAGAACAAGCTGCTCAACCTGAGCTACACCGGCGCGGCGCCGCCGGTGAAGGGCACCGAGTGGCAGCCGGTGTTCGACCAGGTCTCCGCCGAGCTGCGCGCGTTCGAGTTGCGGACGGTCGACGCGGTCGTCTCGGACGCCACCCCGCTGGCCGTCACCGTGTTCGTCTGGCTGGGCCTGTCCGCGCTGACCGGCCTGGTCGCCTTCGTGCTGGCGATCTGGGTCTCGGTGCGGGTCGGCCGGTCGATCGTCGGCCGCCTGATCAAGCTGCGCCGGGAGGCTCTGGAGATGGCCTCCGACCGGCTGCCCACCGTGGTCCGCCGCCTCCAGCGCGGCGAGGCGGTCGACGTCGACGTCGAGACGCCCCCGCTGGATTACGGCAAGGACGAGATCGGCCAGGTCGGTCAGGCCTTCAACGACGTGCAGCGCACCGCGGTGCAGTCCGCCGTCGACGAGGCGAACGTCCGGCGCGGCATCAACGAGGTGTTCCTCAACATCGCCCGGCGCAGCCAGACGCTGCTGCACCGGCAGCTGTCGCTGCTGGACAAGATGGAGCGCCGGGAGACCGAGCCGCAGGAGCTGGAGGACCTCTACCGGGTCGACCACCTGGCCACCCGGATGCGGCGGCACGCCGAGGACCTGGTCATTCTGGCCGGCGCGGCGCCCGGCCGGGGCTGGCGCAACCCGGTTCCGGTGATCGACGTGGTCCGCGGCGCGATCAGTGAGGTGGAGGACTACAAGCGGGTCGACATCCGCGCGGTGGCCCCCTCCGCGCTCTTCGGCCGCGCCGTCGGTGACGTCATCCACCTGCTCGCCGAGCTGATCGAGAACGCGGCCTCGTTCTCCCCGCCGCACACCCGGGTGCAGGTCTCCGGGCAGGTGCTGCCGAACGGGTACGCCGTCGAGGTCGAGGACCGCGGCCTGGGCATGAGCGCGGAGGCGCTGGAGCAGGCGAACCGCCGGCTGGCCGAGCCACCCGACTTCGACCCGGCCGACAGCGCCCGGCTCGGCCTGTTCGTGGTGGCCCAGCTGGCCGTCCGGCACCACATCCGGGTGTCGTTGCAGCCCTCGCCGTACGGCGGGATCACCGCCGTGGTCCTGCTCCCGGGCGAGCTGGTCACCGAGGCGCCCGCACCGGCCGGCGCCAACGGCCGGTCGGCCGTCCCCGCGCCGGGCGGGAACACCCCGCTGGTCGGCTCCGGGACCGACGATCCGGCCAGGAGCTCGCTGGCCGCGCTCCAGTGGTCCGGCAACGGCAAGTTGCAGCAGGTGCCCGCGGTGCCCCGGCAGCGGACCACCAACGGCGAGTCGCTGCCGGCCGGCTCGCTCAACGGCGTGCACCCGGAGACCAAGGCGCTGACCGGCGGCGAGCCCGGCGGTCCCACGCCCAGCGCGATCGCGTCCGAGCTCAGCCCGGACGGCCTGGTGCAGCGCAAACGGATCCGGCGGACCCCGCAGGTCCCGCCGGCCGAGCAGCCCCCGGCGGCGACCGCCGGGCAGCTCGACGACGTGGCCGGTGCGCTCGGCGCGCCCCGCTCGGTGCCGCGCAACTCGGCGCCGCTGATGCCGACCTCGGCCGCGCCGCTGTTCACCACGCCGGAGCCACCCGGCCCGGCGGCGCCGACCTCGGCCGCCCCGATGTTCGTGGCGCCGACCTCGGCACCCCCGGCGGCGCCCGCCGTCTCGCCGGCGGCCGGCGGCGACGAGCCGACCGAGCAGCTGGAACCGGACGGCCTGCCCAAGCGGGTCCGGCAGGCCAGCCTGGCCCCGCAGCTGCGCCATCCGGTGGTGGAGCGGGAGTCCACCGCGCCGGAGCGTTCGCCGGAGCAGGTCCGTACGCTGATGAGCGCCCTGCAACTGGGCACCACCCGGGGTCGTATCCAGGCGTCGCGCGAGATGGCGAGCGCCAGGTCCACCCAGGACGAAGCAGTTTCCGGGGCCGACGGCGACACGGCCGGCGACCGTGCCGAGAGCCCCGGCGGTAATGAAAGCACCAGGCCGGAGAAGGACGCATAGTGGCACAGACGACGAAGCAGAGCGCGAACCTCACCTGGCTCCTCGACGACCTCGTCGAGCGGGTGCCGACCGCACAGCAGGCCGTGGTGCTCTCCGCGGACGGCCTGATGCTGGGCGCGTCGGCCGCGATGAGCCGGGAGGACGCCGAGCATCTCTCGGCGATGGCGGCCGGATTCCAGAGCCTGGCCAAGGGCGCGAGCCGGCATTTCGGGGCCGGGCAGGTCCGCCAGACGGTGGTGGAGATGGAGGAGGCGTTCCTCTTCGTCACCGCCGCCGGGCAGGGCGCCTGTCTGGCCGTGCTGGCCTCGGCCGACGCCGACCTCGGCCTGATCGCCTACGAGATGGCGATGCTGGTCACCCGGGTCGGCCAGACGATGAGCGCCCCGGAACGCACTTTGGCGCCCGATGCCCTCTGAGCCTGCCGACATGGCACACGACTGGATGGATCACGACGCCGGGCCGGTGGTCCGTCCGTACGCGGTGACCCAGGGCCGCGTCGCGCCGTCCGGCGGCGACTTCGACCTGGTCGCGTTCGTGGTGGCCACCGTGCCGGACCTGGCGCCCGGCATCCAGTTGCAGCCGGAGCACCACGCCATCGTGGCCGCCGCCTGGGAGCCGATCTCCGTGGTCGAGCTGGCGTCCCACCTGGACCTGTCGATCGGCGTGGTCCGGGTTCTCCTCGGTGATCTACGCTCGGCGGGTCTCATCTCGCTGTACGAACCCCCCGCGGCCACCCAGCCGCACGACGTCGACGTTCTCAAGGCGGTTGTCAATGGACTCCGTGCGCTCTGACCGCGCCAGCGGTTCGCGCATCCCGGTCGCCCTCAAGATTCTGATCGCGGGCGGTTTCGGCGTGGGCAAGACCACCATGGTCGGGTCGGTCAGCGAGATCCGCCCGCTGCAGACCGAGGAGGTTCTCACCGGGGCCGAGGGCGCCGACGACGTGTCCGGTGTGGAGGGCAAGACCACCACCACGGTGACCATGGACTTCGGCCGGATCACGATCACCGAGGACCTCCAGCTCTACCTGTTCGGCACGCCCGGACAGGACCGGTTCTGGTTCCTCTGGGACGAGCTGTCGCAGGGCGCGCTCGGCGCGGTGGTGCTGGCCGACACCCGCCGGCTGGCCGACTGCTTCCCGTCGATCGACTACTTCGAGCAGCGTGGCACGCCGTTCGTGGTCGCGGTGAACGACTTCGACGCCGCGCAGCGGTTCGGCCCGGACGCGGTGGCCCGCGCCCTGGACCTGGACCCGGGCGTGCCGGTGGTGCTCTTCGACGCGCGTGACCAGGTGGCCGCCCGCAACGTGCTGATCGAGCTGGTGGAGTACGTCGCCCGCCGGCAGTTCGCGGCGGCCGGCAGCCGCTGAGCCGGGGCTACCACCCCAGGCAGATCAGCCAGGACTCGGCCCGGCGCAGCTGGCGCTGGGTCAGCACGCCCCGCGACACCAGATCCGCGGGCTGCCGGTACGGCCCGTTGTAGTGCCGGTCCATCCCGATCCGGTGTGCCTCGGCGGGGCTGATCCCGGGCACCCGGGTCAGCTCGTGCGGCGGCGCGTTGTTCACGTCGACCAGCCCGCCGTCGTCGAGGTACCGCAGCAGGTCGGGCCGCCCGATGCCGGCCTGCACGGCGGCCGCCGGGTCGATCGCGGCGAACCGCCGGGCCAGGTCCCGCCGGGTCCGCGCGGACCGGGTGTCGCCGCCCTGCACGGCCAGGATGACGCCGTGCACGGTGGAACCGAGCCAGAGCAGCAGCCAGGAGGAGACCGCGACGCCCTCGGCCGCGGTGGTGGTGTCCGAGTCGATCGGGGACGGGTCGATCTCGAACCACATGACGATCCACGGCAGCATGGCGAAGTAGGCGCCGGCGACCACGTAGTGGTACCACCGGCCGCGCTGGATCGCCGCGTAGAGGAAGTAGACCCAGGCCGCCACCCCGCAGGTGAGGAACGGGGCCGCGCCCGCCGCCACGATCTCCAGCCAGCGCGCGTGGCCGCGCTGCGGCTGCAACATCGTCGGGGAGAACGGCGGGGACACCGGCGCCGGCGAGACCGGGGGCGGTGAGACCGGGGGCGGGGAGGTCGGCGTGTACGGCGCCGGCGACACCGGATCCGGTGGCGGCGGCTGCTCCAGCTCCCCGCGCAGGATCCGCCGGTGCACCTCCTGCATCCGCTCGCCCGGCTCGGCCCCGAGCTCGTCCAGGAAGAACTCCCGGGTGTCCCGGAACACGGCGAGCGCCTCGGCCTGCCGCCCGGCCCGGTGCAGGGCCAGCATCAGCTGCGCGCGCAGCCCCTCCCGCAGCGGGAAGTCGTGGGTCAGCCGGGTCAGCTCGCCGACCAGCCCGGCGTCGTCGCCGTGGGCCAGCCGGATCTCCGCCCACAGCTCCCAGGCGCTGGCCCGGTCCTCGGCCAGCGCGGCCCGGGCGGTCTCGAAGATCGGCCCGGTCAGTCCGTCCAGCGCGTCGCCGTGCCAGAGCGCGAGCCCGGCCCGGACGGTCTCGGCGGCCTGATCGGCCCGGCCGGCCCGCTGCTCGGTCCCGGCCCGGGCCAGCGCGGCCCGGAACACCTCGGCGTCCAGCGCGTCGGCGCCGATCGCCAGCGTGTATCCGCCGGCGGACAGCGTGAGCCGCTCCCGGCCGAGGGCGCGGCGCAGCCCGGCGACATATTTCTGCACCACGTTGGCGCCGTTCTCGGGTGGGTCGGCGCCCCACACCGCGTCGACGATCCGGGTGGTCGGCACCGGCTTGCCCGGGCTCAGCAGCAGCACGGCCAGGACCGCCCGCTGTTTGGCCGGGCCCAGGTCGACCGGGTCGGGTCCGCGGAAGGCGCGCAGCGGTCCGAGGATCTCGAACCGTGTCTCCGGCTCCACCCCCGTGTACCCCCTGTGACCAGCGCTTTCCTCGAGACGGCAGCGGAACGGCAGCCGGCAGCAGCATAGCCGCAGCGCTACGGCAGACCCACCGGGGAGCCTTTGATCCGTCGATGCGCTACTGGAGAAGGACTGACGATGACTGTGCTGACCAAGCGACTGGCCGCCGCGGCGGCACTCCTGATCCTGGCCGGCTGCGGGCAGGCCGGCGGTGAGGCCGGCAAGCCGGCGCCGCCGAAGCCCGCGGACACTTTGAAGAAGGCGGTGCCGAGCACCGCGACCGACGTCTTCCACTACACGATCACCGGCGGCGAGCAGACCGCGTCCGGGATCGTCGACAGCGCCAAGAAGACGTTGACCACCGAGATCAGTCAGAAGATCGCGGACGGCGGGTTCACCCTGACCATGAAGTTCCTGGTGGTCGGCGGCGACTCGTGGGCCAAGATCTCGTTCGGCGACGCACCGGCCGGCGCGGGCCTGCCCAAGCTGCCGAAGAAGTGGATGAAGCTGGACACCAAGAAGCTCGGCGCCGAGGCGGAGCGCGAGCTGACGTACGCCGGGCAGACCGACCCCGGCTACCTGAGCACCCTGGTCGACGCGGCGTCCGGCCTGACCGAGAAGTCGTCCGGTCACTTCGCCGGCACCGTGGACCTGACCCGGGCGACCGAGGCCGAGATCGTCGAGGCGGCGACGCTCACCGCGCTGGGCGAGAAGGCGAAGGCGGTGCCGTTCGAGGCGACCGTGGACGCCCAGGGCCGGATCAGCACGGCGACCGTGCGGGTCCCGGCGGCCGGCCAGGCCAAGGCGCTCACCTATCAGGTCACCTACGACCAGTACGGCAGCGCCGCGTCGCCGGCGGCGCCGACCGGCTCGGCCCAGGTGGACGCCCCGAAGGCGGCGTACGACCTGTTGAACGGCTAGGCCGGGGCGGGTGCGGGGCCGGTACTGCCCCGCACCACCAGGGTGGCGGGCAGGAGAAGGTGCGGAGTCTCGGGGGAGTGCCGAAGCGCGGCGTTCAGCAGCGCGGCGGCGTTCCGCCCCTTCTCCTGGACGTCCTGGTGGACCGTGGTGAGGGCCGGCTGCATCTGGGTGGCGATCGGGCCGTCGTCGAAGCCGACCAGCGAGAGGTCCTCCGGGATCCGCAGCCCGAGGTCGCCGGCGGCCTGCCGGACGCCGATGGCGGTGACGTCGGAGAAGCACAGCACGGCGGTCGGCCGGTCCGCCCGGGACAGCAGCTCCCGGGCGTCGGCGCGGAGCAGGTCGACCCGCTCGAACGGCTGCCGGATCACCGGCGGCGTGATCCCGGCCGGGCCGAGCACGTCGTTCCAGCCGAGGCGGCGCTGGATCGAGGCATACCCCTCGACCGGCACGTCGGTGTCGGCGATCAGCCCGTACGGCCCGTGCGCGCCGACGGTGGCGTACGCGATCCGGGTGTGCCCGAGGCCGACCAGGTGCCGGGCGGCGTCCCGGGCGGCCTCGCGGTCCGCGACGTTCACACAGGCGTACCCGTCGATCGGGGCCTGGTCGACGAAGACCAGCGGCAGCCGGCGGCGTTGCAGCCAGCCCACCGCCGGTGAGGTCGGGTCGCAGGAGTAGATCAGCGCGCCGTCCATCGCCACGTCCCGGGCCGGGATCAGATCGCCGGTCGACGCCGAGCTGAGCAGGGTGATGGCGAGCCCGGTCGGTGCCAGCTCCTCGGCGATCGCGCCGAGGAAGCCGCCGGCCACCAGGTCGGTGAAGGCGTAGCGCAGCGAGTCGGTGAGCAGGATGCCGATCGTGCCGGTGGTGCCCTTGGCCAGGGCCCGGGCGGTCGGGTCGGGGCCCGCGTAACCCAGCTCCTGAGCCGCGGCGAGGATCCGCTCGCGCAGGGTGGGGGAGAGCTGATCGGGCCGGGAGAAGGCGTTGGACACCGTCATCCGGCTCACGCCGACCCGGTCGGCGATGGTCTGCAGGGTCACCCGGGGCACCGCTCCACCGTAGAGCGCGCCCCCGGCCGGACGGTGGCCGGAGGCGCGCTCCCTCACCGGAAGAGGGCCTCGGGCCGCCGGCCGCCGGGCGCGACGGCCGCGGAGAACCGGTAGAGCGTGCGGGCGAGTGAGGTGCGCAGGCGCGGCGGCTTCTCGGCGAAGGGCACGACCGGCGCGTCCGGCCGGGCGCTCAGCACCTCGCGGCTGGCGGCGTGCAGCCCGCGGACGTAAGCGGTGGGAAGCTCCATGACGTCCTCCAATCTGTACCGGTACAGTACCGCGACCTTTCTATACCGGTCAAGAAGCGGTCCCTGCGGAGTTTGCCCGGCCGCCTGTGATGGGATCGTGGGCATGGGTGCGAACGCTGAGTACGTCTTCGTCGGTTGCTACACCGGGGACAAGGGAGGTGAGGGCGACGGCATCACGCTGCTGCGGCGCGATCCGGCGACCGGCGAGCTGACCCGGCTCGGCCTGGCCGCCCGCACCCCGTCACCGTCCTTCCTCGCCCGGCACCCGGCCCTGCCGGTCCTCTACGCGGTCAACGAGCTGGACGAGGGCACCGTCTCCGCCTTCACGGTCGCCCCGGACTGCTCGCTGATCCCGCTCGCGGTCCGGCCCACCGGCGGCGCCGACCCCTGCCACCTCGCGGTCACCGCGGACGGCCACCACCTGGTGGTGGCGAACTACTCGGGTGGCTCGGTCGCCGTGTTCCCGCTCGACGGCGACGGCGCCCCGGGCGAGCGCACCGACCTGCTCACGCTCACCGGCTCCGGCCCGGACGCGGAGCGGCAGACCGGCCCGCACGCGCACATGGTCGTCCCGGACCCGAACGGGCCGGACGTGCTCATCTCCGACCTGGGCTCGGACCGGGTGTGGCGGTCCCGGCTGGACCCGGTCTCCGGACGGCTCGGGGCGCCGGAGCCGGCGGTGCAGGCCGAGCCGGGGACCGGCCCGCGGCACCTGACCCACTCGGCGGACGGCGCGCTGCTCCTGGCCGGCGAGCTGACCGGCACGCTCAGCTGGTACCGCGCGGCCGGCGGCCCGACCCTGGAGCACCGCGGCGAGGTGCCGGCGAGCGAGGTGACCGGTCCGGTCCATCCGTCCGAGGTGACCACGGGGCGCGACGGCCGGTTCGTCTATCTGGCGAACCGTGGTCCGGACACCGTGTCGACCTTCGCCTGGGACGGGGAGAGCGCGATCCGGATCGCCGAGACATCGACCGGCGGCACCTGGCCGCGGCACATGATCTTGATTGGCGATCACCTCTACGTAGCCAATGAGCGTTCACACAACGTGACAGTTTTCCGGGTCGATCCGGAGACCGGAATTCCCGTTCCGCACGGTGAGCCGGCCACTGAGCCGAGCCCCACCTGCCTGCTCCGCTGGACCCCGGCGATGATCAGGTCATAGGCCAGATCGGGCACCCGGGCATGTCTGTGATCTTTACGCAGAAATCCGGCACCCGGGTGCCCGAACCTGATACTGATCGAGATGGCGTCGTCACGCTGGGTGTTTCCTAGATCGGAGAACGCCAATCTGAGTAATTTTCGACCGAACGTATATGGCATTCAGCTCTCGACATGCGCACTATGGAGCGCGTGTCTGGCCGCCATCGTAGGAACTTCAACTTAAAAGGGGCGGGCGTCGTTGGTGGTGCGATGGCGATCGTCGTCGTTATCGCGGGAACCTGGTTCGGTTACAGCCAGCTGGCTGATTCCGGCTGCACCGGTTCCATCAAGCTGAACGTCGCCGCGGCCCCTGAGATATCACCCGCCGTCACCAATGCTGCGAACAAGTGGGCGCAGGACGGGGGCAACGTCAGCGGCACCTGCGTGTCCGTCAACGTGGAGTCCCTGGCCTCGGCCGACGTCGCCAGCGCGATCGCGGGACAGCACGGGGTGAACCTGTCCGGCCTGGGGCAGCCATCCGGTGCCATCCAGGTGCCCGACGTCTGGCTCCCGGACTCGTCCACCTGGCTGCTGCGCCTGCAGAACGAGGCCTCCGGCTTCACGCCGTCCAAGGTCACCTCGGTGGCGCAGAGCCCACTGGTCATCGCCATGCCCGAGCCGATCTCCAAGCAGCTCGGCCTGCAGGGCAAGAAGGTCTCCTGGACCTCGTTGCTCGGGCAGATCAAGAACGCCGACGGCCCGCGGTTCGGCATCGTGAACCCGGCCCGGGACGCGTCCGGCCTGACCGCGCTGATGTCGATCGGCTCGGCGATCGGTGCGGGCCAGGGCAGCGTCTCGAAACTGGTGGACGCGCTGACCTACCTCGCCAAGAGCCGGTCCGAGCTGCGGGACGAGCTGCTCGAGTCGTTCCCCAAGGCGACCGACGAGGGCACCCTGCTGGAGAGCCTCGGCGCCGCGCCGCTCTCCGAGGAGGACGTGATCGCGTACAACGCGAAACGGCCGCCGGTCGCGCTCAGCGCGCTCTACCTGGAGCCCAGCTCGGTGCCGATGGACTACCCGTACTCGGTGCTGCCGCAGGTGGTCGACGGTCAGAAGATCAGCGCCGCGCAGGGTCTGCTCAAGCAGCTGACCGCGGCCTCGTTCAAGAACGAGATCTCGGCGCAGGGCCTGCGCGCCCCGGACGGCACGTACGGGTCCAGCTTCGTGGCCCCGGCCGGCGCCCCGGCGGCGTCGCCGGCGATCACCGCGCCCGCGGGCGGCAGTGGTGAGCAGGGCGGGACGGCCGCGGCCGGTCTCGACGCCACCACGGTCAGCAAGGTGGTCGGTTCCTGGAACGCGACCACCCAGGCCGGCCGGGTGCTGGCGGTCTTCGACGTCTCCGGCTCGATGAAGACGCCGGTGCCCACCGCGAACAACGCGTCCCGGGCGGACGTCACCAAGGCGGCGGCCACCACCGGTCTGAGCCTGTTCAGCGACGAGTGGGCGGTCGGCGTCTGGCGCTTCACCACCGACCTGGGGCCGAACCACCGGCCCTGGGAGGAGCTCATCAAGATCACGTCGCTGCGCAGCAACCGGAAGGGCGTGCAGGACACCATCCCCAAGCTCTCGCCGGTGAGCGGCGGTGACACCGGTCTCTACAACACGGTGCTCGACGCCTACAACTACGCGAAGGCGAACTGGAAGGAAGGCAAGGTCAACTCGGTCATCCTGTTCACCGACGGCGAGAACGACAACGTCAACGGCATGACCCAGGCGCAGCTGCTCGCGCAGCTGAAGAAGGTCCAGGACCCGAAACACTTCGTCCGCCTGGTGCTGATCGGCATCGGCAACGACGTGAACAAGGACGAGCTCGGCGCGATCCAGAAGTCGGTGCGTGGCAGCGGCCTCTACTTCGCCCCGGACCCGACCAAGATCACGGACATCTTCCTCCAGGCGATCGGTTCCCGGACCGGCGTCGAGTAAGACGACCGCGAACCCCGGCGCGGCCGCCGCCCCAGCTCTGGGACGGCGGCCGCGCCTGTTTCCAGGACCACATTCACAACCCGATTTCGGTACGCCGTCAGCCCGCCCGCCGCAGCCACGCGGCCGGGTCGTCCCGCACCCCGCGCACCACCGCGTCCGCCGCCCCGCGCACCGCCGCGTCCGCCCCGAGGCGAGCGGCCCGCACCGTGACCGGCGCCAGTCCCGCGGTCAGCACCCGCCGCCGCAGCTCCGCCTCGATCCCGTCGCGCAGCCGCTCGAAGTACGGCGCATAGGCCCCGCCCAGCACGATCACCGGCACGTCGAGCAGGTTGACCACGGCCGACAGCGCGATCCCGAGCGCCGCGGCGGCCCCCGGCTCGTCGGCCGCGAGGGCCTCCTGCCCGGCGTACTGCTCCAGGCAGCCGTTCGCCCCGCACCGGCACGGCTTGCCGTCCGGGTCGACGGTCAGGTGCCCGATCTCGCCGCTCCAGCCCCGCACGCCCCGGTAGAGCTCACCGTCGATCACCAGCCCGGCGCCGATGCCGATCTCGCCGGAGACGTACAGGAAGGTCTGCTCGCCGCCGGCCACCCGTAGCTCGCCGAGCGCCGCGAGATTCGCCTCGTTGTCCACCGTGACCGGCAGACCGGCCAGCTCCGGCACCCCGCTCAGCAGGGCCGGGGCGTCCACGTTCTGCCAGCCCAGGTTGGGGGCGACCCGGACCAGGCCGGCCGAGACCAGGCCGGGCACCGCGAGCGTGGCGCCGGCGATCACCAGGCCGTCGGCCTCGGCGGCGAGCCGGGCCCGGGCGGCCAGCCCGCCCAGCGCGGCGAGCGCGTCGGCGGCCGCGGCCGGGCGCTGGTCGGCGTGCTCGATGAAGCGCTGCCGGACCGCGCCGGTCAGGTCGACCACGCAGGCCGCCAGGTAGTCGACGTTGATCTCCAGGCCCAGCCCGGCCGGGCCGGCCGCGGTGAGCGCCAGGCCGGCCGCCGGACGCCCGGCGCCGGTCCGCGGCGGCGGGTCCAGCTCGATCAGCAGCCCGCCCTCGATCAGGTCGTCGACCAGCGCCGAGACGGTCGCCCGGGTCAGTCCGGTGGCGCCCGCGACGGCGGCCCGCGACGGCGGATCGGCGCTGTTCGCCACGGTGTGCAGGACCAGCGCGAGATTATGGGCTCGCACGCTCGACTGCCGGACGGGGGCGGTGGTACTCGAGCTCATCCGGGCCGTCACGCCCTTGACAATGCCATACCCCCGCCAAATAATTCAACCAATAAACAAATCGATCGCGTTTCCCGGAGGTAACCGTGTCGGTGCAGGCCACACGTGATGACAAGTTCTCGTTCGGTCTCTGGACCGTCGGCTGGCAGGCGCGCGACCCGTTCGGTGACGCCACCCGCCCGGCGATCGACCCGGTCGAGACCGTGCACAAGCTCGCCGAGATCGGGGCGTACGGCGTCACCTTCCACGACGACGACCTGGTCCCGTTCGGCGCGGACGCGCAGACCCGCGACGGCATCATCGCCGGGTTCAAAAAGGCGCTCGACGAGACCGGCCTGATCGTCCCGATGGTGACCACCAACCTGTTCACCCACCCGGTGTTCAAGGACGGCGGCTTCACCAGCAACGACCGCACCGTCCGGCGCTACGCGCTGCGCAAGGTGCTGCGCCAGATGGACCTCGGCGCCGAGCTGGGCGCCAAGACCCTGGTCCTCTGGGGCGGCCGCGAGGGCGCGGAGTACGACTCGGCCAAGGACGTCAAGGCCGCCCTGGACCGCTACCGCGAGGCGCTGAACCTGCTCGCGCAGTACTCGGAGGACCGCGGTTACGGCTTCCGCTTCGCCATCGAGCCGAAGCCGAACGAGCCCCGCGGCGACATCCTGCTGCCGACCGCCGGCCACGCCATCGCGTTCACCCAGGAGCTGGAGCGCCCCGAGCTGTTCGGCATCAACCCCGAGGTCGGCCACGAGCAGATGTCGAACCTCAACTTCACCCAGGGCATCGCCCAGGCGCTGTGGCACGGCAAGCTCTTCCACATCGACCTCAACGGCCAGCACGGCCCGAAGTACGACCAGGACCTCGTCTTCGGCCACGGTGACCTGCTCAACGCGTTCTCCCTGGTCGACCTGCTGGAGAACGGGCTGGACGGCGGCCGTGCCTACGACGGGCCGCGCCACTTCGACTACAAGCCGTCGCGCACCGAGGACCTGGACGGCGTCTGGGAGTCGGCCAAGGCCAACATCAAGATGTATCTGCTGCTCAAGGAGCGGGCCAAGGCGTTCCGCGCCGACCCCGAGGTGCAGGCCGCGCTGGCCGCCTCCAAGGTCGCCGAGCTGAGCACCCCGACCCTGAACGCCGGCGAGACCTACACCGACCTGCTCGCCGACCGCAGCGCGTTCGAGGACTTCGACGCGGACGCCGCCGGCGCCCAGGGCTACGGCTTCGTCAAGCTGAACCAGCTCGCCATCGAGCACCTGCTCGGGGCCCGGTAGTCATGGCGCTCGTCGCCGGGATCGACAGTTCGACCCAGTCCTGCAAGGTCGTCATCCGGGACGCCGAGACCGGCAAGCTGGTCCGGCAGGGCCGGGCCGCCCACCCGGACGGCACCGAGGTGCACCCGGACGCCTGGTGGTCGGCCCTGCGGGAGGCGATCGCCGAGGCCGGCGGACTGGACGACGTGGCCGCCGTCTCGCTGGCCGGCCAGCAGCACGGCATGGTCGTGCTGGACGAGCACGGTGACGTGGTCCGCCCGGCGCTGCTGTGGAACGACACCCGCAGCGCCGGCGCGGCCGCCGACCTGATCCAGGAGCTCGGCGGGGCGGACAAGTGGGCGGACGCGGTCGGCATCGTGCCGGTCGCCAGCTTCACCCTGACCAAGCTGCGCTGGCTGGCCCGCAACGAGCCGTCGCAGGCGGCGAGGGTCGCGGCGGTCTGCCTGCCGCACGACTGGCTGACCTGGAAACTGTCCGGGTCCACCGACCTCGCGGACCTCAAGACCGATCGCAGTGACGCCAGCGGCACCCTCTACTGGTCGGCCAGGACCGGCGAGTACCGGCACGACCTGCTGGAGCTCGGCTTCGGCCGGCAGCTGATCGTGCCCGAGGTGCTCGGCCCGACCGGGATCGCCGGGCGCCTCGCCAACGGCGCGCCGATCGGCCCCGGCGCCGGGGACAACGCGGCGGCCGCTCTCGGCACCGGCGCGCTGCCCGGCGACGTGATCGTCTCGATCGGCACGTCCGGCACGGTCTTCGTCTCGTCCGACGCCGCCCCGGTCGACCCGAGCGGCACGGTGGCCGGATTCGCCGACACCACCGGGCGGTTCCTGCCGATCGTGGTCACCCTCAACGCCGCCCGGGTGCTGGACGCGGCCGCCAAACTGCTCGGCGTCTCGCACGACGAGCTGTCCCGGCTCGCGCTCACCGCGCCCGCCGGGGCGGACGGCCTGGTCCTGGTGCCCTACCTGGAGGGGGAGCGGACCCCGAACCGGCCGGACGCCACCGGTGCGATCCACGGGCTCACCCTGAAGACGTCCGACCCGGCGCACCTGGCCCGGGCCGCCGTCGAGGGGATGCTCTGCGCCCTCGCCGACGGCCTGGACGCGCTGGTCGGGCAGGGCGCCCGGGCGAACCGGATCGTGCTGGTCGGCGGCGGCGCCCGGAGCGAGGCGGTGCGGCGGATCGCACCCGCCCTGTTCGGCAAGCCGGTGCTGGTCCCGCCGCCCGGCGAGTACGTCGCCGACGGCGCGGCCCGGCAGGCCGCCTGGGTCCTGACCGGCGGCGACGCCCCGCCCGCCTGGTCCGCGGAGACCCCCGAGGTCTACGAGGACGACCCGGTCCCGCTGATCCGCGAACAGTACGCCGCCGCCCAGCACGCCGTGCTGGACCGCACTCGCTGACCGTCGATCGCGGGGTACGGGGCTTCTGCCGTACCCCGCGATCTTCTCGGCGATGCCGGGGACGACCCGGACGGCCGGGACCGTGGGAGCAGTCCCGGGGCCGTTCAGCGCCAGTCGGCGGCGAACGCCCGGGCCGGGTTGGTGACCAGGACGGCCGTCGCGACCTCGCCGCCGATCTCCCGCTCGATGCGCGGACGCAGTCCGCTGAGCAGGAACGGCATGCCGGGCCCGTCGGCGGTCGAGCGCGCGGCGGCCGTCACGGTGTCGCCGCCGAGCAGGATCCGGTCCTGATGGCCGGCGTCCACCAGCGCGGCGATGCTGTCCAGCAGCCGCCAGTCGGTCTGGTGGTGGGCCCGCGACGGCCCGTCGAACGCCACGTAGGCGCCGGCCCGGGCGACCGCGACATGCACCCGCGGGTCGGGGAACCGGTGCAGGTGACCCAGGATCAGGCTGCCGGGCGCGACGGCGTGGGTGCCGCAGAGCAGGTCGAGCACGTCGAGGGCGGCGGTGCCACCCTCCAGGTGCACGCCGATCGGGGCGCCGGTGGCGTGGTGGGCCCGCGCCGCCGCGGCGGCGACCTGCCGGGCGTGCTCGTCGAGGTGGTGGAAGCTCCCGGCGATCTTGATCAGGCCGGCCCGCACCGGGGCGGCGGTCAGCTCGTGCACGAACGTCTCGGCGAGCCGGTCGTACCGTTTCCGGAGGTCCTCGGGGTCGTAGTGCTTCGCCTGATGCATCCCGGTCGCGGCGACGACGTGCACCTTCGAGCGCCGGGACAGCCCGGGCAGTTCGTCGTGCCGGCCGCCCATGCCCCACGGTGTCCACTGGACGACGGCGGCGCCGCCGAGCGCCGCGAACGCGGTGAGCTCGGTCAGCGCGGCCACCGGGTCGTCGAGTTCCTGTCCGGCGAGGACCGGGGAGCGCAGGAACAGGTGGTCGTGCGCGTCGCACACACCCAGCGCCGCCGGCTCGACGTCGCCGAGGACGGTACGCACCGTCGGGCTCATCGTGACTCCTCCGCCTTCTCCGCGTCGGCCAGCGCGGCCGCCGCCACCCGGAGCCCGGCGAGCGCCTTGGGTACCCCGACATAGGGCGCCAGGTGCACGAACACCTCGACGATCTGCGCCGGGTCCATGCCCAGTCGCAGCGATGTCCGGACGTGCCCGGTGAGCTGGGGATCGACGCCGCCCAGAGCGGTCAGGGCCGCGAGATTCACCAGTTGCCGCTCGCGCAGCGACAGCCCGTCGCGCTGATAGGTGCCGCCGAACAGGCTGGTGACGATCCAGTCGGCGAAGCCGGGTGCGAGGTGCTCGACCATCGGCAGGGTGGCCCTCTGCGTCTGTTCGTCCTGCAGGGTGTCCAGCAGGCGATAGCCCTGGCCGCGGTCGATCGTCGCCGGAGTCAACTGCTCGGACACGTCGCTCATCAGATCCCCCTCGATCGGTTGTAACGGTTGAACCGTTACGACCGACCGTAGCAGGCGTAACGGATGAAGCGTTACCATCGTCGGGTGACCGTGCATGACCCGCTCGCGCTGCGATACGACTGCGGCGCCGTCTGGCTCAACCTGCTCGCCACTCGGGGCCGGTCGTTCAGTGCCGACCCGGTCGAGCGGCTGACCGGCGTCGACCGGCTCGCCGAGTGGCTCGCGCACAGCGAGTTGTCGCCGGTCCGTGCGCCGGGTCCCGAGGATCTGGAGCTCACCCGCGAGGTGCGGGAGACGCTGCGCCCGCTCGCCCTGGCCACCGTCGACGGCGTGCCGCCACCGCCCGCGGCCGCGGACCGGCTGGTCACCCTGCTGGCCGGGCAGGACGCGCCGGTGCGGCTGATCGCGGACGAGCGGCTCCGGCTCGCGCCGCCGGCGACCGCGCGCGAGGCACTCGCCCGGATCACCCGGCAGGCGATCGACCAGCTCACCGGTGCGGACCGGCACGTGCTGAAGGTGTGCCCGGAGGACGACTGCCGCGGCGTCTTCATCGACCCGCCGGGGCGGCGGCGCTGGTGCCCGTCACCGGCGTGCGCGAGCCGCGGCCGGGTCCGGGCGCTGCGCGCGCGCCGGGCCGCGCACGAGCAGTGACGCGCCGGGCCGCGCACGAGCAGTGACGCGCCGGGCCGCGCACGAGCAGTGACGCGCCGGGCCGCGCACGAGCAGTGACGCGCCGGGCCGGGCACCGGCGGTGAACGGTCAGGCGATCGCCGGGTCCGTGCCGCGGATGCGGGCCAGGCCGTGCACCGCGAGGAAGCCGTCGACCGCACCGGACCAGGGGAAACGCTCGGCCTGGGCGCGGGCGGCGGCGCGCCGCGCGACGGCCGGCCGATCGAGCAGGGCACGGACCGCGGCGGTGTAGGCCGCGCCGGTGCCGTCCGCGGGCAGCCCGGCGTCGCCGATCACCTCGGGCAGCGCGCTGCTCGTGCGGGCCACCACCGGGGTGCCGCTGGCCAGCGCCTCCAGCGCGGCCAGCCCGAACGTCTCGATCGGGCCGGGCGCCAGCGCGACGTCCGCGGTGGCCAGCAGCGCGGCCAGCAGCCGCGGGTCGGCGACGTGCCCGAGGAAGGTGGCCGGCAGCCCCCGGGCGGCCGCCTCGCGTTCCAGCGGCGCCCGCAGCGGCCCGTCCCCGGCCACCACCAGCACCGCGTCCGTCCCGGCGGCCCGCAGCCCGGCCAGGGCGTGCAGCGACAGCCGGGGATCCTTCTCCGCCGACAACCGCCCGCAGTGCAGCAGGATCACCCCATCCGGCCCGGCGTAACGGCGGCGCAGCTCCGGATCCCGGTTGCCGGGCGTGAACCGGGCCAGGTCGACGCCGAGCGGCACCCGCACCGGCGTGGCGCCGAGCCGGGTGAACTCCCGCTCCGCCCAGCCGGTCGTGCAGACCACCGAGTCGAAAGCCTTGACGGTACGAGCATTGAGCCGGTCCGCCGCCCGCAGCCCGAGCGACCGTCCGGGGCCGAACATCCGCAGCAGCCCGTCCAGGCTCTCGTGCGACACCATCATCGACGGCACCCCGGCCCGCCGTCCCCACCCGCCCAGCCAGCGCAGCGTGGACCGGTCGTGCACCTCGATCCGGTCCGGGCCGAGCCGCTCCAGCAGCCCGCCGACCGCCACCCGGTTCAGCAGCACCCGGTACCCGCCCAGCCCCGGCACGACCGGACCGGGCAACGTGAGCACCCGGCCGTACGCAAACTCCTGTTCGGTCGCACGCGGACCGGGAGTGATCAGCACCGCCCGGTGTCCCGCCTCCTGATAACCCTGCCCCAGCGCGCGCAGCGCGGTGCGGAGCCCACCGGAGGTGGCGTGGACGAAATTGGCGATCCGGACGATCAGCATGCGCTCAGATCATCGAAAACCGTGGTCGTCCCGGCAACGCGACCCTGACCGCAGGCCGAACTCTCGCTAACCTCTACCCGTGATGGGCAGGGGCGGCATCGTGCACCGCGTCTACAGCGTCGTGGTCTTCGTCATCCTGGCGTCCCTCGACAACGTGGCGATCGGCATCGTGCCGCCGTTGTACGGCAGCATCGGGGACGACTTCGGGGTGGGCGAGGGGCACATCGCCCTGGCCACCACGATCATGTTCCTGATCAGCGCGGTCGCCGCGATCGGCTGGGCGTACGCCGGCGACCGCACCGACCGCAAACCGGTCCTGACCATCGGCACCCTGATCTGGGTCGCCGGCACCGCCTGGTCCGGCCTGGCCACCGGCTACCCCACGTTCCTGCTCGCCCAGGTGGTCGCCGCGGTCGGCCTGGGCGCGGTCGCCTCGGTGAGCTTCTCGGTGGTCAGCGACCTGATCACGCCGAAGCGGCGGGGGCTGGTGATGAGCTTCTGGGGCCTGTCGCAGGGCCTCGGCACGCTGGCCGGCACCCTGGTCGGCGGTATCCTCGGGCACACCGACTGGCGCGCGCCGTTCCTGGTCACCGCCGCGGCCGGGCTGGTCGCCACGGTGCTGTACCTGTTCACCTACAACGTGCCGCGCGGCGAGAGCCAGCCGGAGCTGGCCGGGGTGGAGTACGACGAGCGGATCCACCACGACCACCTGCCGATCATCCTGGGCCGGCGGACCAACGTCTGGCTGATCCTGCAGGGCGGCACCGCGCAGATCGCGTTCGGCTCGCTGGTCTGGCTGCCGGTGCTGTTCCGCGCCCGGGCCGAGGACCAGGGCTACTCGGCGGGCACGGCGGTGCTGGTCGGCAGCGCGTTCGCGACGATCTTCCAGCTCGGTGCGGCGCTGTCGATCCTCGGCGGGCTGGCCGGTGACCGGCTGCAACGGCGTACCCCACGGGGCCGGGCCCTGGTGGCAGCGGTCGGGGTGCTGGCCGCGGTCCCGTTCTACGTGGTGTTGTTCTTCGTCCCGATGACGATCACCGTGCCGGACGGGGCGAGCACCGGCGCGGTCATCCGCGGCGTGCTGGAGAACGTGGTGACCGAGCCGACCGTCGCCACCTGCCTGGGCATCGCCGTCTTCGCGCTGATGCTCACCTCGGCGAACTCGCCGAACTGGTTCGCCATGATCTCGGACGTGAACCCGCCCGAGCACCGCGGCACCGTCTACAGCCTCGGCAACCTGGTCAACGGTGTCGGCCGGGCCGGCGGGAACGCGCTGGTGGCGGTCGCCTTCCAGCGGCTCTCCGGTGCGTTCCCGCCGCCGCTGAACTACGCGGTCGGGCTGGCCTCGTTCCAGTTCTTCTTCATCCCGACCGGGATCATGTACTGGCTGGCCAGCAGGACGGTGGCCGGCGACATGGCCGCGACCCACGCCGTCCTGCTGACCAAGGCCTCAGAGATGAGCCCAGACGGTCACGTCGGTGGGGACCCCGCCGTCGTCGCTGAGGGGCTCACTGCTCAGCAGGACCCGGGCGCCATCCGGTAGGGCCACGGGATCCTGACCGAAATTGGTCAGCACGAGGAGCCCGCCGTTGCGGAACGCCAGGACGTCGTCGCCGGTCGCCTGCCAGGCCAGCGACCCGCCACCCAGCTCGTGCTCCCGGCGCAGGCGCAGCGCCGACCGGTACAGCTCGTAGGTCGAGCCGGGCACGTCCACCTGCCGGTCCAGCGCGTACTCCGCCCAGGCCGCGGGCTGCGGCAGCCAGCTGCGGTCGCCCGGCCCGAAGCCGTAGGACGGCGCATCCGCCTCCCACGGGATCGGCACCCGGCAGCCGTCCCGCCCGCGCTCGGCGTGCCCGGACCGCTCCCAGGCCGGATCCTGGCGGTGCGCGTCGGCCATCGTGGTGTGCTCCGGCAGCCCCAGCTCCTCGCCCTGGTAGAGATACGCCGAGCCGGGCAGGCCCAGCATCAGCAGGGTGGCCGCCCGGGCCCGGCGCAGGCCCAGCCCGGTGTCCGGCTGCGGGTCGCCGATCCCGATCCCCGGCTTGCGCTTCTCGGTGACCGGGAAACCGAGCCGGGACGCGTGCCGCACCACGTCGTGATTCGACAGCACCCAGGTGGTGGTCGCGCCGACCGCGCCGGTGGCGGCCAGCGAGGAGTCGATCACCTCGCGCAGCTCGCCCGGTGTCCAGGGCGCCTCCAGGTAGGGGAAGTTGAACGCCTGGTGCATCTCGTCCGGCCGGACGTAGCGGGCCAGCCGCTCCTCGGGCTGCACCCAGGCCTCGGCCACCAGGATCCGGGCGGGGGAGTAGCCGTCCAGCACCGACCGCCACTGCCGGTAGATCTCGTGCACGCCCTCCTGGTCCCACATCGGCGGCGGCGGGCCGGCCGGCTCCAGGCCGCCGAGCACCGTGGCCGGCTGCGTCCAGTCGGACAGCGCGGCGTCCTTGATCAGGCCGTGCGCCACGTCGACCCGGAAGCCGTCGACGCCGCGGTCCAGCCAGAACCGCAGGATGTCCAGGAACTCCGCGCGGACCTCCGGGTGGTCCCAGTTCAGGTCCGGCTGCGAGACGTCGAACAGGTGCAGGTACCACTGGCCGTCCGGGACCTGCTGCCAGGCCGGGCCGCCGAACACGCTCTGCCACGAGTTCGGCGGCTCGTCGCGGAAGATGTACCGGTCGCGCTCCGGGCTGCCGGGCGGCGCGGCCAGCGCGGCCCGGAACCAGGCGTGCTCGCTGGAGGTGTGGTTCGGCACCAGATCCACGATGATCTTCAGGCCGAGGTCGTGTGCCGTGGTGATGAGCTTGTCGGCGTCGCCCAGGGTGCCGAACCGCGGGTCGACGTCCCGGTAGTCGGCGACGTCGTAGCCCGCGTCGTGCTGCGGGCTGACGTAGAACGGGGAGAGCCAGACGGCGTCGACGCCGAGCTCGCGGAGCCGGGGCAGGCGCGCGGTGATGCCGGGCAGGTCGCCCATGCCGTCGCCGTTCCCGTCGGCGAACGAGCGCGGGTAGATCTGGTAGATGACAGCGTCGCGCCACCAGGCGTCAGTGGAGGGCATGCCGCCAGCGTAGGCGGCACTACACGGTCAGTCGTCGAGGATGGCGGCGAATCGCTCCTCGGCCAGGTCCAACTGGTCCAGGATGTGCTCTTTGGCCTGGGTGGAGAGCGGGGTGTCCGGCCGCCCGATCAGCTCGCGCAGCTTCGGGACCAGCGGGCGGTACTTGGTCGCCGACCGGTGCGCCTTGTCCAGCGTGGTGTGGATCACCCCGACCCCGTTGTCGGTGAAGTCGGAGATCTTGATGATCCGCGCCCACGGATCACGGTCCAGGCTCTCCGCGACGTGCTCCCGATACTGCTCGTGCCGATCCCGGTCCGGCGCGTAGGCGGGGTTCGTCACCGACCGGACCAGGTCGGCCACCCGTGGGTTGAATCGCTGGGCGAGGGCGGCGAGGGCCGCCTCGGTGGCCTTTTCGTACGACGTGTCCGGCGCCAGCCCGGCCAGCTCCGCCGGGTGATCCTCGACCGCGTCGTGCAGCAGCGCCGCGACCAGCACGTCCACGTCCCGCACCTGGTAGTAGCGGATGATCCGGATGGCCACCCGGAGCAGGTGGTTCAGGTACGGCTCGCGGACCCGCCGGTCCTCCGCGTGCAGCCGCGCCGCCAGGTCCAGCGCCTCGGTCAGTCGTTCCCGCTCGTCCGGCGGGAACGACTCCAGCTCCAGCGCGAAGCGCTGCCGCAGGCCGGCCTCGCCGTACACCTCGGTGATCGCGTGCAGCGGCATCGACAGCAGCATCCTTGGCGCCATGCGGATCAGATATACCCGATCGGCGGCCGTGGCGGGGATCGGTCACGGTCCGGAGGCGCCCGGACCCACCGCCGGACCACCGGCTTCACCGGCCGGGGCCGGTGGCACGGCCGGGGGTGTCGGAGCCACCGGCACCGGGGGCTCGGGCGCCGCCGGCGACGGCGCGGACGCCGGTGGCATCGGCGTCATCCGCGGCGGCGCGGGCCGGGGTGTCATCGGCATCGGTGCCATCGGCGCCGGGACCGGGGCGCCGGCCACGGCCGGGTCGAAGGTCGGCGGGCGGGGCGCCGGGCGCGGCGAGGGGGACGGCGACGGGCGGGCTACCCCGGCGGCTCGCCCGGCCGCCATGGCGCGCGCCGCGGGGGAGAGCCGGAGCCCGCCGCCCATCGACGGCTGACGCAGTGACCAGGGCTGCGGCGGCTCGGCGTGCACGCCCCGTTTCGGGGTGCCGGCGCCGTCGGTGAACTCCTCCTCGGTCATCGCCTGCAACGCGCTGAGCGCCACCCCGACGATGATGATCGCGGTGAGCACGGTGATCGGCACGATCATGGTGAGCGGCCGGATCCCGGCGCCGCTCGGGATGATCGTGGGATCCATCTCCACCCGCAACGCGGCCATCCCGGTGTAGTGCATCCCGCAGACCGCGACCGCCATCACCGCGGCGGCGCCGGCCACCCGGCGCAGGCCGCGTACCGAGACGGTGAACCACAGGGCGATCGTGCAGGCGGCCAGCGCGATGATCGCGGACGCGGCGACCAGCAGCGGGTCGTAGTGCACCCGCGCGGACAGCCGCATCCCCTCCATCCCGGTGTAGTGCATGGCCAGCACCCCGCCCCCGGTCAGCACCCCGGCCGCGATCGTCTTGGCCCGGCTGCGCCCGCCGTGCCCGACCACCATCAGCCCGATGCCCACGGTCAGCACCGAGAAGCCCAGGCTGAGCAGGGTGACCGGCAGGTCGTAGCGGACCGGGCTGTCCGGCACGTCGAAGCCGAGCATCGCGGAGAAGTGCATCAGCCAGATGCCGCCACCGCCGATCGCGAAGGCGGCGATCACCAGCCACCGGTTGCGCCGGCTGCGATTGTGCGCGTCCCGCGCGCGTTCCGTGCAGAGCAACCCGAGGAACGAGCCGAGGTACGCCAGCAGCGTCGCGGCTATCGGGTTGAAGGCGCCGTAGGTGAAGTGGTGAACGTGAACAGCCACTGATTTACCTCGCGAAACTTGGCGATCGTCCGCGGGGATTGAGTCAGATATCAGCTGTCGTCCATCGCACCTCGTGTGCGTCGGCGCACCAAAGAGAACCGGGACCGTTCGCGTTCTGGAGAACGCGGACGGTCCCGGTGACGGTACCGATGAGAGGAAGCGGGGGATGCGGATCAGGTGAAGATGCTGACGCCGCCGGGGCCGACCAACAGCCCCACGATGATCAGCACAACGCCCCAGAGGATCTGCCGCCGGAACAGCGCGAGGATGCCGGCGACCACGAGGATAACGGCGAGAATCCAGAGCAGTAGGTCCATGCCCGTCCGATACCCGATGTCCGGAACTCGAAAACCTGTCCCCGGATCAGGCGGTCACCAACTCCTCGTTCCGCTCGTCCACAGTGTCGGTGAGCAGCTGATACACGTTGTACGCCTGCTTGATCACCGGGTGCGCGACGTTGCGGACCGGCACCCCGCCCGGGGTCCGGCCACGCTCCGCGCCGTGGTGCGCGTGCCCGTGCAGGGCCAGCGCGGTGGGCGCGTCGTCGATCGCCTGGCCCAGCTGGTAGCAGCCGAGGAAGGCGTAGATCTCCAGCGGCTCGCCGGCCAGCGTCTCCGGGACCGGCGCGTAGTGGGTCAGCGCCACCAGGGCGTCGCACTCGACCGAGCGCAGCGCCTCGCGCAGGGCGTCGGCGTACCGCTCGGTGGTGCGGACGAAGTCCTTCGACTCGCGCTCGCCGAAGTTGCTCGCGCAGGCGCCCTTGAAGCCGCCGCCGAACCCCTTGGTCCCGGCGATCCCGAGCCGGTGCCCGCGGATCTCCAGCACCGTCGCGGAGCCCTCCAGCACGGTGATCCCGGCGTCGGTGAGCACCTGGGTGACGTCGTCCTGCCGGTCGCTCTGGTGGTCGTGGTTGCCGAGCACCACCACGACCGGCACCGCCAGCCCGCCGAACTCGGTGACGAAGCACTTGGCCTCGTCGACCGTGCCGTGCCGGGTCAGGTCACCGGCGACCAGGAGCGCGTCGGCCCGGTCCGGCAGCTCGTCCAGGGCCGGCCGGTACCGGCCCACCACGTCCTTGTCCACATGCACGTCGCCAACGGCGGCGATCCGGATCATGAAATCTCCTCCACCTCGGCCGGCGCCTGGGTCCGGGTGATGCCGATGTCGCAGGCGATCTCCAGGTCCGGGTAGCGCGCGGTGATCTGCCGGCAGATCTCCTCCCGCCGCTGCGCGCTCTCCACCTCGCCGCCCAGCACCAGCGTGTTCTCCCGCTGCTGCACGGTCACTCCCTGCTCGGCGATCCGGTCGTGCTCGGCCAGCAGCCGATGGATCTCGGCCTCCAGGTCGATCTGTTTGGTCATCTCAGGCCTTCCCCTCGTCGGGCTCCAGTGACACGACGTCGAGTCGGTCCAGCAGGACGAGGAACGCCTCGGCGTACGGGGATTTCGCGGTCTCCCGCCGGACCCGGGCCCAGTCGATCTGCTCCCGCAGCGAGCGGGCGACCGGCAGCCCCTGGGCGAAATCGCAGTGGTGCTGGCTGTAGCTGAGCAGCTTGTGGATCATCAGCTGGGTCGCCGACAGCACGGGCATGTAGATCGCCTCGACCGAGATCCGCTCGGTGTCGGCCAGCGTCTCGTCGGTGACCGGGGTCTCCACCGGGCGATAGATCAGATCCACCATCCGGTTGTCCTCGTACACCTTGACCAGCCAGTCCTCCGGCGGCTCCTCGGTCTGGAAGCCGACCTTGGCCAGTTCCTGGAGAGCCCGCTCCTTGTCCTGCTCGCGGATCAGGAAGTCCACGTCGTGGTCACTGGAGTGACCGCCGTGGGCGTACACAGCGAAGCTGCCTCCCAGGGCGAACGGTATCTCCGCGGTCTTCAGGGAGGCGGCGACCCGTTTCATCGTGCCGGCCAGCCCCTCGTCGACGCGGTGCGGCATGGTGACCTCCTGTCCGTGTCCATTTGATGTCGACTACCCAGGGTGGTCACACCTTGAACCACTGACGATCATTCTGGTCCGCGTCACCCGGCTCGCGAGGGGGAACGCGGTGTGCGGTGCCCGGCTACCGTCGGTTGGTATGTCCTCCCCCGCTCGCACCATCGCCCTGATCGGGATCGACGGCTCCGGCAAGACGACCCAGGCACGGCTGCTGGCCGCCGCCCTGGCCGGCGCCGGGCAGCCGGCGGTCTACCGGCAGAACGCCGGCGGCCGGGCCTGGTTCAGCCGGCGGGCCGCGCGCTGGGGCCGCGGGGACGCCGAGGGACTGTTCGGGCGGCGGGGCATGCTGGTCATCGAGTCGCTGCTGCGCTGGCTGGCGATCGCCCGGACCCTGCTGCGCCGCGCGGTCCGGCGGGACGTCGCGGTGATGGATCGGTACGCGTTCTGCCAGTTCGCCAGCCTGCGCGCGCACGGGGCCGGGGCGGCCGCCGAGCGCCGGGCGCGGCTGGCGTACCGGTTGTTCCCGCGGCCGGACGTGACGTTCCTGCTGGCGGTCGATCCGGCGGTGGCCCGGGAACGGATCGACCGGCGGGGCACGGATCAGGAGTCGATGGAGTATCTGACGGCGGCGGATCGGGCGTACCGGTCGCTGCCGGAGTTCGCGGACTTCGTGGTGATCGACGCGAACGGGTCGCCGGAGCGGGTGCACGCGGCGATCTCGGCGCGGCTGGCGGCCGTGCCGCCGGTCCAGCGCCGGGTCCGGGTGGGGACGCTGGTGCTGGCCGGCGTGCCGGTGGTGGCCGGGGCGGCGGTCATCGGGTGGCAGGTGGCGGAGAGCTTCTGAGCGGCCGCCCGTTCCGTTTCGGTTTGCCGGGTCGATAGCCCGATCCGCGCTCGAAAGCCCACCCTCCCAGGGGGATCCCCCATCGGTCAGTGTGGCGAAAGATCGCTGATCACGCGGGTGGTCCTGTGGACAACCCGCGACTGTGGACAACGCGGGCGATCGACGGGGATGGGGATCATGGCTGGCCGACGGGGACTACGCCCGGCCGTAGACGGGGATCTGGGCGCCGCTGATCGAGGCCGCGGCGTCCGAGGCGAGGAACAGGATGGTGCCGGCGATCTCGGCGGGGTCGACCCAGCGGCTGCGGTCGGCGTCCGGCATCGCGTCGCGGTTGCCCGGGGTGTCGATCACGCTGGGCAGCACCGTGTTGCAGCGCACACCCTGCTTCTTGTACTCGACCGCGACGGTCGCGGCGAAGGCCAGCACCGCCGCCTTCGAGGCGATGTAGCCGGCGGCGCCGGGGAACGGCGCCACCGCGGCCCGGGACGAGACGCAGACCACCGCGCCGCCGCCGGCCGCGACCAGGTGCGGCAGGGCCGCCGCGGTGGTCAGGTAGGTGGGTCGCAGGTTGGCGGTGAGCATCGCCTCGAACTCCTGGACCGGGGTGTCGGCGATCAGGCCGCTGCCGGCGTATCCGCCGACCAGGTTGACCACCGCCTTCAGCGGGGCGTCCGGATCGCCGGCGGCCGCCTCGGCGGCGGCGGTCGCGCCGGCCGGGTCGGTGAGGTCGGCCGGGACGGCGACGACGCCGGTCGGCAGCCGATCCACGGAGCCGGGGCGGGCCGGGGCCACCACGCGCCACCCGGCGTCCAGGAACGCCGCGATGGTGGCCGCGCCGAGCCCGCCGGTGCCGCCCGTCACAAGAGCAGTGTTGGTCATGGGAGCAGGTTGTCACACGGACGTGGATGTGCTTTTGCTCACTCCTTGATGCCCGGCAGGCCCGCCGGGGGAATGTCACCACATCGGGGAACGTCATACCCCCGGGTGACTGAACTGTGGCGCGGCGTGGCGCATTGTGGCCGATGGTCCCGTTCGACCGGCTGGTCACGCAGGGTGAGATCTATTTGATGTTCGCGTTTGATTCAGGCCCGTCGGCGCCTGGTCGATGCTGCACGTGAACCCACGGGGCGGAAAACCCGTAGAACCAGGGTGACGAGCATCGCGGCGCCCAGGTGATGCCCGTCGCTGTGGACGATGAGAGGCCGATGGTGTTATGAGGCGCGCGACGGGTATCCGTCTATCCGCAAGACGGCCGCAGAGAGATCGCACTCAGCTACCGCGCACTGGGCTCTCAGGTAAGACCCAGGCATTCGTGACACTTTCGACCAGCCAGCCGGAATCAGCGCAGGCAGCTAATTGTTGTGTAGATGTCAGCAACCGCAATGCACGAGCTGCGGACGTTACGGGAGAGGGCTGATGGACGCAGGTAATGCCCGTAACAGGGTTAGTGACGGCAATGAGGGGACCGTGGGCAACGTGGAGAAGAACACCGTGATGCGTACCGACCAGGTTGCCGAGGAGCGCGACCTCGTCGGAGTCTACCTGCACGAAATCTCCAGGACGCCGCTGTTGGACGCCGCGCGGGAGGTCGAGCTCTCCAAGGCGATCGAGGCGGGCCTCTACGCCGAGCACCTGCTCGAGCAGGGCGAGGAGCGTCGCGGCGTCAGCCGGGAGGAGTTGGAGCGCCTCGTCACCGAGGGTTCCAAGGCGAAAGACCTGTTCATCCGTGCCAACCTGCGACTGGTCGTGTCGATCGCCCGCCGCTACGTGCGCTCGGGCATGCCGATGCTCGACCTGATCCAGGAGGGCAACACCGGCCTGGTCCGCGCGGTCGAGAAGTTCGACTACGAGCGCGGCTACAAATTCTCGACGTACGCGACCTGGTGGGTGCGGCAGGCGATCAGCCGGGCGATCGCCCAGCAGGAGCGCACCGTCCGCCTCCCCGTGCACCTGGTCGAGGACGTCAACCGGATGCGTAACGTGACCCGCCAGCTCGTCCGTGAGCTGGGCGGTGACCCGGAGCCCGAGCAGATCGCGGCGGCCCTGGGCGTGACCGTGGAGCGGGTCAACGAGCTCACCCGCTGGGCCCAGGACACCGTGTCCCTGGACACCCCGGTCGGCGACGACGGCGACACGAACCTGGGCGACCTGGTGGCCGACAGCGACGCGCCGTCGCCCGAGGAGATCGTGCTGAGCGCGCTGGAGCGCCAGCGCATCGAGGGCCTGCTGAACCACCTGGACGACCGTTCGGCCGGCATCATGCGGGCCCGCTACGGCCTGGAGGACGGCCGCGAGCACTCGCTGACCGAGGTGGCCTCGCGCTTCTCGCTCAGCCGCGAGCGGATCCGCCAGCTGGAGATCCAGGCGCTCGGCCGGCTGCGTGAGCTGGCCCGGGCCGAGGGCCTGCAGGCAGCCTGACCCACCACCAGCAGAGAAGGCCGGCACCCCGAGGGGTGCCGGCCTTCGGCGTTCCTGCGGCCGGTTATGACACCCGGCCGTACCCGGGACTGTCCGGGGTCATGATGTTGATCGTCCGGTAGAGCACGTCCCGGCCGGCCGACGGCGCGTCGATGATCTTGCCGTCGCCGACGTAGATCGCGACGTGCCCGCCACCCCGGTAGAACACGAGGTCGCCGGGCTGGAGCTGGCTCTTGTCGCTGAACATCCGCACGGCGCCCTTCTGGGCGGCCGCGTTGTGCGGCAGCGACTTGCCGGCGGCGGCCCAGGCCGCCATGGTCAGACCCGAGCAGTCGTACGAGTCCGGGCCCGCGTCGCCATATCCGTACGGCTTGCCGACCTGCTTGAACGCGAAGGCGACCGCCTTGCCCGCCGAGCCCGCGATCTGCGGGATCTTGCCGGTGTACGACCCGGTGTCCTCGGTGGCGCTGCCGTACGCGGCCTCGCGCATGTCGTACAGCTTCTGAAGGTCCTTCTTGATCTTCGTCTTCTGCGCGTCCAGCTCCTTGATCTGGAGCTGCTGCTTCTGCTCGGTGGTCTTGAGGGCCGCCTGCTTCTGCGCGAAGGTCTGCGTGGTCTCGGTGTACGTGTCGATGTCCGCCTGGTTGGCGCGGGTGATCTGCTCCAGATAGCCCATCCGGTCGAGCAGCTCGCCCTGCTTGCCGCTGAGCAGCACGGTCATCGGGCCGACCCGGCCGGTGATGTACTGCGACGTGGCGATGGTCGACATCTTGGCGCTGGCCTGGGCCAGCGCCGCCTGAGCCGGCTTCAGCGAGGCGGTCAGCTTCACCGCGTCCGCCTTGGTCTTCTTCAGGTCGAGACGCGTCTTGTTGTACGTCTCGGTGACGTCCTCGAGTTTCTGCGAAGCCTGGTCGATCTGCTTCTTCAGTTCGCTCTCGGACGGAGCCGCGTGGGCGGCCACAGCTCCCGACGTGGTGATCGCAAGTGCGGTCAGCGCGACCACCAGCGCCCGGAGCCTGGTACGGGGGAGTGGCACTGGTCAGGGGCCTTTCTTCCGCTGGGAGCCGCCTACCGGGTTAGCTGACGGGTTCGGGCTCGGAAGAAGGCCCTACCGCGCGCGCCGGCGCGGATTCACCCCTGGGACCTGGGTCCCCGGTTCGCTCGAGATTCGGCGGCGTTGGCCGGCGCCACCGGAGGGTTTGTGGCTGCGGACCGGACCAACCGCATCAACTTATCGGGGAAGAAAACAAAATCAAGACCTCGGCGAGTGATTTCTTCCCATAGTCGGTCTTGCGAACTAAATCCCGATAACCGGCTGTTATTTGATCCGCGCTGAGCGTTATTTCGACCGCGGCGAGTGGGCTATTCGTTCAGTGCCGGCTCGAGTGCGGCATTCGGCAGCCAATGCCGGGTGACCTGACGCTCGGCCCAGAACGAGAAGAACGGGATGGTGCCGGCCAGCATCACCACGACCATCCGGCCGAACGGCCAGTGCGCCCGCCGGGACAGGTCGAAGGTGAGCAGGAGGTAGACCATGTACAGGAAGCCGTGCAGCGGGCCGATCAGGGCGACCAGCGTGGCGTTGTCGCCGAAGTATTTCAGCGGCATGCCGACCAGCACGAGCACGACGAGGAGCACGCCGACGATCCAGGCGATGATCCGGTAACGGGTGAGGGCGCCCTGCACGGGGTCTCCTTCTGCTTCTACTTCTTGGTGATGCGGCCGGGGTAGTCGGCCGGCCGGGCTCCGGGGTGCTCGGCGAGCCAGGCCAGATAGTCGTTGTACTCCTCCAGCTCCGGGTCGCTCGCGCCGGCCGCGGCCGGCTGCACGGCGACCCGGACCGGGCGGCCCAGGGTGACCGGGGCGTCCGGGTCACGGGGCGGGGCGGGCGTCTCGCCGGGCTCGGCCGGGGGAGTGAGCCTGCGCCGGAACACCTGGATCTCGCGGATCCAGATGAACACCACGAAGCCGGCGAAGACCGGCCACTCGAACATGTAGCCCCAGCTGAGCGAGTTGCCGCCGGTCGCCCGGCTGAACTGCCACCAGCCGAGCCCGAGGCAGGCCGCGGTCAGCACCAGCGCGAGCAGGTGCCGGGCGATCCACGCCGGAGTCCACAGCCCTTTCATGCACACGAGACTACCGGCGGGTTTGGCGGTGGCCCGCGCGGGCAAGCCCTGAACGGACAGCGACTTTCGAGACAGCGGAGGTGCACGATGACGGATCCGCGATCGGCGGGCGGCGCGGTGGTCGACTTCGAGATCGGGGTCGACCCGGTGGGCCTGCCCGACGACGACCTGTTCCGGGAACTCGCCAGCCTCTACCGGACCCGGCTGGCCACCCTGCGGCACGGCCCGGACGCGGCGCTGGAGAACCACTTCCGGCGGACCGCGGAGCTGGAGACCGAATACATGGCGCGCTTTCCGGGGCGCGAGATCGACCCCGGCAGGCTCACCCAGGACTTCTGATCCGCCGGAGCGGAACGGCCACCCGAAGCGGAGAGGACCCCCCCCCGACATGACCAGCCTGCAGGCCCGGGCCACCGAGACGGCCCGGGCGTACGCGCCGCACGAGCATCGGCCGCTGGCCGGCTATCTGGTCGCGATGGGCGCTTACGGCGCGCTCGCGGCCGGCCTCGCGGCGGCCGCCAAGGTGACCGGCCGCACGCCCCCGGAACGTCCCGCTCTGGCCGACGTGGCGCTGATCTCGATCGCCACCCACAAGCTGAGCCGGCTGCTCGCCAAGGACGCGGTGACCAGCCCGCTGCGGGCGCCGTTCACCCGGTATACCGAGCCGGCCGGGGCCGCCGAGCTCAACGAGGAGGTCCGGGACTCCGGCAGCAGCGTCAAGCACGGCATCGGCGAGCTGCTCACCTGCCCGTTCTGCCTGGCCGCCTGGGTGGCCACCGGGCTGACCGGCGGCCTGGTGCTGGCGCCCCGGCTGACCCGGCTGGCGGCGACCGCGCTGACCGCCACCGCCGTCTCCGACTTCCTGCAGATGGCCTACTCGATGGCCAAGGAAAAGGCGGAAGGCTGAGACCCGATCAGCGTACGCGCAGCGCCTCCTCGGCCTCGTCCTGCAGATACTCGCCCTCCGGCAGCGCGTCGATCCGAGTCAGCAGGGTGGCCGGCAGATCCTCGGCGATCGCCCGGCGCTGCAGGTCGCCGCTGCTTATCCGCTCCTCGGCGCGGTACGCCTCGTCGAGGAAGGTGGTCAGGCGGGAGTCGTCCCCGGTGAGTTCATCGGTCACGGCGGCACGGTTACCCGCGGCGGTGGCGGGCAAACGTCCGGCCCCGCCGGGCGTGTAAGCCAGGTCACAACCGCTGTCGGAATCATGGCCGGCTGCCGAAGGTTGTGAACGGATGCCGGTGTGCCCAGTGTCCCCGGGCCTCACCCATCGCCTGCACGGAATACCGTTCGGCTGGAGCCGTGCTGAGCCACTCGCCGCGAGGCGACCTGCACACCGGCATCTTCTTCGTACGGCCCCCGGTTCGCCGGGGGCCGCACTGTTTTCCCGGCCGGTTTCCCGGCCAGGCGATTTTGAGCGTTCCCGGCACAGAGGGTTTAAACGGACAACACCCCCCGATCGGGGCACCGCATCGGGCTTTCGGCGGATCGACATGGCAGTATCCGTCGAGTGTCAGTACCGCAACGTCGCGTACCGGCCGCACAGCGCGGCACCCGGTCCCGCCGGCGCACCACCCTCGGTGGCGCGACCGCACCCGGCCAGGCCCGGCGGCTCGTCGCCGGTGGCCGTCCCCGGCACGGCAGCGCCGATCTGCTCGGCGCCGGCGGCCCGCACCCGGTCGAGCTGGCCGGGCTGTTGCACGAGGTCACCGCCCGCCTGCTGACCGCCGACACGCTCCAGCAGGCGCTCGACCGGCTGGCCTCGCTGATCGCCGGCGCGCTGCCCGGCGCGACCCGCTGCGCGGTCGCGCTGATCAGTGAGGGCGGCCCGGTGACGGTCGCGGCCGCCGGGTCCGCCGGGGAGACGTCAGATCGCCTTCAGTACGCCGGTGGCAGCGGTCCCGGGCTGGAAGCCGCCCGCACCCGCAGTCTGGTCACCACGGACGATCTGGGGACCGACGAACGGTGGCCGGAGCTGGCCGCCGCGGCCCGGGGGGACGGGATCGGTGCGGTCGCGGCGATTCCGCTGGACGTCCGGCGGGCGGCGGTGGGGGCGCTCAGCATCTGCCTGGGGCGGCCCGGCGCGATCGGTCCGGATCTGCTGCTGACCGCGATGGCGGTGGCCGGGCAGGCCGAGGTGCTGCTCGGCGAGCTGCACCGGCGGGAGGCGCTGACCGAGGGGGCCGCCGTGGACCGGGCGGTCGGAGTGATCATCGCGCAGCGCGGCTGCGGGGTGCAGGAGGCCCACCGGATCCTGCGGGACAGCGCCCAGCGTCTTGGCCTGGACCAGCTGGCGGTCGCCGAGCGGCTGGTCGCGGCCGCCACCCGGGACCGCGACGCCGGCTCCTGAGCGCGGGCGGCGAGCCGGGCGCGGGTGCGCCGCGGCTCGCCGGGTGGCCGATCGGCCGGTGACGTTCAGGAGGCGGGCTTGGTGACCTGCTGGACGACTTCGAATTCGAGAAGGCTGGCGCCGGAGGCGACCGGCTTGGCGCGCTCGCCGGCGTGGGCCGCCCGGGCGCTGCCCTGCGACCAGTTCTGGAACGCCTCCTCCGACTCCCACTTCGTGTAGACGAAGTAGCGGTTGTCGCCGGCGACCGGGCGGAGCAGTTCGAAGGCGAGGAAGCCGGGCTCGTTCTCCACCGCGCCCTGCCGGGCGGCGAAGCGTTTCTCCAACTCGGGGCCGGCGCCCTCGGGGACCTCAATCGCGTTGATCTTCACAACAGCCATGCGGTTCACGCTAGCCCGTGTGCGACGGGTACGGACGGCGCGCGTGGCCGTCCGTACCGTAGCAATCGGGTCAGCGGCCCGGGCTGTCGCTGCCCGCCTTGACCTCCGCCTGGTTCTGGTCGCCGTCGGCGACGGCCGCGGCGTTCTGCTCCGCCTGCGCGGCGTCCTCGGCGCGGGCCTGCTGCGCGGACCGCATGGAGAGCGGGATCTCCGGCAGGAAGAAGACCAGCACCAGGCCGACCAGCATGATGAAGAACGCCATCAGGTACACGATGTGCACGCTGTCGGAGAAGCCGACCTTGAACGGGTGGGTCAGCCCGTCGGCGAACTTGTTCAGCACCGAGGTGTCGCTGAGCGACTGCTGCATCGCGCCCTGGAGCTGCTGCACCTGGTCCGGGTGGGCCTGGGCCGCGGCCTGGAACGCCGGGTCGTTCTTGCCGGCGTCGGCGTAGGCGTCGCTGATGTTGCCGGGCAGCACGTTGAACAGCACCGACAGGAAGACCGCGGTGCCCAGCGTGCCGCCCATCGAGCGGAAGAACGTGACCGCACCGGTGGCGACGCCGATCTCCCGCGGGGAGACCGCGTTCTGCACCGCGGTGATCATCGGCTGCATGTTGCCGCCCAGGCCGAGGCCCATCAGCACCATGACCAGCATGGTGCGCCACAGCGGGGTGTCCGCGCTGATCAGCGAGAACAGGCCGAGCGCGAGGACCATGAAGGTGCTGCCGACGATCGGGAAGATCCGGTAGCGGCCGGTCTTGGCGATCAGCTGACCGGAGACGATCGAGCCGGCCATGATGCCGAACACGAACGGGATCATCTGGAGGCCGGCCATGGTGGCCGAGGAGCCCTTGACGATCTGCAGGTACAGCGGGACGGTCATCAGGCCGCCGAACATCGCGACGCCGAGGATGGTGCTGGCGCCGGTGCCGACCGCGACGGTCCGGTTGCCGAACAGGCGCAGCGGGAGCAGCGCCTCGTCCTTGTAGGCCCGCTCGGCGACGACGAAGGCGATCAGGCCGAGGGCGCCGATGACGTAGCAGGCGATCGAGCGGCCGGAGTCCCAGCCCCAGGCGCGGCCCTGCTCGGCGACGGTCAGCAGCGGCACCAGGCCGACGATCAGGGCGACCGCGCCCGGCCAGTCGATGCGGTGGTTGACCCGGGTGTGCGGCAGGTGCAGCACCTTGGCCACCACGGCCATCGCGGCGAGACCGATCGGCACGTTCAGGTAGAAGACCCAGCGCCAGCCGTCCACCCAGAGGATCTGGTCGGCGCCGGCGAAGAAACCGCCCAGGATCGGGCCGAGTACGCTCGCGGTGCCGAAGACGGCCAGGAAGAAGCCCTGGTACTTGGCGCGCTCGCGGGGCGGCACGATGTCCCCGATGATCGCCAGGGCGAGCGACATCAGGCCACCGGCGCCGATGCCCTGGACCGCGCGGAACGCGGCGAGCTCGTACATGTTCTGCGAGAGGCCGCAGAGGAACGAGCCGACGATGAAGATGCCGATCGCGAACAGGAAGAACGGCCGGCGGCCGTAGATGTCGGACAGCTTGCCGTACAGCGGCGTCGAGATGGTCGAGGTGATCAGGAACGCCGTGGTGGCCCAGGCCTGGAGGTCGAAGCCCTTCAGGTCGTCGGCGATGGTCCGGGTCGCCGTGGCCATGATCGTCTGATCCAGGGCAGCGAGGAACATGCCCATCATCAGACCGACGAGGATCGTGAGGATCTGCCGGTGGGTGAATTCCCCGGTCGATTTCTCGGCCGGGGGGCTGGGGTGGCTCACGCGTTCTCCCGTGGTGGTGCGCCGAGGTCGGTGCGCAGCAGCGCCTCGACGGAGCTGTTGAATTCTTCGAAGAGCTGGGCGAACGTGTCGACCCGTGCGGCCGGCCAATCGCTCAGCGCCCGTTCCAGCAGGGCGGTCCGGGCGGTGCGCAGGCGCTCGCAGGCCGCCACGCCGTCCTCGGTGACGGCCAGCCGGGAGGCCCGGCCGTCCGCCGGATCGGCCTCGCGGCGGGCCAGGCCGGCCTTGACGAGCTGGGCGACCTGCCGGCTGATCGTCGACGGGTCGGCCTGTTTCAGATCGGCGAGGTCGGTCACCCGCATCGGGCCCATCGCACGCAACGGCAACAGCAGCATCAACGCGGAGAACTCGGCGCCGAGGTCTCCGGTCTTGAGCATGCCTCGGAATCGCGGCCCCATCCGGATCAACCGGATGATTTCCTCCGACAACCGCGACACGCCGGCCGTGGCGTTCTGCTCCTCGTGCACGTGATTGCCGTCCTCAAGGTGTGGGGACAATACGTGTAGCGTACAAGTTGTTGCGTGATGAACGCATCAGGGTCAGCGCATGCGCCAGACGCCGGTGCGCAGCTCGCCGGTGTCCTCCAGGCTCTCCGGGACCGGCACCACGTATTCGGTGATCAGCTCGAAGAGTCGTTCCGGGAAGTACCCACGCCCGGGGTCGCCAACCAGCACCGACGCCCCGTTCCGCCGGAAGGCGCGCAGTTGCCCGGTGATCTGCGGGGCGACCGCGGGGCTGTAGAAGACGTCGCCGGCCAGCACCAGCTCGGGGAGCTCCATCGGCTCGGCGAGGGTGACGCCGTTGGCGGCCGCGTTGCGATGCGCCGCGGCGACCGCGTCCGGATCGATGTCGGTGGCGGCGACCCGCGCGGCGCCGCAGCGGGCGGCGGCGATCGCGGCCACCCCGGAGCCGGTGGCCAGGTCCAGCACCCGCCGGCCGGCCGCCTCGTCCGGGTGGTCCAGCAGGTAGCGGGCCAGCGCCTGGCCGCCGGCCCAGACGAACGCCCAGAACGGCGGCGGGACGTCACTGCGGAACTCGCCGCCGGTCAGGTCGAAGAGGCCGACCGGGGCGTCGACCAGGTGGAGGGAGATCTCCGGGGCCAGCGGGACCGGGAGCAGGGCTGTCGAGGCGTCGAGCACCTCGCGATTGTCCCCCTCGGGCCGCCGCTATCTCAGACGCACGCCGTGACCGGCGGGTTCGCCATCAGCAGCCGGGCGCGATACTCCGCGCGCAGCTCGGCGGCCCACGGGGCGTCCTCGTCCTCGAGCAGCGGGCGGGCGGCCAGGAAGGCGGCCGCGGTCAGCGGGCGGGCGGCGCGCTCCGGCGAACGGCCCTCGGCGGCCGTGATCAGCTGGTCGAAGGTGTGCACGTCGACCCGGACACGCTCGGTGTCCAGGTGGTAACGCCCGAAGCGGCCGACGACCACCGAGTCGCGGCCGCGCACGCCCGGCTCCAGGGCCTCACGCAGCACCTTGAGATCCGCCCGCACGGTCGCGGACGGGGCGCCGACCAGGTCGGACAGCTCCACAAGCGACAGCTCGCCGTGCAGCGCCAGGAGGGCGAGCAACTGACGCGGGCGGTCGCCGCCGAAGTCGTCGCGTCCGAGGCGGATGCCACGGGTGCGGACCTCGATGCGGCCGAAGAGCTGAATCTCGTACATGATGCAAAATCGTGTCGTCGGCCCCCGGTAGCGGCAAGCCCCAATGCGGGGGGTGCCCTCGGCCGAAAGACTGGTTACAGCGGCCGCTCGGGTGGCACCCTGGCGTCCTCGTGGCACAACGGCCGCCTGTTGGTAGGGCGGGCATGGTGGTGGGTAGTCCTTAGACTGCGCGGGGCCCATCGGGCCGAACCGCTGGACAGAGGATGGTGCACGCATGGGAAACGGCGAGGCGATCCGAGTGCTCGTCGTCGACGGTCACCAGACCTTTGCTGAGCTGCTCGGACATGCCCTGGCAGGGCAGCCGGACCTGTGCTGGGTGGGGCACGCGCGGACCGGTGCGGAGGCGTTGCACCTCGCGTCCGAGCTGTCACCGGACGTCATCCTCCTCGATCCGGAACTGTCCGATGCGGACGGCATCGCGATCGCGCAGCTCATCCGGGTGCGCCAGCCGGACGTCCGTGTGGTGATCCTCACTGCCCGCGAGGACCCGGGTCTGATCAGCCGGGCCACCACGTTCGGCGCGGCCGGCTTCATCTCCAAGAACGGCGCGCTGGCCGAGGTGCTGAACGCACTGCGCACCGCGCACGACGGCGGGATGACCGTCTCCACCGACATCATGGCCCGGCTGCTGCGCAGCACCAGCCCGGCCACCGTCACCCGGGCGAGCAGCGGGCTCACGGCGCGTGAGGACGAGGTGTTGCAGCTGATGGCGGCCGGTTTGGACGCCCGGGCGGTGGCCCGCCGGCTGGGCATCAGCGTGCACACCTGCCGGGGGTACCAGAAGGCGGTGCTCGCCAAGCTCGGCGCGCACAGCCAGCTCGAGGCAGTGGCGATCGCCACTCGCCGCGGGCTGGTCCGGCCTGTCGGGCGGTAAATTCGCCGATCACACGTCGATCCGGTTCATCTGCGGAGGGCTGCGATCCGTATTGCCTTGCGGGCGTCGAGTGACGACGTCGCAGGGGAGAGGACATCGGCCGTGGACCGTACCGTCGCCGACGGCGCAACGCCGGAGTCGGCAGGTGAGCCGTCGGGACAGCTGCCGCAGCGGCGGCGTGGGGAACGGCTGTACCGGCAACCGCAGCCGGACTCCACGGAGGGCACCAGCTGGTTCGGGGACGCGCCCGCGCCGCCCGACCCGCCGGCCGCCGCCGGCTCGCCGGCCTCCCCCGGCCCGGTCACGGCACCCTCTCCTGCTCCGGCTGCCGCGCCGGTCGACCCACCCGAGTACGGGCCCGCCTCACCGGGTGGCCCGGGACGCGCGTCGTTCGGCTTCACCGCCGGGCCGATCAGCGGCAACCGGCCGCTGGGCGGGCGGGACGACGCCGATGCCGACGCCTGGCCGGCCGCCGAGTCCGCATCCGCGTCCGGCGGGCTGCCGGTGGTCCGGCGCCGGGCCGCCGACGCCGCGCCCACCTCGCCGGCCTCGCCCACCTCGCAGGGCTCGCCCGCCGCCGGGCCGTGGACGTCGCTGCCGTCCTGGGAGACGAACAACTGGGCCAGCACGCTCGATCCGATCCCCTCGCTGCCGCCCGCGCCGGCCGATGCTCCGCCCGCCCGGCCGCGGCCGGCGCCGCCGCCACCGCGGCGGCGCGGGTCCCGGCTGGTCACCACGGGCATGGCGGTGCTCGGCGTGGCCGCCGTGCTGGTGATCGCGCTGACCGGGGTGGTGTTCTACTCCGGGCCGGACTCCAAGGTCACCCAGATGCTCAATCTCGGCGGGGACGGCGCCGCCGCCGGGTCCCGGCTGGTGACCGCGCCGCTCAACGGCCGGACCACGGCGTCCTTCGAGATGCTGGCGGCCAGCGACCGGGTGCGGGTGACGGTCGCCGACATCGGTGACGACCTGTTCCGGATCAGCACCCCGGACGACTCGCCGCTGCGGCCCAGCCCGCAGCTCGACGAGACCGGGGTACGCCTGCAGGTGACCCGGCAGGGCGACGGCGCGGACGGTGAGGTGGACGTGGTGCTCGCCCAGTCGGTGCGCTGGACCCTGCGCTTCTCCGGGTACGCGGCCGAACGCGACGTGGACCTCGGCAAGGGGCAGGTGACCGGGATCGAGATGGTCGGCGGGACCCGGCGGGCGGTGATGGCCCTGTCGGTGCCCTCCGGCACGGTGCCCGTGAAGATCACCGGCGGGGTCGACGAGCTGACCCTGAAGGCGCCGGTCGGCAGCCCGATCCGGGTCAAGGTCGGCGGCGGGGCGGCCACCGTCACGGCCGGGTCCCGGACGCTGCGGGACGTCGCGCCCGGGTCGACGCTGACGCCGAAGAACTGGGACGCCGCCGGGCGGTACGACGTCGACGCCGCCTCGAAGATCACCCTGCTGAACGTGGAAGCCGGGTGACCCCCGAGGCGGGGACGCGGATCAGGACAGCACGCGCAGGCGGACCGTCTGGTCCATGGCGCGCAGCTGCTCCAGGACCTCGTCGCTGTAACCCTTGCCGATGTCGGTGATCAGGTAGCCGTACTCACCGCGGGTGCTCAGCAGCTGGCCCTCGACGTTCACGTTGTGCTCGGCCAGGATCCGGTTGACCTGGGCCAGCACGCCCGGGGTGTTGATGTGCACGTGCACGATGCGGTGCAGGCCGGGCTGCTCGGGCAGGACCACGCCGGGCAGGTTCACACTCAGCGTGGTGTTGCCCTCGGTGAGGAACTTGGCCAGCTTGTTCGCCACGAAGCCGCCGATGTCGGACTGCGCCTCCTCGGTCGAACCGCCGATGTGCGGGGTGAGAATCACGTTCGGCAGGCCGCGCAGCTCGGAGAGGAACTCGTCGCCACGGCCTTTCGGCTCCTGCGGGAAGACGTCGACGGCGGCGCCGGCCAGGTGGCCGCTCTTCAGCGCGTCGCGCAGCGCCAGGTGGTCGACGACGATGCCGCGGGACAGGTTGAGGAACAGGCTGCCCGGGCGCATCTTGGCGAACTGCTCGGCGCCGAAGAAACCGGCGTTGCCCGGGCGGCCGTCGACGTGCAGGGTGACGATGTCGCTGGTCTCCAGCAGCTCGTCCAGGCTGGCGCAGCGGTGCGCGTTGCTCAGCGCCAGCTTGTCGGCGGTGTCGTAGAACGAGACCGACATGCCGAGGTTCTCCGCGAGGACGGAGAGCTGGGTGCCGATGTTGCCGTACCCGATGATGCCGAGGCGGCGGCCGCGGATCTCGTGCGCGCCGTCCGCCGACTTGTCCCAGACACCCTGGTGCATCAGCGCGTTCTTCTCGGTGAGCCGGCGGGTCATCGCGATGATCTCGGCGATCGCCAGCTCCACCACCGAGCGGGTGTTGGAGAACGGGGCGTTGAAGACCGCGATGCCCGAGGTCGACGCGGTGGTCAGGTCGATCTGGTCGGTCCCGATGCAGAACGCGCCGATCGCCACCAGGCTGTCGGCGGCCTCCAGCACCTTCGCGGTGACCTTGGTCTTCGAGCGGATGCCGAGCAGATGCACTCCGGAGATGCGCTCGATCAGCTCGGCCTCGTCCAGCGCGCTCGCCACGGACTCGACAGCGAAGCCGTCCTCCTCGAGCCGGGACACCGCATCGGGATGGATGCTCTCCAACAGCAGGACTCGCACCTTGGCCTGGTCGATCATCATCTTCCGTTCCATGTTCGGTAGACCGCCCGGGCCGCCACGCCGAAGCCCAGTTCACAAGGCGTCAAGCCTAGTCCCCTCGGCGGCGCCGGCCGGTGCGGTGTGGGTGAGGTCCCAACAACCGGGCGGTTGCCGGGCCTTCCGGCGTGCTGTCGCGGTGGGTTACGGCCGGGGCGGCCGCGCCGGTTCACCGCCTCCCCGCCGTTGTGCAACGCGCGATCCGGATCGTGGCAGCGCGAAACCCGGCGGGAAACGGATTTTCCCGCCGGTCGGGTTGCTCCGGGCGGTTACGGCGCTCGGGGCAGCAGCACGATGACGTCGAGGCCGCCCTCGTCGCGGGCGTCGGCGCGGACGTCGCCGCCGTGCGCCCGGGCGACCGCCCGGACGATGGACAGGCCCAGCCCGGCGCCCGGCGAGACCAGGCGCTCGCTGCGGTAGCGGTGGAACGGCTCGAACAGGCCGGGCACCTCGTAACGGGGGATGACCGGGCCGGAGTTCTGCACCCGGAGCTCGACCCAGCCGTCCGGCCGGGTCACGGTGTACACCCGGACCCAGCCGTTCTCCGGCACGTTGTGCCGGACACCGTTCTCCACGAGGTTCTGCACCAGGCGTTCCAGCAGCACCGGGTCGCCGAGCACGGCCGCCTCGCGGGGCTCGGCCACCACCTTGACGGTGTCCGCGACGGCCACGTGGTCGACGATGTCGGCGAGATCGACGTACGACCGTTCGGTCACCTCGCGATCCGAGCGGGCCAGCAGCAGCAGCCCGTCGATCAGCCGGCTGTGCCGGTCGTTGATCGCCAGCAGGGTGGCGCCGAGCTGGCGTACCTCCGGTGACGCGGTCTCCGGCGTGAGCGCCACCTCCAGCAGCGTCCGGTTCAGCGTGAGCGGGGTGCGCAGCTCGTGCGACGCGCTGGCGATGAACCGGCGCTGCCCGTCGAACGAGTGGTCCAGCCGGGCCAGCATCACGTCGAACGTGTCGGCCAGCTGTTTGACCTCGTCCTCCGCGCCCGTCATGGCGATCCGCTCGTGCAGGCCGCGGTCGGCGGCCGGTGACTCGGCGATCCGCCGGGCGGTCGCGGTGATCTGGTGCAGCGGCTGCAACATCCGGCCGGCGATCAGCCAGCCCAGCGCGATCGTCGCGGCGCACACCACGGCCAGGGCGATCGCACCCTGGGTGAGCAGCGCGTGCATGGTGTCCGCCCGGGCGTCCCGCACGATGGTGTTGAGGGTGGCCGGCTGCCCGTCCGGGCCGATCACCGCCTGGGCGCGCTGCTCGCCGGCCACCATGGCGTCCCGGCCGACCAGCACGTAGGTGGCGCCGAGCAGAACCAGACCGGCCAGCACGAACAGGCCGCCGTAGATCAGGGTGAGCCGGGCTCGCACGGTGAGCATCATCGGATCCGGTACCCCACTCCCGGCTCGGTCAGCACCACCGGCGGGTCGCCCAGCTTGCGGCGGAGCTTCAGGATGGTCATCCGCACGGCGTGCGTGAACGGATCGGCGTTCTCGTCCCACGCCTTCTCCAGCAGGGTCTCCGCGGAGACCGCGGTGCCGTCCGCCCGCAGCAGCTCGGCGAGCACCGCGAACTCCTTGCGGGACAGCGGCACGTACCGCCCGTCGCGGTGCACCTCGCGGCGGTACGGATCCAGGCTGATCCCGGCCCGGCGCAGCACCGGCGGCGCGGCCGGCCGGGACCGGCGGCCGAGCGCCGCGACCCGGGCCGACAGCTCCCGGAACGCGAACGGTTTCGGCAGGTAGTCGTCGGCGCCCAGGGACAGGCCGGTGACCCGGTCGTCGATGCCGGCCGCCGCGGTCAGCATCAGCACCCGGATGTCGGCGTTGCGCTCGGCCAGCACCTGGCACACCTTGTCGCCGTGCACCACCGGCACGTCCCGGTCCAGCACCACCACGTCGTAGTCGTTCACATCGATGCGCTCCAGGGCGGAGCCGCCGTCGTAGACGACGTCCACCGCGTGCGCCTCGTGCCGCAGGCCCTGCGCCACCGCGTCGGCCAGCAGCGGTTCGTCCTCGACCACCAGGATCCGCATGCGTCCATCTTGACCCGGCCCGCTGTCAACTCGGCGTCATCGTTTTTCGTGACGCCGGGGAAACCCCGGCATCGCTCTACTTCGGTGGGTGGCGGCCGGACGGCCGCCGGCGAAGGAGACGACGATGAGGAAGGCGACGATGCTGGCGGCGGGCCTGATGTTCGCCGTGGCGCTGACCGGCTGCGGGAAGGGCGCCGGGGCCGATCCGACGGTGGCCACCGCGCAGAGCGCGGGACCGGACGGGAAGCCGACTGCGTCGGCGACACCCTCCGACGACCCGGACGCCCCGGTCAAATTCGCGAAGTGCATGCGCGAGCACGGCATGACCTGGTTCCCCGATCCGGTCGAGGGCCGGCAGACCCTCAAGCTTCCCCGGAACGTCAAGCCGGAGGACTTCGAGGCCGCTCAGCAGGCCTGCAAGCAGTGGGCGCCGGACCGCGCGACCGGTGAGAAGCCGAACGCCGAGGACATGGAGAAGATCCGGCAGATGGCCAAGTGCATGCGGGAGAACGGCGTCCCCAACTTCCCGGACCCGAACCCGGACGGCGGCATCGGCATCGACAAGAAGCTCGGCATCGATCCCGAGTCGCCCACCTTCAAGGCGGCCGAGAAGAAGTGCGAACAGTTCATGCCGGGTCCCCGCGACAAAGGCACCGACACCGGCAGCGACGGGGGAGGCAACGCGTGAACCGCAGGTGGACGACAGCAGCGGTGGCCGGTGTCCTGGCGGCCGGGGGAGCGGCCGCGTTCGTGCTGGTCGGGGGGCTGCCGGACGGCAATACGCCGGCACAGGCCGGCAGCAGCCCGCCGGCCGCGACCGCCGAGGTGACCAAGCAGACGCTCGTCGACAAGGAGAGCCACGACGGGGCCCTCGGGTACGGCGACACGACGGCGCTCGCCGCGAGCCTCAGCGGCACCGTCACCTGGATGCCCGCGGCCGGCGCCACCGTCCGGCGCGGCAAGCCGCTGTACAAGGTGGACAACAAGCCGGTGCTGCTGATGTACGGCACGATGCCCGCCTACCGCTCGCTCTCCTCCGGCGACGAGGGCACCGACGTCAAGCAACTGGAGAAGAACCTCTGGGCACTGGGCTACCGGGGCTTCACCGTCGACGACGAGTACACCTCGGCGACCGCCGACGCGGTCGAGGAGTGGCAGGACGACCTCGGCCTGGACGAGACCGGCACGGTCGAGCTGGGCCGGGTGGTCTTCAAGCCCCGGGCGGTGCGGATCGCCTCGCACACCGTCGAGCCCGGCGGCGCCGCCCAGCAGGGCGCCGAGCTGCTGCAGGTCAGCGACACCGGCCGGGTCGCCACCGTCCAGCTGGACGTCGACGACCAGCGGCTGGCCAAGAACGGCGCCAAGGTCGAGGTCACCCTGCCGGACGGCACCGTGGTCCCGGGCCGGATCACCGACGTGGAGACCACCGTGGAGACGGCGGACAACCCCGGCGAGGAGGACACCACCAAGGTCAACGTCACGATCACCTTCGACAAAACGCCCGCCGGGCTGAACCAGGCGGCGGTGACCGTGCTCTTCGTCGCCTCGCAGGCCAAGGACGTGCTGACCGTGCCGGTCAACGCGCTGCTGGCGCTCGCCGAGGGCGGGTACGGCCTCCAGGTCGTCGACGGCGGCACCACCAGGATCGTGGCGGTGCGGACCGGCCTGTTCGCCGACGGGCAGGTCGAGGTCTCCGGCGGCGGCCTCACCGAGGGCATGAAGGTGGGTGTCCCGACGTGAGCCCGGTGATCGAGCTGAACGAGGTCACCAAGACCTACCCCGGCGGGGTGACCGCGCTGCGTGCGGTGGACCTCACCGTGGAGCCCGGCGAACTGATCGCCATCGTCGGCCCGTCCGGCTCCGGCAAGTCCACCATGCTGCACATGATCGGGACCCTGGACCGGCCGACCAGCGGCGCGATCCGGATCGACGGGCACGACGTGGCGGCGCTCACCGACCGGCAGTTGTCGGCGTTGCGAGCCCGCTCCATCGGCTTCGTGTTCCAGCAGTTCCACCTGGCGCCGGGGCGGAACGCGGTGGCCAACGTCGCCGACGGACTGCTGTACTCCGGCGTACCGAAAAAGGAGCGGGAGCGGCGCGCCGAGGCCGCCCTGATCCGTGTCGGCCTCGGCGATCGTCTCGGGCATCGCCCGCATCAGCTCTCCGGAGGAGAGCGGCAACGCGTCGCGGTGGCCCGGGCCGTCGCCGGAGACCCGGCCGTGCTGCTGGCCGACGAACCCACCGGCAACCTGGACTCGGTCGCCGGCGCGGGCGTGGTCGACCTGCTGCGCGAGCTCAACGCGGCGGGCACCACGGTCCTGGTGATCACCCACGACCACGAGATCGCCGGATCGCTGCCGCGGCAGGTGCCGATGCTGGACGGGGAGGTGGTCTGAGTGGTCGTCGTGGTGGAATCGTCACGGCCGTCGTCCGCGTCGTCGCTGCGGCCGGCCCGGCTCAGTGCCGCCGACCTGTTCCGGCTCGGCGGATCGGGACTGCGGGCCCGGCCGCTGCGGGCGGTGCTCTCCGCGCTGGGCATCGCGATCGGCATCGCCGCGATGGTCGCCGTGGTCGGGATCTCCGCCTCCAGCCGGGCCAACCTCGACCGGGCCCTGGCCCAGCTGGGCACCAACCTGCTGACCGTGTCGCCGGGCAACACCATGTTCGGCGAGGACGCGACGCTGCCCGACGAGGCGCTGTCGATGATCAAGCGGATCGGGCCGGTCACCGCCGCGACCGCGGTCGGCAAGGTGCTGAACAACCCGGTCTATCGCACCGACCGGATCCCGCCCGGGGAGACCGGCGGACTGTCCCTGCTCGCGGCCCGGCTCGACCTGCTCCCGACGGTCGGCGGCACGCTGGCCGAGGGCACCTGGCTGAACGCGGCCACCGCGAAGTTCCCGGCCGTGGTGCTCGGGGCGACGGCCGCCCGCCGGCTCGGCGACGTGCCGGCGGTCTACATCGGCGGGCGCTGGTACCGGGTGGTGGGCGTGCTGAAGCCGGTGCTGCTCGCCGGGGAGCTGGACAACGCGGTGCTGATCGGGTGGGACGCGGCGAAGTCGTACCTGAGCTTCGACGGGCACGCCACCACCGTCTACACCCGATCGGTCGAGTCACAGGTGGAGGCGGTGCGGGCGGTGCTCGCCGCGACCGCCAACCCGCAGAACCCGGACGAGGTGCAGGTCTCCAACCCGTCCGACGCCCTGAAGCCGAAGCGGGCCGCCAACCAGACCTTCAACGCCCTGCTGCTCGGCCTCGGCGCGGTCGCGCTGCTGGTCGGCGGGATCGGGGTGGCCAACACCATGGTCATCTCGGTGCTGGAACGACGGGCCGAGATCGGGCTGCGGCGGTCGCTGGGCGCCACCCGGGGACAGATCCGCACCCAGTTCGTCGCCGAGTCCCTGCTGCTGTCACTGCTCGGCGGTCTCGGCGGGGTGCTCGGCGGGACCGTGGTGACCGCGGCGTATGCCACCAGCCAGGACTGGCCGATCGCCGTCCCGCTCTGGGTGACCGCCGGCGGGATCGGCGCCACCCTGCTGATCGGCGCGATCGCCGGACTTTACCCGGCCATCCGGGCGGCCCGGCTGTCCCCGACCGAGGCGCTGGCCGCGGCCTGAACGCCGCATCAACGCGCCCCACCGGCCGCCGGCTCGTCGAGCAGCAGCCGGTGGGCGCGCTCGTAGAGATCGGGGGCGTCCGGGGTCTGCACCAGCGCCGCCACGATCGCGACCGCCTCGTCGTGCCGGGCGGCCTGGCAGCGGGACCGGGCCAGGCGGAAACCGAGCAGCACGCCGGCCACGAGAGCGAGCGCGGCGACGGCGAACAACAGGCTGGCGAGCATCCGCCGAGAATACTTCTCCGCCTTCATTGATCCGATCTGGGAGCGATCCCGTATCGATGGCCGAAGCATCTCTTTGCCAGGGGAAGGCGCCGGCCAATGTATCGGTCCAGAATCAGCAGCAAGTCGCGTCGCTGGCAGGTGGTCGCGGTCGTGGGAGTCGCGGTGACCATCGCCGGCATCGGCCTCGGCGTGGCCTCGGCCGCCGAGTCCACGCCCACGGTCAACTGTCCGGACGTGAAGATCAACGTCGCCGTCCCGGCGCAGGCGCAGAACGAGGTGAACCGCAACCTCGAACTGCTCAAGACGCAGATCGCCGAGGCGAACAAGCGGATCGCCGACACCAAGGGCCAGGGCGGGGCGAACTTCATCCAGAACGCCATCCTCGGCCCGCTCAAGGACAAGCGGTTCGCCACCATCAGCCGGATCGAAACCGCGATCGGCCGGAACGCGCAGAAGCCGAACCTGAACGCCGGAGGGCTGGCCGCCTGCACGCTGAACGGGGGCGGCGGCGCCGCTCCTGCGAAGCCCGTCGCGACCGCGACCACCGCGGTGCCCGGCGGCAACCTCGGCATCCTGACCAACAGCTGCGACACCAGCAAGCTGACGCGGCACGACGGTTTCCAGAAGGGCGACCGGTGCGTCTCCACCGAGTTCGGTGAGGTCGGCTCGGCGGCGAACAACCCGTCGCTGCTGATCACGTCGGCGCCGCGGCAGGTGAACCGGAACACCGCGTTCACCCTCCAGGTCAGCACCCGCAACCTGATCCGCGACCGGTTCCTGGCCGCCGGTCAGGGCGGTTACTACGTGGAGTCGAGCGTTCTCAAGAACGGCCTGGTCCGCGGGCACTTCCACACCGCCTGCCGGATGCTGTCCAGCACCACCACCGCGCCGGCCCCGGACCCGGTGCCCGCGTTCTTCGTGGCGACCGAGGACAGCAAGGGCGGCCGCACCCCGGACACGGTGACCATCCAGGTGCCGGGGCTGCCGCAGGCCGGGCTCGCGCAGTGCGCGTCCTGGGCCGGTGACGGCTCGCACCGGATCCCGATGATGGAGCGTGCCAACCAGACTCCGGCCTTCGACACGGTTCGCATCCGCGTCCGGTGATCTGACGACGAAGGGCCCGCCGGCTTCGGCGGGCCCTCGGCTAGTCCTTCTTCTTGAGGCTCCAGTCGGCGTCGTCGTCCTTGACGGTTGCGTCGCTGAACTGAGAGGTGTTCGACTTCGGCCAGACTCCGCCCGGGAAGCTGCCGGGGTCGATGGCGTCGCCGTGCAGCAGGATTACTGCCGTGACCTGAGAGGTGAGGAAGGTGGCAAGGGTGGCCGTGGCTCCAGTCAACACAGCGCTGCTGAAGCCCGCAGTTTCTAGGAGCAGAGCAGCGCCTGTCATGGAGAAGACGCCAGTCCCCATCGCCGCGATGGAGGCGGTTGTTGCAGCGATCAGCTTCGCTACCACGGCGGCTACTGAGATGTAGAAGAGCAGACCTGCGGCTGCGCATCCGGCGAGCGTTGCGGAGGTGGTCGTGGCGATCGAGCCGAGTCGAGCAGCAGCGCTGGCCTGTGCTCCCGCAGAAGCCAGGTACTTCTCGCGCGCATCGCCGGACCAGTCCGAGTCGTCGATCACCAGGTTCTGCGTGGAGAGATCGGTCGACACGCCGTTGGCCGTACTGCGCAGATTCATCCAGTTGTAGGCGTCGACGAACATCCAGATCGGGGCACTGGCACCCTTCAGAACATCGATGACCCACTGTGCGATTGCCGTTCCAGCCTCAACGGACAGGTCAGCAAGCTTTTCCATCGCCGCGCCGAAGGCTGGATTGACCCACCAGTGATTTGCGGCAGCGTGCGCGGCTGGTTTCACCTCGGTCAGCTTTCCTTGCAAGGTCTTGATGCCGGCTTCGATCTCGGCAATCACCGCTTTGTATTGCGCCCGGCTGAAGTCCACAACTCACCCCGTGCTAGTAGATGTTCTTGAGCCGGTGCGCCCCTGCCTGGTCCTCGGCCTCGTAGGTGTTCGCAGCATTGCGCAGGGTTGCCGCGATCTCCTTCATGGCAGTTGCGCCCTCGGTAGCACGGGCTGTCACGGCGTTGATGACGTCGTTGTACGGGCCAACCATCGCCTGGAAGAGGCCAGCTTCGAGCCGGCCGAATTCCATGCCAGCCGCTTCGGTGCTTAGGGAAGTGAGCTTTCCGGCCTGCGTTTCCCACTGGCCCGCTTCGCTCCGTAGCACGTTTGTCGCGACCGACACTTCTCCCGCAGTGGGCTGGCTCATCGCATACCACCGGGTCTCTGGTGCTGATCGGTAAAGGCTGTGAGCGTGGCGAGGGCATCGCTCAGGAGTGTGTCGACGTCCGACCCCGCGTTCGTCTCTGGCGCGTCGATCTCGCTCTTCGCACGCTTCAGTGCCACCGCCAGCGCGGTGCTGATCCTGGTGCCGTCACAGTTGCGCGCCCATCTCGGCTCGATCTCGCAACCCGTCATGCCGCCTACGCCGAGCCGAACAACGACGTGGCGTCCGTCGTCTCGTCCTTCCGCCCCCTTGGTGGCCGGGGGAACCTCATCCGCACGGCGTTGGACCGCCTGGAGGGCTTTCAAGACGTCTTCGCCGTACTCGACGTCGTTGTGCACTCGGCCGCCCGAGAGGGGCGATGGAGATGTCGCGGGAGAACTCTGGCCGAGAAAGTCTTCCGGGTATTCGTCGAGGTCTCTCTCTCGGCTCCACCAGTGGGTGTCGTCGAGTCGACGCGTCAACACCCGCATCGCTTGACGGACAGCCTCACGGTGAGCCTCCATCACCGCGACGCCAAGTTGCTCCGGCTCAAGTCGCTGCTGCCATTTGTCGCGAACACGGATCTCCGCCGGTAGACCGTTCGGACCTAGCACGACATGAACCCATCCGGTCGGATCGCTGCCCTCAGACCACTGCGGGGTAGCGGCTCCCAGCTCTTGAGCGAGCCGGCCGAGTGCCTCAACTCGTTGCTGTAGTTGGCGGAACGCTTCCGGCTGCATCGTCGGTCAACGTCCTTCCGAGGATGGCTTCGACCGTAGAAGCGCTTGAGTGATCATCACGATCGAGAACGCGGCATGGAGCAACAGCACGGCGAAGATGAGAGTGACTCCCCCTGCGAACAAGAGCGCGAGCGCCATCGCAGCGATCAAGCCCGCGAAGATGGCCAGCAAGATCGCCATAATCAGCCGGATCAAGCCGTCGACGCCCCGCCAGGCCATCACTGTTCCGATCGCCGAGAACACGGCAGCCACGACGCCGATGGCGAAGGTTCCCTGGGCTCCGAACGGCGAGGCGTCCGCGATCTCGTCGAACCCGGTTGCCGCGACACCTACAACGAGCGGCTCCACTACTGCGGGCAGGCCAAACAGCAGGAGTGCGAGCCCGCTAGTAGGTCGTCGGGTTCCAGCCGATCGTGTTGCCATGTCACTACCCCCGGTAATGAAGAGGGACGGAGTGTCTGATTCCTGCCAACCTGCGCAACCCCGGTTCCAGGTTCACGATCAACCGCTTGATAGCCGCTCATAGATCTACTGCCGACTTGTTGAGCGCCGGACCAGGGAGAAGCTCAGCTTCACCTGTCGCTTATGGCCATCTATTTGGCACCTGCACACTGGTATACGCCAGTGCTCCCGCAGAGGTTCAGCGTGGTGTTCTTAGCGCAAGCAAGGTTTGCGGGTTGACCTTTGCGAAGAAGTCGCCGCACCCCCGTGTTCACCTTCGGCCCGACTACTCAACGCCGGGCACCTAGCCACGACGGAGTAGGGCACGACCAGCGGCAAGGGTGGAGTGGATCTGCGCCACCGTGATCGGGATCGAGTCTTCGCCACTACGTCGAACGATGCTGATGTAGGCACCTTCAACCCGGTCGCCGACGATGGCCCCATGCACCAGGAACGGCTTCAGCTCCTCTTCCTGAGCGGGTAGAGACACCAGAACCAAGCCCTCCCCAGCGCTGGTCTCGACCCGACCTGTTGCGGCTCCGGAGCGTTCGCCGGTAGCTCGCGAAGGTCCTTTCGCTGGCTTCGTTCACATGGGCTTGTACCGGCGAGGGGTGGTTTCTTTGTAGGCCAGCCATCTGGAGTCTCTCGCTCTCGTGTACACCGAGAGACTCCGTACAGCGCTAGATCGGCTGTTTTAGCAGGTAGAAGTGGTTGGCGCGCCCGGTAGGATTCGAACCTACGACCCACGGATTAGAAGTCCGTTGCTCTATCCGCTGAGCTACGAGCGCTGGCCAGCACATACTAGGCGGTCGTGCCGGACTTGTCGTCCGCCTCGTCGGCCGCCTTCTCCACAGCGGCCTCGGCCGCCTCCAGGACCACCGCCCGGCCGCCCTGATCCTCCGGTGCCGGCGGGACGTCGATCTCCGGGGTGCCCGGCTCCGGCACGAACGCCTCGGTCCAGCGGCCCAGCTCCCGGAAGAGCTCGGCGCGGACCTGTTTGCCGGACAGCGTCAGGTCGTGCTTGCCGCCGTTGAACTGGGCGATCGTCACCCGCGGGCCGAGCCCCGGCGCGAACTTGACGATGTGCTCGACGTCCAGGACGGAGTCGGTCACGTGGACGTCCTCGTGCCAGGCGCGCCCGCGGAACGTCCGATCCGAGCAGGCGACCAGCACCGGCGCGTCGATGGACAGGCCGGCTTGCAGCCGGCGCTGGCCCCGCCGGATCGCGGCCAGCCAGCCCATCCGGACCGGGAAGCCGAGAATCGGCTTCCACGCCAGGTCGTACGCCCACTCGCCGTGGTAGTCGCGGTGGATGCTCTGGCCGTACAGGCCCAGGGAGGGTGTCGGCAGCTGCTTGTACGGCGTCCGGCCGGTGGTCGCGATCAGCATCGACATGGCCGGGCGGCGCATGAACCAGGGCAGGTTGAAGTCGAAGAACGGACTGTTCAGGAACAGTCCGTCGACGAGGCCCTGCCCGCGGCGCGCATGGGCCCAGAGCGAAGTGATCAGCCCCCCGGTCGAGTGCGCGCTCACCAGCAGCTGGTCATGGCCGTCCTCGGCGCGGATGATCCGGGCCGCCTCGTCCAGCTCCGGGAAGTACTCCGTCAGGCTGCGGGCGAAGTTCGGCGTCTGGTGGGGCAGCAGGCTGCGGCCGTACTTGCGCAGGTCGAGGGCGTAGAAGTCCCAGCCGCGCTCGACGAAGAAGTCGGCCAGGTGGGTCTGGAAGAAGTAGTCCACGAACCCGTGGACGTGCAGCACCGCCCGGCGGGACGGCTGCTCGGCGCGCCGTCTGACCAGCGTGGCCACGACCGGGCCCTCGTCGTCGGTGCCCAGCTCGATGGTGTGCCGTTCATACGGCCAGCCCAGGACGTCGGTCTCCACCCGGACAGGTTACCCATGAGTACGCCGTCGCGCGCCATAACAGATCGACCGAGATCCGGGCCGGTCCTCCACAATCCCGCGCCGTCCACAGGGCGAGCCGCCCGGAGGTGGCCGGCGGGCCAGGCTGTGCCACGTCCGCTGCACTTCCACCACAAGGAGACACCAGTGTTCGACACCCACATCGTCGTCGTCGGCAACGTGCTGACCAAGCCCGAGTGGCGCCGCACCACCAACTCCAACCAGCTGGTGGCGAACTTCCGGCTCGCCTCCACCGCCCGCCGGTACGACCGGGAGAACCGCTGCTGGGTCGACGGCAACACGCTCCGCGTCCGGGTCTCCGCCTGGCGCAAGCTGGCCGAGAACGTCGGATCCTCGATCAACGTCGGCGACCCGGTGATCGTTTTCGGCCGTCTCTACACCCGTGACTGGCAGGACGAGGAAGCCAACCACCGCGTCTCGTACGAGATGGAGGCCCTCGCCGTCGGCCACGACCTGGCCCGCGGCCGATCCCGGTTCTACCGCGCCCGCCCGGCCGGGACCAGCACCGTGGAGGACACCGAGGCGGACACCGTGATCGACGGCGAACCGGCCGAACCGGTGGCCGACGGCGAGACGCCGGTGCGGTACGGCGACGGGCTGCCCGAGCTGATCCCCGGTGAGGTGGAGCCCGCCTTCCTGGAGGTGGTGGCCGAGCTGGCCGAGGAGAGCGCCGAGGAGGAGACCGTCGAGGCACCGCGCTCACGGCGTACGAAAAAGGAGCCGGTCGCGGCCTGAGACCTTCCCGCACAGCCGCCGCCCCGGGGGTCTCTCCCTGCGGATTCCCGGGGTGGCCGGCGCCCGGCGGCCCGGTCGCGTCGGGGTCCGGGCCGGGCCGCCGGTGCGGGACGGGCAACGTGCCAAGTTTGTCGACGAACCCCGATTCCCTCGATCGGGATAGGCCGATCGTGCCGGTTCTCCGAGCCGCCAGGCGGAGCGGCCCGATTGGTCTCGAGACAACCCCAACCGGCAGACTGAGGCGGTGATGCTGAAGGACATCCGCGCCGTCGCCGACGAGACGATGGTGCTAACGCCCGAGGATCCGGACGCCGAGCAGGTCAACACGAACTGGTTCGGCGCGCCGCCGCACGAGCGGATGGGCACGTCGGCCGACGAGGTGGTGACCGCGTTCGAGGAGACCGCGGCCGCGCTGCGCGAGCAGGTGTCCGTCTCCGGTCACCAGGGGACCGCGACCTTCTACGTGTGGCACGACGCGGAGGCCGGCCAGCTGCGCTGCTCGGTCGGCAGCCGGAAACCGAGCGACCTGGTGTTCCCGGTCGTCTACCAGGTGACCGAGGACCTGCGCGCGATCGTGGTGGAGTTCCTGGAGGACCGGGCGCCCGGGTCGATCCAGTGGGGCGCGCTGGAACCGGTGCCGTACCCGGAGTCGGAGCCGGTGGCGCTCGCCGTGTGGGCGTTCGACCTGACCCCGTTCGGCCGCTGACCGCCGTGCCCTCGCGATGGACCGCGGACGCGGCCGGGCTGATCGCCGGATACCTGCTGGACGCCGTGCTCGGCGACCCGCGTCGATTCCACCCGGTGGCCGGGTTCGGCACCGCGGCCGCCGCCCTGGAGCGCCGGGTCTACCAGCCCCGGCGCCGGGCCGGAGCGGTGTTCACCGCGGTCGCGGTGGGCGTGCCGGTCCTGGCCGGGCTGGCCGCCGGCCGGGCCACCCGGAACGTTCCGGTTGCCCGGTTCGCGCTCACCGCCGCCGCCACCTGGACGGTGCTGGGCGGCCGGACGCTGCGCAAGGAGTCCCGGGTGATGGCGCGGCACCTGGAAGCCGGTGATCTGGCGGCGGCCCGCGGGCGGCTGAACCATCTGTGCGGGCGGGATCCGTCCGCGCTCGACGAGCCGGAGCTGGCGCGGGCGACGGTCGAGTCGGTCGCCGAGAACACGTCGGACGCGGTGGTCGCGCCCCTGTTCTGGGGGGCGGTGCTGGGGCCGGCCGGGCTGCTCGGGTATCGGGCGGCCAACACGCTGGACGCGATGGTGGGGCATCGGTCGGTGCGGTATGCGCGGTTCGGGACGGCTTCGGCCCGGCTGGACGACGTGCTGAACCTGGTGCCGTCCCGGATCACCGGGATGTTGACGATCGTGGTGTCGCCGGTCGGACGGGGGTCGCCTCGGGAGACGCTGCGGGTGTGGCGGCGGGATCGGGGGGATCATCCGTCGCCCAACGCCGGGCAGTGCGAGGCGGCCATGGCGGGGGCGCTCGGGGTTCGGCTCGGTGGGCGGAACGTCTATTTCGGACGTAGTGAGACCCGGCCGTTTCTCGGGGACGGGCCCAAGCCGGGGGCGGTGCATCTGCGGCGGGCGGCTCGGGTTTCCGGGGCGGTGGGGGTGGCTGCTCTGGTGCTGGCGGCTGGGGGTGCGCTGGTCCGGGGTGGGGTTGGGGCGGTTGGTCGGAGGCGGGGGTGGGGGTGGGGCCCCGCAGGGGCCACCAGCGCACCCGCAACCCGGAGCACCCCCCGATGACCGCCGGCCTCCTGATCGCCGGCACCACATCGGACGCCGGTAAGAGCGTCGTGACCGCCGGCATCTGCCGCTACCTGCACCGCAACGGCGTCCGGGTAGCCCCCTTCAAAGCCCAGAACATGTCCAACAACTCGGTGGTCGTGGTAGCCCCCGACGGCCGTGGCGGCGAGATCGGCCGAGCCCAGGCCATGCAGGCCGAGGCGTGCGGCCTCGCCCCGGACCTCCGCTTCAACCCGGTCCTTCTCAAACCCGGCAGCGACCGCTCCAGCCAGGTCATCCTGCTCGGCGAGGCGATCGACACGGTCACCGCCGGGAACTATCGGTCCCTGCGCCCCAAGCTGGCCGAGACCGCGTACGCCACCCTCACCGACCTGCGAGCCGACTACGACGCCGTGATCTGCGAGGGCGCCGGCAGCCCCGCCGAGATCAACCTGCGCGAGGGCGACTTCGTCAACATGGGCCTGGCCCGCCGTTTCCGGCTGCCCACCCTGGTGGTCGGCGACATCGACCGGGGTGGCGTGTTCGCGGCCTTCTTCGGCACCCTGGCCCTGCTCTCCGCCGAGGATCAGGCGCTGGTGTCCGGCTTCGTGATCAACAAGTTCCGCGGCGACCTGGGCCTGCTCCAGCCGGGCAACGACATGATCACCGCGGTGACTGGGCGTCCGGTGCACGGCGTGCTGCCGTTCCACCGGGACGTCTGGCTGGACGCCGAGGACTCGCTGGCGTACGGAACGACTCTGGGCCGTCCCGGCCCGCCGCAGGGCCGTGAGTGGCTGCGGGTCGCGGTGATCCGGCTGCCCCGGATCTCGAACGCCACCGACGCCGAGGCGCTCGCCGCCGAGCCGGGCGTCCGGGTGCATCTCACCGTCGAGCCGGGCGACGTCGCCGACGCCGACCTGGTGATGCTGCCCGGCTCCAAGGCCACCGTCAGCGACCTGGCCTGGCTGCGGGAGACCGGGCTGGCCGAGGCGGTGCGCGCGCACGCGGCCGCCGGCAAGCCGCTGCTCGGTGTCTGCGGCGGGTTCCAGATGCTCGCCGAGTCGATCGACGACGAGGTGGAGAGCGGGCACGGCGTGGTGCCCGGGCTGGGCCTGCTGCCGGTCGGCATCACCTTCGCGGCGCGCAAGACGCTGGCCCGCGGCACGGGGTCCGGGCTGGGCGCGCCGGTGCACGGCTACGAGATCCACCACGGGCGGGTCACCGCCGGCGAGCCGGAGCCGCTGCTGCGCTACGCCGACGGTCGGCCGGAGGGCGCGGTGTCCGGGAACGTCTACGGCACCCACTGGCACGGCGCGTTCGAGTCCGACGAGTTCCGTCGCCGCTTCCTGACCGTGGCCGCCGCGCAGGCCGGGCGGCACGGGTTCACGGTGGCCCCGGACACCCGGTACGCCACGATCCGCGCCCGCGCCCTGGACGTGCTCGGCGATCTGGTGGCCGAGCACCTGGACACCGAGGCGCTCTGGCGGCTGCTGGAAAACGGCGCCCCACCTGGGTTGCCGTTCGTTGCGCCAGGTGCCCCGTAAGGGTCGGACCCTGACGACATCGTTGCGCTCCGGGCGTACGTTGGGTCCGGCGCGGCGGTCGCCGCGCGGCCGGATGTGTGCCACGAGGACGGGGTGTGATCGATGACCACCGACGAGGAGAACCGACCGGTACGCCGCCGGGTGACGCTGACCGGGATCAGTTCACGTGCCTGGGAGCATCCGGCCGACCGGGGCGCCTTGACCGCGCTGCGGGAGCTGCGCGGCTTCGACGACGTGGTGAAGACGTTCTTCGGGATGTGGAACGAGCGCGGTTTCCGGCTGGCCTACCTGGCCGGCGCGATCCGCGTCGACCACCGGCAGTACCCGCGGGTCTACCAGCGCTTCACCGAGGCGGCCAGCACGCTCGACATCGCCGAGCTGCCCGAGCTCTTCGTGAGCCAGTCGCCGATCATCAACGGTTCGGCGATCGGCCTGGACAAGCCGTTCATCGTGATCACCACGGGCGCGGTGGAGAAACTCGACGACGACGAGCTGCGGGCCGTGCTCGGGCACGAGCTGGGCCACGTGCGCAGCGGCCACGCCGTCTACAAGACCATCATGATGATCCTGACCAGCTGGGCGGCGAATCTCAGCTGGATCCCGGTGGGCGCGATCGCGCTGCGGGCGATCATCGCCGCGATGCTGGAGTGGTGGCGCAAGGCGGAGCTCTCCGCCGACCGGGCCGGCCTGCTCGCCGGGCAGGACCCGGCCGCCTCGCTGCGGCTGCTGATGAAACTGGCCGGTGGCGGCGACCTGTCGCAGATCGACACCACCGCGTTCCTGGAGCAGGCCGCGGAGTACGAGGGCGGCGGCGACATCCGGGACAGCATCCACAAGCTCGGCATGACCGCGTGGAGCACCCACCCGTTCCCGGTCGCGCGGGCCGCCGAGCTGCGCAAGTGGATCGACTCGGGGGCGTACGCGCAGATTCTCGGCGGCGACTACCCGCGCCGCGACTCGGACGGCGACGCCTCGGTCACCGAGGACGTGAAGGCCGCGGCGAAGTCGTACCGGGATGACTTCGCCAATTCGCAGGATCCGCTGGTCGGGTTGGTCCGCCGGTTCGGCGACGGCGCCTCGGACATGGCCGGGGCGGCCGCCGGCCGTGCGATGAACTGGGCGAGTGAGGCCCGCCGCCGGGCCCGCGGTGACGACAACGGCGGTGGCAACGGCAACGGCGGCGAGGCGGGCTGATTACGATCGGCGAATGAGCCTTACTGAATCCGAACTGCGCGCCAAAATCGCGCAGGAGATGCCCGGTGTCCGCGCCGATCTGGAACGGTTGGTGCGGATCCCGGGCATCGCTTTCGAGGGTTTCGACCACTCGCACGTGGAGCGCTCCGCCGAGGCGGTCGCCGAGCTGCTGCGGGGCTGCGGCCTCGACACGCAGATCGTGCGGCACGGCGGCCAGCCCGCGGTGATCGGCCGGAAACCCGCTCCGCCCGGCGCACCCACGGTGCTGCTCTACGCGCACCACGACGTCCAGCCGGCCGGTGACCCCGCGCTCTGGGCGAGCGACCCGTTCGAGCCGGTCGAGCGGGACGGCCGGCTCTACGGCCGCGGCGCCGCCGACGACAAGGCCGGCGTGATGGCGCACGTGGCGGCGCTGCGCGCGTTCGGCGACCAGCTGCCGGTCGGCGTGGTGGTCTTCGTCGAGGGCGAGGAGGAGTACGGCTCGGACTCGCTCGACGCGATCATCCAGGCGCACCTCGACGAGCTGCGCTCCGACGTGATCGTGATCGCCGACTCGGGCAACTGGGAGGTGGGCACGCCCGCGCTGACCACCTCGCTGCGCGGTCTGGTCAACCTGTTCGTCGAGGTCAAGGTGCTCAAGAGCGCCGTGCACAGCGGCATGTTCGGCGGCGCCGTGCCGGACGCGCTGATGACCCTGTCCCGACTGCTCACCTCGCTGCACGACGACGACGGCGAGGTCGCGGTCGGTGGCCTGGTCGGCCGCGAGGGCGCCAGCGTCGACTACCCGGAGGACCGGTTCCGGCACGAGGCCGGGGTGCTCGACGGCGTCGCGCTGATCGGCCGCGGCACCATCACCGACCGGACCTGGACCAAGCCGGCGATCTCGGTGCTCGGCATCGACGCGCCGCGCACCCTGGAGGCGGCCAACGCCCTCCAGGCCACGGCCAAGGCCAAGATCGGGGTCCGGGTCGCGCCCGGCGACGACCCCAAGTCGGTGTACGCCGCGGTCAAGAGCCACCTGGAGAAGAACGTCCCGTGGGGCGCGCACGTCGAGGTGACCCTGGAGAGCGACGGCGACCCGTGCGTGATCGACGCGACCGGCGCCGGCTTCGAGGCCGCCCGGGCCGCGTTCCGCTCCGCCTGGGACGGCGCCGAGCCGGTCGACATGGGCATCGGCGGCTCGATTCCGTTCATCGCCACCTTCCAGGAGCTGTTCCCGGGTGCGACGATCCTGGTCACCGGGGTCGAGGACCCGCACTCCGCCGCGCACGGGCCGAACGAGAGCCTGCACCTGGGCGAGTTCGAGCGGGTCTGCGTGGCCGAGGTGCTGCTGCTCAAGAACGTCGCGGAGACCCTGACGAGATGATCTAGGACGGAGTCGCTGATGGCCGAGCTGTCGTGTGAGGTCCTCGTGGTGGGCGCCGGCCCGACCGGGCTGATGCTCGCCAACTGGCTGACCCGGCTCGGCGTGCGGGTGCTCGTGGTGGACGGCAAGGACGGTCCGACCCGCGAGTCCCGGGCGCTGGTGGTGCAGGCGCGCAGCCTGGAGATCTACGACCAGCTCGGCATCGGCGACCAGGTGATCGACGCGGCCTGCCGGGCGGAGGCACTCTCGCCCGGCACCGGCGCCCGGGTGTTCGGCCGGATCCCGGTTGGGCCGCTCGGGCAGGGCGTCACGCCGTACCCGTTCCTCGAGGTGCTGGAGCAGAGCCGCAACGAGGAGATCCTCTACGACAACCTGCGCAAACTCGGCGGCGACGTGGTCTGGGAGACCCCGGTCACCGCGATGACCCAGGTCGAGGAGGGCATCGAGGCGAAGGTCGGCAACGACACCGTCCGGGCCCGGTTCTGCGTCGGCTGCGACGGGGCGAGCTCGGCGGTGCGCAAGGCCCGGCGGATCGCCTTCGAGGGCAGCACCAACGCGCACCGGTTCTACGTGCTGGACGCCTCCGCGGCGGCCGGCCTGGTGACCGGCGCGATCAACGTACGGCCCGGAGGCCGGGAGTTCCTGCTGGCGTTCCCCATGCCGGGCCGGGACAACTGGCGGCTGATCGGCCTGATCCGGGACGAGGACGCGGACGGCGTGCTGGACGAGGACGACGCGCGCGAGCGGCTGCGCGACTCGTTCGCGGTCACCTTCGATCGAGCGCGCTGGTTCGCCACCTACCGGGTGCACCACCGGGTCGCCGCGGCGTTCCGGGACGGCCCGTTCTTCCTGGCCGGCGACGCCGGGCACGTGCACTCGCCGGTCGGCGCGCAGGGCATGAACACCGGGCTCCAGGACGCGCACAACCTGGCCTTCAAGCTCGCCGACGTGCTCCGGGGCCGGCGCAAGGACACCTGGCTGGACCGTTACGAGGCGGAGCGCCGCCCGGTCGCCCGCACCCTGGTCGCCACCACCGACCGCCTCTTCCAGGCGATCACCTCGGAGCGGCCGGCGGTCCGGGCGCTGCGGGCCGCCGGGATCCGGCTGGCGGCGCCGGTCGCGGTCCGGGTGCTGCCCCGGACGTCCGGTGGGTCCCGGTTGTTCCAATACATCTCGCAGATCCGCATCCACTACCCGATCGGCCCGGAGGCGCGCACCCCGGACGGCAAGCGTGATCCGGTGGTCGGCCGCCGCCTGCCCTGGACCGGCGGGAACTTCGCGGTGCTGCGCTCGGCGGACTGGCAGATCCACGGATACGGCGGCGTCGAGGGCACCGAGGCGCCCGATCTGGGGCTGCCCGTGCACCTCTTCCCGGCGGCCCCGAACACCCCTCTCCAACCCGGTCATTTCTACCTCATCCGCCCCGACGGCTTCGTCGCGTCGCGGGCCGAGCCGGCCGAGGCCGAGGCGAGATTCCGGCACGCGATGGCGGTGTGAGCGGGCGTCGTCCGGTCGTGTGACGCGCGTGTCTTTCGGTCACCCGGCAGGGACCGCGGGCCGGGTGATCCTGTTAGGATTCGAACATGCGTTCGATATCAGCTGTTCCGACGAGCGGCGCCGGCCGGGCGAAACTCGCAGGTCCGCGCGCCACTCTGGATCGGCTTCGGACTCGCGATCGGATCGAGACGATCGCACGGCTGCGCGCCGCGGTCCGAGCCCTGGGGGACGTCGACGTCTCCGGGTGGGACGACTCCACCCTCACCGAGCATCTGGACGAGATCTCCCAGGCGCTGTGCGGCATCGACGCCGAGCTGACCCGGGTCGCCGAGGCGGTTCGCGCCCGCGGCTTCCGCATCGACGAGCAGAGAGCGGCATGACCGTCGTGCGGCGGGTGGTCGCGGGCCGCGTCGAGAAATACCGCTTGATCAAGATCAAATTCTTCATTTACGCGCGTCCGCTGGGGTACGGATCGCATGCTCCCGCGCGGGCCGGGCACGGCGATCTGGCCGCTGGCGCGTCCAGGGCGATCGCCGCACCCTTCATTCTTCGCGGGTGGTCCCGGTCAACCCCAACCCCGGCACCCACCCCGAGACTGCCCGCCACCGGCCGGCTCCCCGTGGTGAGCGAGCCGCAATTCGCCGCGCGCCACAACTACTCCCGTCACGTGCCCGCCCCCGACGCCGAGCGACCCCCAAGTCGCCCCGCGCCACTGTTCCTCCCGTCGCGTGCCGCCCTCTACCGCTGACCAAGCCGCCCCGCGCCACACCTCCTCCCGTGGGCGCTTCAGGTGCCGGGGCGGTCCGCCGCACATGACGGCTGCTCTGGTCGGGGGTCGGCCTCGTGTGCGGGCGAGTCGTGGTGCGCGGCGGGTTCCTGGTCGTTGCTGGCTTCCGGGGCGCCACGGGTCATGGCTCCTCGCGGTGGGCGCTTCAGGTGCGGGGTGGACCGCCGCGTGTCAGGGCTTCTTCGGTCCGGGTCGGCCTTGTGTGTGGGCGAGTCGTGGTGCGCGGCGGGTTCCTGGTCGTTGCTGGCTTCCGGGGCGCCACGGGTCACGGCTCCTCGCGGCAGGCGCTTCAGGTGCGGGGTGGGCCGCCACCCATGACGGCTTCTCCGGTCGAGGGTCGGTCTCGTGTGCGGGCGAGTTGTGGTGCGCGATGGCCTTTGCCGGTCGTGGCTGGCTTCCGGGGCCACGCGTCACGGCTCCTCCCGGGGCACTTCAGGTGCGGGGCGGTCCGCCGCACGTGAGGGCTCCTTCGGTCGGGGGTCGGTCTCGTGTGCGGGCGAGTCGTCGTGCGCGATGGCCTTTCCCGGTCGTGGGCCGGTTTTCGGGGCGATGCGTCACGTGTCGCGGCTCCTTCCGGCGGAGGGCCGGCCTAGTGTGCGGGCGAGTCGTCGTGCGTGATGGCTTTCCCGGTCGCGGGCCGGCTTTGGGGCGGGGCCGCCGCACGTGACGGCTTCTTCGGTCGAGGGTCGGTCTCGTGTGTGGGCGAGTCGTTGTGCGCGGCGGCTTCTCGGTCGTGGCTGGCTTCCGGCGCTACGCGTCGCGGCTCCTCGCGGCGGGTGTTTCAGGTGCGGGGTGGGCCGCCGCACGTGACGGCTTCTCCGGTCGGGGGCCGATCTCGTGTGCGGGCGAGTTGTGGTGCGCGATGGCTTTCGCGGTCGTGGGCCGGTTTTCGGGGGCGGTGCGTCATGTGTCGCGGCTCCTTCCGGCGGAGGGCCGGCCTAGTGTGCGGGCGAGTCGTCGTGCGCGACGGCTTTCCCGGTCGCGGGCCGGCTTCGGGATGGGGCCGCCGCGCGTCACACGACTTCTCCGGGCAGGGCCCCAGGTGCCAGCTAGTCGTTGTGCGCGGCGGCTTCTCGGTCGTGGCTGGCTTCCGGGGCGCTACGCGCCACGGCTCCTCCCGGCGGCACTTCGGGTGCAGGATGGGCTGCCGTGCGTGACGGCTTCGCCGGTCGCAGGTCGACCTCGGGATACGGGGTAAGGCTCCGCGCGATGGCTCTTTCCGGCGGGCAGCTCGGGTCCGGGGTCAGTCGCCGTGCGTCACGGCTTTCGCGGTCGCGGGTCGGCTTCGGGTGAGGGGTCGCCGCGCACGTCGGCTCTCCTGGCGGGCAGTTCGGTTCGGGGTGAGTTGCCGTGCGTCACGGTTCTTTCCGGTCGCGGGTCGGCTTCGGGTGAGGGGCCGCTGCGCAGGCCGGCTCCCCCTGGCGGGCAGCTCGGGTCTGGGGTGAGTCGCGTGTGTCACGGCTTTCGCGGTCGCGGGTCGGCTTCGGGTGAGGGGGCGCTGCGCAGGCCGGCTCGCCTGGCGGGCACTTCGGGTGCGAGGAGCCGCCCCACGTCACGGCTTCTGTCGTCGGCTGTCGGCCTGGGGTGTGGGTGGGACACCGTGTGCCGCGGCTTCTGTCGTCGGCTGCCGGCCTCGGTGCCCGGTGGGGCGGCGTGTGTCACGGCTTCTTGTGGTGTGGGCCGGTTCGGGTAGGGCGGCGTGTGTCATGGCTTCTTCCGGTGTGGGCCGGGTTCGCGTGCGGGCGAGTCGCTGTGTGTGCGGTTTTCGGCCGGTTGCGGGTCGGCCGGGTGCGGGGCGAGCCGCCGTGCGGCGGCGGCTTCGGGGCGGGTGAGCTGGGAGTTTGCGGGCTGGATTTGATTTCCCGGGCCACCCGCGGGCAATGAAGGGTGCGGAGATCGTTCTGGACGCGCCAGCGGCCAGATCTCCGTGCCCGGCCCGCGCGGGAGCGTGCGGTCCGCACCCGAGCGGACGCGCGCAAATAAAGGGTTTGATGGTGATTTTGCCGTAATTCGACCGGCCTGCCGGGGTGTGTCGGCGTGATCGCTCGTGGTGCTTCGGGTGGCCTGTCGCTGACCGGTGTGCACGAAGATCGTGACGTTCAATGTGATCGTTATGTGGCTTCCGCTGCGAGGATGGGATCCATGCGGTTCGTAGATATTGCAGCGACCTCGGCCGCGGTCTCCGCGACCGGTGGGCGGAAGGCGAAGATCGAGCTGCTGGCTGACGCGCTGCGCCGGCTGGAGCCGGACGAGGTCGCGGCAGGGTCCGCCTACCTCGCGGGTGAGCTGCGGCAACGGCAGACCGGGGTGGGGTACGCCGGGCTGCGCAACCGGCCGGCTCCGGCGTTGGAGCCGACGCTGACCGTGGCCGGGGTCGACGCGGCGATCGCCGAGATCGCGACGGTCTCCGGAGCGGGATCGCAGGCACGTCGGCGGGAGTTGCTCGGGGCGTTGTTCGGTGCGGCCACCGAGGACGAGCAGCGGCTGCTGGTCGGTCTGTTCGGCGGGGAGTTGCGGCAGGGTGCGCAGGCCGGGCTGCTGGCCGAGGCGGTCGCGGCGGCCGCGCAGGTGCCGGTCGCCGCGGTACGCCGGGCCTTGCTGCTCTCCGGTGATCTCAAGCAGGTCGCGGTCGCCGCGCTGAGCGGCGGCGCTGCCGCGCTCGCCGGGATCAGCCTGCGGGTCGGCACCCCGCTCACCCCGATGCTGGCGCAGAGCGCCCCGGACGTCGGCGCGGCGCTGCTGGCCACCGGCGCCCCCGCGGTGGTCGACACCAAGCTGGACGGCATCCGGATCCAGGTGCACCGCTCCGGTGACGAGGTGGCCGTGTTCACCCGCAGCCTGGACGACATCACCCCGCGGCTGCCCGAGGTGGTGGCCGCGGTCCGGGCGCTGCCGCTGCGCGAGGTGGTGCTCGACGGTGAGGCGATGGCGCTCGACGAGCAGGGCCGGCCGCGGCCGTTCCAGGAGACGTCGAGCCGGGCCGCGACCAGGGGAAAGAGCAACCCGCTCGCGCTGGTGCCGTATTTTTTCGACCTTCTGCACCTGGACGGCACGGACCTGCTGGACGAGCCGGGCCGGGTGCGCTGGGCGGCGCTGGCCGACGCGCTGCCCGGTGACCTGATCGTCGGGCGGGAGACGGTGGAGACGGAGGAGCAGGCGACCGCCGCGTTCGCCGCCGCCGTCGCGGCCGGGCAGGAGGGCGTCGTGGTGAAGGCGCCCGAGGCGCCCTACGACGTGGGCCGCCGCGGCGCCGCCTGGGTGAAGGTGAAACCCCGGCACACCCTGGACCTGGTGGTGCTGGCCGTCGAGTGGGGGCACGGGCGGCGCCGGGGCTGGCTGTCCAACCTGCACCTGGGCGCCCGGGATCCGGAGACCGGCGGTTTCGTGATGCTCGGCAAGACGTTCAAGGGGCTCACCGACGAGCTGCTGCGCTGGCAGACCGAGCGGTTCAAGGAGCTGGCGGTCGGCGACGACGGCTGGGTGGTGCGGGTGCGGCCGGAACAGGTCGTCGAGATCGCCTTCGACGGCGTGCAGACCTCACCGCGGTACCCGGGCGGGGTCGCGCTGCGGTTCGCCCGGGTGCTGCGTTACCGCGACGACAAGCGGGCCGCCGAGGCCGACACCATCGACGCGGTCCGCGCGATCGGGGCTCAGCGCTGACCCTGCCGGTGGTGCGGCCGGCACCTACAGGGCGGCCAGGCTGCGGACGTAATTCACCTGCTGATTGATGGTGTGCACGTCGCGCTCGTCGTGCACCGGGACGCGGGCGACGTATTGCCAGGGGCCGTTGGTGACGGTGACCTGCACGGTGCCCTGCGGCACCGATTCTTTGACCAGGAAGAGCAGCAGGCTCAGCCCGCCGGTGAAGCAGACCCCGGCCACGCCGGCGATCTTGGCCCAGGTCGGGGTGCGGCGCTGGGTCACCCAGAAGTCGTTGACCTGCCACTGCGTGCGGGCCAGCGGGACGTCGCCGGCCGGGGTGCGGACCACCGTCGAGGTGATCTCGATCTCGGCGATCTGCACGATCACCGGTCCGACGTAGATCGTCGGATCGTTCGGGAGCCGCGGCGCCGGGGCCGGTCCGGGGTCCGGCGCGGGCGCGGGGACCTGCGGGGGCACGAGTCGGGGCCCGACCGGGCCCGGCGGCGGGCCGGGCGGGGCCGGCGCGGGGGTGCCCCAGGGATCGTCCGGCGGGAAGGTCATGCCGGGGACATTAATCCGCGCCGTTCTGCGCCGCGAGCTTGCGGTCGGCCTCGGCGACCCGATCCACCGGCTCCTTCGCGGCCCGGCGCTGGTCGGCGGCCTCGACGCGGTCCATGGTCTTCGCGGTCCGGCGCTGGTCGGCGGCTTCCACGCGGTCCATGGTTTTCGCCGTGCGGCGCTGGTCGGCGGCTTCCACGCGGTCTCGGGTGGGCTCGGCGGGGTCGCGCGGGGCCGGCTGCTCGCCGGGCGGGGTGTTCGCGCCGTGCGCCTCCCGGCGGGCCTGGTATCCGTAGAGCAGCAGGGCCATCACCGCGAACAGCCACCACTGGACCGCATAACCCCCGTTCTGCCAGGCGTCCTCGTGGTCGATCGGCACCGGGACGAAGGCCGGATCGTTGGCCGGGGTCTGCGTGGTGACGAGCACATAGGCCCCGTAGACCGGGAAGGGCAGCTCGCCGGCGAGCCGGGGCAGGTTGAGCCGCCGGGTGTCCAGCCGGCCGTCCCGTCGCTCGACCGGGGCAGGTCGGCTTTCCGACAGGTGAACCTGGCCGACGACGGTCACGTCACCCGCCGGAGCGGCCGGCGCCTGCGGCGGCGCGAGCGCCCCGTTGCCCGCCGGTGGCACCCAGCCGCGGTCGATCAGCACCGCCGTGCCGTCGGCCAGCACCAGCGGCGTGAGAATCTCGAAACCGACCTCGCCGTTCACCGTGCGGCCCCGGGCCTGGATCTCGTGCGCCGGGTCGTAGCGCCCGGTCACGGTGACCTTTGTCCAGGCCAGCGCCTTGCCGGGGGAGGCACCGGCGGAGCCCGGCGCGGTCGGCGCGGCCAGCACCGAGGTGAGCGGGACCGCCTGGACGGAGTCCGCCGCATCGATCCTCGTGTTGATCTCGTGGCGCTCGTGGTATCGGCGCAGCTGCCAGTTGCCGAGCATCACCATGATCACTGAGGCGACCACGGCCAGGACGGCGGCGGCCAACCAGCGCGGGGTCAGCAGGAACCGGTACACCCCCCGAGGCTACCCGGCGAGGCGGTAGCCTCCGCCGTTGCCGGGTACTGTGCGAACTTCCGGCGGCCAATACCACGTGACCGCCGGTCCGCGTAACCCTCGGGGGAGACATTGATCACCGCCCAGCCTCGTCTGGTCGTGAGTGCGCCGTCGTCCGGCCACGGCAAGACCGCGATAGCCGTCGGGCTGCTCGCCGCGATGGCGGCCCGTGGCGTCCCCACGGCGGGGTTCAAGGTCGGGCCGGATCACACCGACGCGGCGTACCTCGGGCTGGCGGCCGGACGTCCGGGCCGCAACCTGGACCCCCGCCTGGTCGGCGCGCAGCGCATCGCGCCGCTGTTCGGGCACGGCGCGTCCGGGGCGCAGCTCTCCGTGATCGAGGGCGCGATGGGCCTGTTCGACAGCCTCACCGGCCAGCCCGAGATCGACGGCACCGCGGCGGTCGCGGCCACCCTGCGCGCCCCGGTCGCGCTGGTGGTGGACGTGGCCGCGATGGGGCACTCGCTGGCCGCGCTGGTCCACGGGTTCCGGATGTTCGACGAGATGGTGCACCTGGGCGGCGTGATCCTGAACCGGGTCGCCTCGCCGCGTCACGAGCAGATGCTGCGCAGCGCCCTGGACGACATCGGCATGCCGGTGCTGGGTGCGCTGCGCCGCGGTGACCTGCCCAACGTGCTGCCGTCCCGGGCACACGGCCTGGTTCCGGTGGCGCACCGGACGGTCGAGGCCGGGCGCGCGGTCCGCCGGCTGGGCGAGGCGGTCGCCTCGTCGCTCGACCTCGACCGCCTGATGGCGCTGGCCAACTCGGCGCCGCCGCTGCCCGGTCCGCTCTGGACGCCGGCCGAGGCCGGCGAGCCCGCCGAGGTCCGCCCGGTGGTCGCGCTCGCCGGTGGGCCGGGGGCGCCTTACACGTACGTCGAGACCGCCGAGCTGCTCACCGCCGTCGGCGCCGAGGTGGTGGTGGTCGATCCGCTCCGGGACGAGTCGCTGCCGCCCGGCACCCGTGCGCTGATCGTCGGCTCCGGCCTCCCCGAGGGGTATGCCGAGGAGCTCTCCGCCAACCGGCGGCTCTGCGCCGACGTGGCGAATTTCGCCCGCGAGGGCTGGCCGGTGGTGGCCGAGGGGGTGGCCCTGCCGTGGTTGGGCCGGGACCTGGACGGCCGGCCGATGTGCGGGGTGCTGGACATCACCGGGATCACCGGGGAGCAGACGGTCGCCGGGTATCGGGAGGCGACCGCGCCGGGCACCTCGGTGCTGGCCCCGGCCGGCGCCCGGATCACCGGGTACAAGCAGCACCGTGCGCTGGTGACGCCGCGGGCGGGTGCCGCGCCGGCCTGGACCTGGTCGGGTGGAAACCCGGAGGGCTTCGTCTGGCGGCAGGTGCACGCGTCCCAGCTGGGCCTGCACTGGGCGGCCGCACCGGAGATCGCGAAACGCCTGGTCGCGGCCGCTGTCGCCGGGCCGATGACGGCGTCCGGTCAGGGCCCGCAGATGCCCGCTCCGCAGATGTCCGGTCCGCAGATGTCCGGTCCGCACCCGGCCGGGCCGATGGCCGCTCCGGTGCCGCGCGTCAGCGAGGGGCTGGCCCAGCCGGTCCCGATGCCGATGAGCGCGTCGCTGTCCGCGCAGGGCGGCGCTCAGCAAGGTGGCCCGGGACAGGGCATTCCCGGCCCGGGTCCGGTGCCGGCGGGCGAGTTCGGTCCTGGTCCTGGTGATGCCGGTGAGTTCGGTCCCGGTCCCGGTCCCGGTCACGCGGGTGAGTTCGGTCCCGGTCCGGGTCATGCGCGTGAGTTCTTCCCCGGTCCGGGTCACGCGGGTGACTACGGGCCCGGTGTGACGCCGGCGAGCGATCACGGGTCGCCGCCGGCCGGGATCTCCGGCGAGGGCGCCGGCATGCCCCCTGCCGATCCGGGCCAGACGACCGGTCCGCTGCCCGGGATGCCGCATCCGAACGGCCCGATGCCGGGGATGGCCCCGCCCAACGGCCCGGCCCTGGGACCGGCGCCGGCCAACGGTCCGATGCCCCCGCCCAACGGCCCGGTCCCGCCGCGCCCCGGTTCCGGGATGCCCAACGCGGGCCCGGTGCACGGCAACCCCGGTACGTCCCCCGGCCCGGACGGCACACCCGACAACCGTCCCACATCGGACATCCCCATCCCGTCCTGACCGTTTCGCGCCCGATCGTTGCCGTTGTTCACCGGAGAGGCTCGTGTCCGATTCCGGCGGTGGCCGGAAGGGCGTCCGGCACGGTTCCGCGGAAGCCTGACGGTGATCCCGGCCACGCATCGTGAGGTGCCGTTGAGCGGCTGACCGGGCGGGCCCGGGGCCGGCCGGCGGGAAAGCTCGCCGGAAGCGGCCCAGCGTGCCAAAACGGCGGCCGGCGGACCGGAAATTGTCGTACCCGCCTCGTACCGTGAGGGGCACGACAACCGAAGGAGGATGACCGTGGCCGCCCGTCTGCCGCTGGATCTGGACCCGCCGGTTCGTCAGCTCAGAGCTCTGCTGCTGGGGGTCGACGACCGTGAGCTGACCGCTCCCACGCCCTGCCCGGGCTGGTCGGTCGCGACCCTTCTCGATCACCTGATGCGGCTGGCCGAGGCGTTCGCCGAGGCCGCCCGCAAGGGCGCCGACGCGTCCGGTGACGGCCCGCCGCCGGCGCCGTCGGCGGCGCACCTCTCGCCGCACTGGCGCAGCCGCCTCCCGGTCCTGCTGGAGGAGCTCGCCACCGCGTGGAAAGCGCCGTCCGCCTGGCTCGGCGAGGCCCGCGCCGGCGGGATCACCATGCCGGCCCGCACGATGGGCACGGTCGCGGTCAACGAGCTGGTCATGCACGGTTGGGATCTGGCCCGCGCCACCGGCCAGGACTTCGCCGCCGACCCGCGGGTCCTGACCACCCTGATCGACTTCCTGGCCGCCGGCCCACCGGACGGCACCCCGGGTTTCCTGGGCCCCCGGGTCCCGATCGACCCGGACGAGGACCCCCTGCCCCGAGCCCTGGCCCTGGCCGGCCGCGACCCGTCCTGGCGGCCACCCCGCACCCGAGACGTCCCCTCCGCCCACCTCCGTCGCGAGCACCCACCCGCCGCCCGCTCCGCCTGACCACCAAGGGCCCCACCCAAGACGTGGCTCCGGCGCGGCTACACGGAGGGGCGCCGGCTGGTGTCGGCATGCGCGAGGGCCGCCCCCGAGGTGCGGGACGGCCCCTGCCCGAGGTCTCGATGGATTACCAGACGAGCTTGTCGGAAGGCGGCGTGAAATCGAGCTTGGGCTGCCCCTTCAGAGCGTCCCGCAGCGTCTCCGCCACCGTGTACTTGGAGATCGTGGACCGGCTCGTCCCCACGTAATGCTCCGGGTTGTCCGGGTCGGCGACGAAGGCCGAGGCCGCCAGCTGCGGGGTGAAGCCGCTGAACCAGGCCGTCTTGTTGTTGTCGGTGGTGCCGCTCTTCCCGGCCACCGGTCGTCCCAGCGTGGCGAACACCATCGGCGACGTGCCCCAGCCGCCGCAGCTGCCGCGGTCGGCGCCGTACCCGGTCACGCAGCGGGCCGCGTCCGTCGCGGCGCGGGCCACGTTCTCGCTGAAGACGCGGTGGCAGCGCGGGGCGGCGATCATCCTGCCCCGGTACATCGCGTCGGTGCCGTCGGTCTTGCGGATGGCCATGACCGGCAGCGGCTCGCAGTACCGGCCCTCGGCCGCGATCGTGGCGAACGCGTTGGCGATCTCGATCGGGGTGGCGTCACTGACCCCGAGCGTGAACGCGCCCCACCCGGACGCGTGCTCCGGCGTGGCCAGCTTCCGGTCCACCTCGGTACGCCATTTCAACCCGAGCTTCTCCGCCATCGCCACCGCCTTCTCCGCGCCGACCCGCTGCTCCAGCTGCACGAAGTAGGTGTTCACCGACTTGCCGAACCCGCTCCACATGGTCTGCGTCCCGGTCATCGACTTGTTGGAGTTCTTCGGGCACCAGTGCGTCCCGCAGGTCGCCGGCCCGGGCGCGGTGATGTACTTCGAGACGAACCGTTCCGGCGCGTAGAACGACGTGGACAGCGGCAGCCCGGCGTCCAGCGCCGCCAGCATCGTGAAGATCTTGAAGGTCGACCCGGCCTGGTACCCGGCCATGTCCCCGCCGCCGAGCAGCGGGTTCACCGTGTTCGGGTAGTTGCCGCGGACGTCGGAGTCCTGCGCGTGGTCGCTGTGTTTCCCGTTGGCGGCCTGGTGCAGCGAGTACTTCCGGTTCACCGCCATGCTGACGATCCGCCCGGTCCCCGGCTGCACCACCACCTCGCCGTGCGCGAACGGGCTGTCCCGCTTCTCCTTGTTCAGCACGTGCTTCATGGCCGCCGCCTGCACCTTCGGGTCGATCGAGGTGATCACCCGGTACCCGCCGCGGCGCAGATTCTCCTCCCGGTCCAGCACCGTCTCGCCGAACGCCGGCTGCTCGCGCCACCAGCTCTTGAAGTAGTCGCAGAAGAAGCCCCAGTCGTTGTACTTGTCGGGGACCGAGACGCAGTCGTTCGGCGGGGCGCTGAGCTTCAGCTTGATCTTGGACTTCTTCGCGGTGGCCGCCTGCGCCGCGGTGATCGACCCGATCTTCTGCATCTGGTCGATCACGTAGTCGCGCCGCTGCCGGGCCGCGCCCTGGTCCTTGGTCGCCGGGTCGTACGCCGACGGCGCCTTGACCAGCCCGGCCAGCAGCGCCGCCTCGTTCAGGGTCAGATACTTGGCGGGCTTGGAGAAGAACACCTCGGAGGCGGCGTAGATCCCGTACGCGCGGTGCCCGAAGTAGGCGGCGTTCAGATAGCGCTGGAGGATCTCCTGCTTGCTGAGGCGCTGCTCGACCTCGATGGCCAGCCGCATCTCGCGCAGCTTGCGGGCGGCCGTCTGCTCGGTCGCTTCGAGGGCCTCCTTCGGCGTCTTCGCGCTGTCCCGCAGCGCCATCCGGACGTACTGCATGGTCAGCGTCGACGCGCCCTGGGAGACGCCGCCGGCCTGCTGGTTGGCGACGAAGGCGCGGGCCACCCCCTTGGCGTCGACGCCGTGGTGCTCGTAGAACCGGGTGTCCTCGGAGGCCACGATGGCCTGGGTGATGTACGGCGACATGTCCTCGAGCGGCACCTGCCGCCGGTACTCCTCGTAGAACATGGTCAGCAGGGTCTTGCCGTCCTTGGCGTAGACGTAGGTCGTCTGCGCGGCGGGCACCTCGGTGAGCTGCTCGGGCATGTTCGCCAGGGCGTCGGTGCCGGCCTTGACGCCCATCCCGGCCAGGGCCGTGAACGGATAGGAGAGACCGGCGATGACCAGGCCCGCGATGAGCCCGGCGCGGACCAGGAGGGCGACTCTTCCGGCTACGGTGGGGCGTCGGCTCGTCACCCTCTGAAGGTATGACAAATCGCCTCATGTTCCCCACGAATCAGCCAGACAACGTGGGTGCGGCATGCTGGGCGCATGACGTTCGACCTTGATCATCACGGCGACGCCGAGGTGGGGGCGGGCCTGATCGATCTCGCGGTCAACGTGCGGCATCAGGCGATGCCGGGCTGGCTGGCCGACCCGATCGCGGCCTCGCTGGCCCACCTGTCCGCCTACCCCGACGCCGCCGCGGCGACCGCCGCGGTCGCCGCCCGGCACCGCCGCGACCCGGCGGAGGTGCTGCTCACGGCCGGTGCGGCGCAGGCGTTCGTGCTGCTCGCCCAGGCGCTGCGCGGCGCCCGGCGGCCGGTCGTGGTGCATCCGCAGTTCACCGAGCCGGAGGCCGCGCTGCTCAACGCGGGGCACCGGGTCGAGCGGGTGCTGCTGCGTGAGGCGGACGGCTTCCGGCTGGATCCGGCGCAGGTTCCCGACGACGCGGACCTGGTCTTCGTGGGCAACCCGACGAACCCCACGTCGGTCCTGCACCCGGCCGAGGACCTGGCGAAACTGGCCCGCCCCGGCCGGGTCCTGGTGATCGACGAGGCGTTCGCCGACACCACGTACCGGAAAGGGTCTCCGGGCGAACCGGAATCCCTGGCCGAGCGCCGCGACCTGCCCGGCCTGGTCGTGCTGCGCAGCCTGACCAAGACTTGGGGCCTGGCCGGTCTGCGGATCGGCTACCTGCTCGGCCCGGCCGAGCTGGTGCCGCGGCTGGCCGCGGCCCAGCCGCTCTGGGCGGTCTCGACGCCGGCGCTCGCCGCGGCGACCGCCTGCGCCTCGCCGGTCGCGATCGCCGCCGAGCGCGAGATCGCGGCCGCGCTCGCGGCCGAGCGCGCCCACCTGGTGGACCGCCTGCGGGAGGTGCCGAAGGTCACGGTTGCCGGCGACCCGGCGTCCGCATTTATTGCGGTACGCCTTCCCGGCGCCGATCAGATCCGCGTCGAGCTGCGCAAACGTGGTTACGCGGTCCGTCGGGGCGACACCTTCCCGGGTCTGGGCCCCGACTGGCTCCGGATTGCGGTGCGCGACACTGCCACCACGGACAGATTCGTGCAGACTCTGCGAGACGTGATCGAGGAGCGCCCGTGACCCTGGAGACCACCCTGGCGGCCATCCGCCCGGCCGACGAGCAGGCCATGGCCGCCGCTCGCGAGTTGCAGGCCCGGCTGACCAAACCGGCCGGGTCACTCGGTGACCTGGAGGAGCTGTCGGTGCGCCTGGCCGGGCTGGCCGGGGTCTGCCCGCCGCCGCTGCCCGAGCCGGCCACCGTCGCGGTCTTCGCCGGCGACCACGGCGTGCACGCCCAGGGCGTCACCCCGTGGCCGCAGGAGGTCACCGCCCAGATGGTGGCGAACTTCGTGGCCGGCGGCGCGGTGGTCAACGCGTTCGCCCGGCAGGCCGGCGCGGACGTGATGGTGGTCGACGCCGGGGTGGCGATCCCGCTGCACGGCGGGCCGAACCTGCTGGACGCGAACGTGCGCCGCGGCACCCGGGACCTGGCCGTCGAGCCGGCCCTGACCCGCGAGGAGGCCCTCGCCGCCGTCGATCTGGGCGTCGCGGTCGCCGGCCAGCTCGTCGCGGCGGGCGCGAGATGCCTGCTCACCGGCGACATGGGGATCGCCAACACGACCCCGGCCGCGGCCCTGATCGCGGTCTTCACCGGCAGCGACCCGGCCACCGTGACCGGCCGGGGCACCGGCATCGACGACGCCATGCTGGCCCACAAGACCGAGGTGATCGCCGCGGCGCTGGCCCGGCACACGCCGGACCCCGCCGACCCGCTCGGTGTGCTGGCCACGGTCGGCGGGCTGGAGCACGCCGCGCTGGCCGGGTTCGTCCTGGGCGCGGCCGCCAACCGGGTGCCGGTGATCGTGGACGGCGTGATCGCCGCCTCGGCCGCGCTGGCCGCCGCCGCGTTCGCCCCGGACGCGGTCGCCGCGATGGTCGCCGGGCACCGCTCGGCCGAGCCGGGCGCCACCGTCGCGCTCGCCCACCTGGGCCTGACGCCCCTGCTCGACCTCGGGATGCGCCTCGGCGAGGGCAGCGGCGCGGTGCTGGCGCTGCCGATCGTCGCGGCCGCGGTCCGGGTCCTGCACGAGGTCGCGACGTTCGATTCCGCGGGGGTCTCGGAGAAATGATCATGGCAATCGGGACGATCCGCGCGGGAGTTGTCGAGAGATGAGTCTTTATCCGCTGGCCCTGCGCCTCGACGGCCGCCGCGTGCTGGTCGTCGGCGGCGGCTCGGTGGCCACCCGCCGGGTGCCCGCGCTGATCGCGGCCGGCGCCCGGGTGGACATCGTGTCCCCCGAGCTGACCCCGGCGCTGCGGGCGCACGTCGACGCGAGCCGGGCGACCTGGACGCCCCGGCGCTTCGAGCCCGCCGACGTCCAGGGCGCCTGGCTGGTGCACGTGGCCATCGACGACCCGGAGGCGGCCGCCACGGTCAGTGCGGCGGCCGAGGAGCACGACATCTTTTGCGTACGCGCGGACGACCGGGATGCCGCCACCGCGTGGACCCCGGCCGTCACCCGGCACGGGCAGGTGACCGTCGCGGTGACCGACGGTGGCGACCGGCGCCGGGCGATGGCCGTCCGTGACCTGGTCGCGCACGCGCTGGAGGCGACCCCGCCGGCCGCCCCGGAACTGAAGGGCGTGGCCCTGGTCGGCGCCGGCCCCGGCGACCCGGAGCTGATCACCGTGAAGGGCCGCCGGCTGCTGGCCGCCGCCGACGTGGTGGTCGCCGACCGGCTGGTCCCCGGCATGCTCCTCGGCGAGCTGCGGCCCGAGGTCGAGCTGATCGACGCCGCCAAGATCCCGTACGGGCCGTCCGCCGCCCAGGAGGAGATCAACCGGATCCTGGTCGACCGGGCTCTGCAGGGCAAGTTCGTGGTCCGGCTCAAGGGCGGCGACAACTTCGTCTTCGGCCGCGGCGGCGAGGAGGCCCTGGCCTGCGCCGAGGCCGGCGTCCCGGTGCTGGTGGTGCCCGGCGTGACCAGCTCGATCGCGGCGCCCGCGCTGGCCGGCATCCCGGTCACCCACCGCGGGGTGGCGCACGAGTTCACCGTGGTCTCCGGGCACATCCCGCCGGACCACCCGGACTCGCTGGTCGACTGGCCGGCCCTGGCCCGGCTGCGCGGCACCCTGGTGGTGCTGATGGGCCTGAAGAACCTGCCGAGGATCGCGGCACGCCTGCTCGCCGAGGGCCGGGACACCGCGACGCCGGTCGCGGTGATCCAGGAGGGCTCGACGGCGCACCAGCGGTCGCTGCGCAGCACGCTGGGCGCGGTCGCCGACGAGGTCACCGCCGCCGGGATCCGCCCGCCCGCGGTGGTCGTGATCGGTGACGTGGTAGCGGCGACGGAGGCGTTCACCCCGGTCGCCAACTGAACCCCGAGCTGGTCCTCACGGCCCTTCCCGAGGCGGCCATAGGGCCCTGAGCGCCAGCCCGACGAACCGGGCTGGTCCTCACGGCCCTTTCCGGGGCGGCCATAGGGCGCTGAGCGCCAGCCCGACGAACCGGGCTGGTCCTCACGGCCCTTTCCGGGGCGGCCATAGGGCGCTGAGTGCCAGCCCGTCGACCCGGGCTGGTGCTGGTGGCCCTGTCCGGGCTCGGGGTAGGGCGCTGAGTGCCAGCCCGTCGACCCGGGCTGGTGCTGGTGGCCCTGTCCGGGCTCGGGGTAGGGCGCTGAGTGCCAGCCCGTCGACCCGGGCTGGTGCTGGTGGCCCTGTCCGGGCTCGGAATGGGGCGCTGGGCGCCAGCCCGACAACCCGGGCTGGTGCTGGTGGCCCTGTCCGGGCTCGGAGTAGGGCGCTGAGTGCCAGCCCGACAACCCGGGCTGGTGCTGGTGGCCCTGTCCGGGCTCGGAGTAGGGCGCTGAGTGCCAGCCCGACAACCCGGGCTGGTGCTGGTGGCCCTGTCCGGGCTCGGAATAGGGCGCTGAGTGCCAGCCCGACGAACAGGGTCAGCCGGGGAACGGTGACTCGCGGCCGGGACCGGGGCGGGACCGGGCTTGGGGCGTACGGGAAACGGACGGTGCCGGGCCGCAGCGGCCCGGCACCGGAAAGCGTGGTCCTAGTCGTCCTTCTCGTCGACGTCGAGCTCGTCGAGGAACGTGCGGGCCCACCGGGCGACGTCGTGGGTGCGCAGATGGCGCTGCATGACCCGCATCCGGCGCTTGAGTTCGGCCGGCTCCGAGTTGATCGCCCGCAGCAGCGCGTCCTTCACGCCGTCGGGGTCGTGCGGGTTGCACAGGAAGGCCTGGCGCAGTTCCGTGGCGGCGCCGGCGAACTCGCTGAGGATCAGCGCGCCCCCGGTGTCGCCGCGGCAGGCGATGTACTCCTTGGCCACCAGGTTCATCCCGTCCCGCAGCGGGGTCACCATCATCACGTCGGCGGCCGCGTACATCGCGGCGAGCTCCTGCTTGCTGACCGATTGGTGCAGGTAGTGCACGGCCGGGGTGCCGACCTTGCCGAACTCGCCGTTGATCCGGCCGACCTCGCGCTCCACCTTGACCCGCAACGTCTGGTAGTGCTCGACGCGCTCCCGGCTGGGCGTCGCGACCTGCACCATCACCGCGTCGCCGACACTGAGTTTCTGGTCGGCCAGCAGCTCGCGGAACGCCTTGAGCCGCAGCTCGATGCCCTTGGTGTAGTCCAGCCGGTCGACGCCGAGGATGACCGTTTTCGGATCGCCCAGCTCGGCGCGGATCTGTTTGGCCCGGGCCTGCACCGACGGGTCGGCGGCCAGCCGCTCCATCTCCCGGGTGTCGATGCTGATCGGGAACGCGCCGGCTTTCACCTTGCGCCCGTCCACCTGGATGGACTGGCCCTCGTAACGCAGGCCGAGCAGGTGCCGGGCCAGCCGGACGAAGTTCTGCGCGGCCAGCCGCTGCTGGAAACCGACCAGGTCGGCGCCGAGCAGGCCGCGCAGGATCTCGGCCCGGAACGGCATCTGCATGAACAGCTCGATCGGCGGGAACGGGATGTGCAGGAAGAAGCCGATCCGCAGGTCGGGGCGCATCTCCCGGAGCATCGCGGGCACCAGCTGGAGCTGGTAGTCCTGCACCCAGACGGTGGCGCCCTCGGCCGCCACGTCCGCCGCGGCCTCGGCGAACCGCTGGTTGACCGCGCGATAGGAGTCCCGCCAGCGCCGTTTGTAGACGGGGGTCTCCACCGCGTCGTGGTAGAGCGGCCAGATCGTCGCGTTCGACTGGCCCTCGTAATAGCGTTCGAGTTCGTCGGCGCTCAGCGGCACCGGATGGATGTTGATGCCTTCCAATTCGAACGGCTCCGGGGCGGCACCGTCGCCGCCGGCCCATCCGATCCAGGTCCCACGGTGCTCGGTGAGCACCGGATGCAACGCCGTGACCAGGCCTCCTGGGCTGGGACGCCACTGTCGTTCCCCGCTCGGGAGAATGACCTCGTCCACGGGCAAACGGTTGGCGACGACGACGAAGGAACTTCGTTGGGCCACGCTGAGTACACCTCCGGGTGGTTTCTGTTCCCAAGGCGAGCCTACTGTGCGTAGCCAGCCCGGGTCGTACCCACTCTCTTCATGCCTTTGAAGCGGGGTGTCATCCTGTGCCGGTGACCCCCCTCGATGATCATTCCCAGCAGCGGCGCCCGATCTTCTTTCCTGTGGTGATTGCCACTGTGCTGCTGACGATCATCGGGATGATCGGTGGGTATCTGCTCAGCGAGCGGAAGGACCGCGGCACGGAGGCGACGTCCCCCACCACTGACGCCGCTCCTTCGTATACCCCGTCGGCGCCGCCCTCTCTCCTGCCGACCGACGGTCTGTGCCCGCAGCAGACCCAGGACTTCGCCGTCCACTCGCAGATCCCGGGCCCGTTGTCCCAGGTGGTGCGGCGCCGCACCACCGCCGGCACGGTGATCTGGATCTGCCAGAACGAGGCGGGGCAGCTCTTCTACCACGCCAACAAGGGCGGCGAGTCGGCCACCTGGATCGAGGGCAAGACCGCGCTCTTCCTGCGTGACGTCGTGCACGAGCCGGACGGCAGCTACGAGGGCACCGCGTCCGACGGGAGTATCTTCAACCTGAACGACGACCGTCTGCTGATCACGCCGCTGTCCGGAAAGCCGCGGGTGCAGGACCTGGCGCCGGAGTGACCGCCAGGGGTTGACGTTCACGGTGCCCGCGGGACCTGGAAAGATTGTCCTTTGATTCCGGCACCGAAATGATTCCGGCACCGAAAACTCACGATCGCGGAGGTAGGGCACACCGTGGCCCAGTTCATCTACGTCCTGGAAAAGGCGCGCAAGGCGCACGGCGACAAGGTCGTGCTCGACAACGTGACGCTGAACTTCCTGCCGGGTGCCAAGATCGGTGTGGTCGGCCCGAACGGCGCCGGTAAGTCCACGCTGCTCAAGGTGATGGCGGGGCTCGAGACGCTGAGCAACGGCGATGCCCGGCTGATGCCCGGCTACACCGTCGGCATGCTCGCGCAGGAGCCGCCGCTCAACGACGCGAAGACGGTCCTCGGCAACATCGAGGAGGCGGTCGCCGAGACCAAGGCCAAGCTGGAGCGGTTCAACAAGATCGCCGAGCAGATGGCCACCGACTACACCGACGAGCTGATGGAGGAGATGGGCAAGCTCCAGGAGGAGCTGGACCACGCCGACGCGTGGGACATCGACTCGCAGCTGGAGCTGGCGATGGACGCGCTGCGCTGCCCGCCGCCGGACGCCGACGTCACCCAGCTCTCCGGTGGTGAGCGCCGCCGGGTCGCGCTGTGCAAGCTGCTGCTCGAGGCGCCCGACCTGCTGCTGCTCGATGAGCCCACCAACCACCTGGACGCGGAGAGCGTGCACTGGCTGGAGCAGCACCTGGCCAAGTACGCGGGCACCGTCATCGCGATCACCCACGACCGGTACTTCCTGGACAACGTGGCCGGCTGGATCCTCGAGCTGGACCGCGGCCGGGCGTACCCGTACGAGGGCAACTACTCGACGTACCTGGAGAAGAAGGCGCAGCGCCTGGCGGTCGAGGGCCGCAAGGACGCCAAGCTCAAGAAGCGCCTCACCGAGGAGCTCGAGTGGGTCCGGTCGAACGCCAAGGCGCGCCAGACCAAGTCGAAGTCCCGCCTCGACCGCTACGAGGAGATGGCCGCCGAGGCGGAGAAGACCCGGAAGCTGGACTTCGAGGAGATCCAGATCCCGCCGGGCCCGCGCCTGGGCAACACCGTCATCGAGGTCAGCGACCTGGTCAAGGGCTTCGACGGGCGGACGCTGATCGACCACCTGTCGTTCTCGCTGCCGCGTAACGGCATCGTCGGCATCATCGGCCCGAACGGCGTCGGCAAGACCACGCTGTTCAAGACCATCGTCGGGCTGGAGCAGCCGGACGAGGGCTCGGTGCGGATCGGCGAGACGGTCAAGCTGTCCTACGTCGACCAGAGCCGGGCCGGCCTGGACCCGGCCAAGACGGTGTGGGAGGTCGTCTCCGACGGGCTCGACCACATGATGGTCGGCAAGGTCGAGATGCCGTCCCGGGCGTACGTCGCGGCCTTCGGCTTCAAGGGCCCGGACCAGCAGAAGCCGACCAAGGTCCTCTCCGGCGGTGAGCGCAACCGGCTCAACCTGGCGATGACGCTGAAGATCGGCGGCAACGTGATCCTGCTCGACGAGCCGACCAACGACCTGGACGTCGAGACCCTCTCCAGCCTGGAGAACGCGCTGCTGGAGTTCCCCGGCTGCGCCGTGGTCATCTCCCACGACCGGATGTTCCTCGACCGGGTCGCCACCCACATGCTCGCGTGGGAGGGCACCGACGAGGACCCGGACAAGTGGTTCTGGTTCGAGGGCAACTTCGAGGCGTACGAGAAGAACAAGATCGACCGGCTCGGCGCCGAGGCGGCCCGCCCGCACCGGGTGACCTACCGCAAGCTCACTCGTGACTGATTCTGGTCGTTTCGTCTACGACGTGCCCGTGCGCTGGTCCGACATGGACGCGTACGGGCACGTCAACAACGCGCGCTTCCTCACGCTGTACGAGGAGGCGCGCGTCGCGATGTTCTTCGTCGGGGCCCGCAAGCACGGGCTCGGCTCGTTCGAGGAGGGCATCGTGATCGCCCGCCACGAGATCGACTATCTGCGGCCGGTCGACTTCGGCGATCCGGTGCGGATCGAGATGTGGGTCTCGGAGCTCAAAGCGGCCTCGTTCACGGTGGACTACGAGCTCTTCGACGACGGGGTGCTGGCCTCGCGGGCCCGCTCGGTCTGCGTGCCGTACAACCTGGCCGAGGGTCACCCGCGGCGGCTCTCCGCCGAGGAGAGGGACTTCCTGACGCCCTACCGGATCCGGTCATGAGTGGGCACGGCCTGCTCGGGGTTCCCGACGCGGGCGCGTTCCTGGCCCGGCTGACCCGGCTGGATCCGGCCGCCCCGGTCCGTTTGCGATCAGTCGGCGGCCGCACCGCGCTCTGGGCGCACCTGCCCTGGGACGTGCTGGTCACCCGCGAGGTGGCAGGGCCCGGCCCGGGCGACGCGACGGTCTCGGCGGCCGCCCTGCTCGCGGTGCTCGCCGCCGGTGGCGAGGAGTTGCCGGAGCGGCGCGACACCCAGTGGCGCTGGCCGTTGCCGCCGGCCGCCAGCCAGGCCATCGAGGAGGTCACCGGTGCCGAGCTGATCCGGCTCGCCGCAGCGGCCGCCGGCACGCTGCGGGAGGTGACCGCGAGCGGGGTGGACGGCCGGGCGGTCGGGCAGCGGGCGGTCCGGGACGCGCTTCTCGATCACGTGGCACTGGTCGTCACGCCGGAGGGCGGCGCCCCGGTCGAGATCTCCCAGCGACTCGTGCAAGCGGTTGCCCGGATGGGTTTCCTCGGTCCGAAGGACCCCGAGCCGGCCGCGGCGCGAGTGCGCCGCGCGGGCAGTTGGGTAGGAATTTCGGCACCATATGGAGTCGCTTGGCGACAGAGCGCCCACAAATTGACTGTTATGACGATGACGACTCACCCGAAAGGGTGAGGTCGCATAGTCCTTCCGGTCCCGCCCTCCCGTTGGGGGGATGACCTTCAGGAACGGTCCGGGTACCGTCGGCCCTCGGATCTACTGCTACGTCCGGCAGTGGGTCTGTTGGGGAGTGAGGTGCACACGATGCCGTGGTGGTCATGGCGTCCGGGATCGGCCGCGGGTGACGAGCCGGATACCGGTGGCGAAGTGGCGGTGCAGAGCACCGTCCGCGTCGGTGTCCCGGCCCAGCGCGAGCCGAGCCGGACCACCGTTCCGTCCGAACTGCCTGCGACCGGATCCTCCGATCTGGTCGAGCCGGTGTCGCTGACGCGCATCGGCAAAGCGCTCGACCTGCTGGACATCCGATTCCTCGCCGACGGCGGCGGCAGCCTGCTCGCCATGTGGGAGCGGCACGCGGTGCTGTTCACCCTGGAGGGTCCGGACGACGAGATCCTGGTGATGCGGGCGCGTCCGCATGCGACGGTGCCGCCGGACTGGGCGGATCGGGCGTACCGGGTGGTCAACGAGTGGAACCACACCCGCCGCTTCTGCAAGGCGTATGTGGGGGATCCGACCGAGCGCGGCCAGCTGCCGATCTACGCAGAGCTGCAGGTGCCGCTCGCCGCCGGCACCCACGACACCCTCCTGGTCGAGCTGCTGGACTGTGGCGCCGCCGTCGCGACGTCGTTCGTCGACTGGCTGCACGACGAGGGCGCCCTGCTCTGAGCGGTCAGTCCAGGGGGAACATCCCCAGCCGGCCGTGGTACTCCTTGCCCAGCTGATCGGTGTCCGAGCCGACCAGCAGCCCGCGCGGCACGGTGAGGAAGGCCCGCACCCCCACACCGCGCGAGCGGGTCGGGTTCCAGGACAGCGCCTTGCCGGTGGCCGGGCTGACCGCGCCGATGCCCGGCCGGGAGACCGCGCCCGGCCCCGGGCCGTTGCCGTCGGTGCCGTACGGGTTGTCGAACCAGCGCTGGTGCCCGCCCAGGTAAACGGCCGGTCCGGTGATCGCGACCGCGTACAGCGAGTCCCCGCCGGTGCGCTGCACCCAGGTCGGGCGCTGTTCGCCGGTCCGGTTCGTCTCGAAGCGGGCGGCGGAGTCGCAGAGCTTCTGCGCCGAGGACGCCCGGCCGGTCGCGGCGACCACGAAGTAGGAGCCGTCCGGGGAGAACTTCACCTGCCGCAGGTAGGTGTCGAAGCCCTTCATGCACTGCGGCTCGTACGCCCGCGTGTACCACCCGGTGAGCTGCGCCGAGGAGCCACCGACGTCGAAGAGTGCGATCTGGGTGCGGTCCGCGGTGCCGGCCTTGAGGAACGCGCCGACCGCGACCAGCTTGCGCCCGTCGGCGGTGACGTCGAAGTGCTCGACCCGGGTCCGGCTCAGCCCCGGCCCGGCCAGGTGCGCGTCGAAGTCCTGGTCGACGGCGCCGGTCTCGGCGTTCATCCGGGCCAGGCCGACCCGCCCGGTCCCGTTGATCGCGGAGAACGTGCCGGCGGCGTACAGGTCGTCGCCCCGGGTCGCCAGGGCCCGCACGTCACCCCAGTTGACCCGGGCCTTGAACGTGGTGTCCCGGTTGCCGCTGCCCAGCCAGAGCCGGGTCAGCCCGCGCGACGAGGCGCCGTTCACGGTCTTGAAGGCGCCCCCGGCGTAGACCGTCCCGTCGGCGCCCGGCGCCAGCGAGTAGATCGCGCCGTCCACCTCCGGCGCGAACGACCGGATCGTGCCGTCGTGCAGGTCGAACGCGAAGATGTTCTTCCGGGCCAGGGTGGTGCGCCGGCTGCTGTCCGCGACCTTGGTGAACGCGCCACCGACGATCACCGTGTCACCGACCACCGCCAGCGACCAGACGGTGCCGTCCAGCACGTGCGGGGTCCAGTCGACCGGGTTGCTGGAGACGATCGCGGACTGCGTGATGTCGGCCATCGCGGGCGGTGGGAATCCGCCCAGGGCGGTGAGGAAAACGGTGGCGACGGCCAGGTGGCGACGACGCATGGGGCGGCTCCCGGATCGTGGATGGACAATCCGATCAACGAGCCACCCGGGAACGGCGTGACTATCCGTGCGCCGGATCCATGGTGTTCACCATGAAATAGGCGGCGCGCTCCAGGTAGTCCCAGAGCATGGTGTGCAGCCGCGGCTCCAGGCCGAGCGAGTCGACCGCCACCCGCATGTGCGCCAGCCAGGCGTCCCGCTCGGCCGGGCCGACCCGGAACGGCGCGTGCCGCATCCGCAGCCGGGGGTGGCCGCGGCTGGCGGAGTAGGTGTTCGGCCCGCCCCAGTACTGCATCAGGAAGAGGGTCAGCCGGTCGGCGGCCGGGCCGAGATCCTCCTCGGGATACATCGGCCGCAGCAGCGGGTCCTGCGCGACGCCCTCGTAGAACTTGTCGACGAGGCGGCGGAACGTCTCCTCACCACCGACGGCGGTGAAGAAGGTGACCTCTTCCGGTACGGGTGCGCTCACCGTTCCATCCTGCCAGCCGCCCGCTGGAACGCCCGCGGCCTACCCTGTGGGTTCGGCCACCGGGGCGGCCGCCCGCTCGGCGGCTTTCTCGGCGGCGAGGAACTTCTCCCGGTTCGGCCAGGAGGCCGCGACCACGAGCAGCGCGATCGTGCCGGCGACGCTCCAGCCGCCGACCACGGCGGGCACGTGGAAGCGGTCGGCGAGCAGTCCGGTGATCCCGACCGCGAGGAACTGGCTGGTCTGGATGCCGCTGTTCATCACCCCGAACGCGCGGGCCCGGTGGCTCGCCGGCAGGGCCAGCACGAACGATCCGTTGAGCGCCGGCATCTGTGCGCCCTGGGTCATCCCGGAGACCAGGATCAGTGCCGCGGCCACCACGGTCGGTGGGTTGACCAGGGTCGGGATCAGCACCAGGGGAGTGGCGACGGCCAGCATCGGGAGCAGCCGCCAGCGGCGCTCGGCGGGGACCAGGCGGGTGAAGAGCAGGCCGCCGAGGACGTACCCGCACGGGCCGGCCGCCATGATCATGCCCTGGGCGAGCCCCTGCGAGGTGCCGTCCGGGGTGGCCTCGGCGGCCCAGGACGCGGCGAGGCTCTCCGGCACCACCGCGAAGGCGATCACCGTGAACACCACGATCGCGATCGAGCGCAGCACCTCGTTGCCGAAGACCAGCCCGAAGCCCTCGGCGGTCTCGCGCAGCAGGTGCCGGCGCTCCGACGCGGCCACCGCGGCCGGACGGGCCCGCACCTGGGTGGCGATCAGCAGCGCCGACAGGGCGAAGCTGCACACGTCCAGGGCGAGCGCGACCCGCGGGCTCAGCCCGACCGCCATGGTGGCGCCGATCAGGTAACCGACGACCTGGGCGGCCTGGCCGGTGGTGTTGCCGGTGGCGATCGCCAGGGTGAGCCGCTCCCGGCCGACCACCAGCGGCATCACCGCCGAGCGGGCCGCCTGCGCGGGCGGGGTGGCCAGGCTGGCGACCAGGATCACCAGCAGCACCAGCGGCGTCGGCAGGCCGGGGATCAGCAGCAGGGCGGTCAGCGACATCCGGAACAGGTCACAGAAGACCATCACCCGGCGGTGCGGATACCGGTCGCCGAGAGCGGAGAGCACCGGGCCGAGCAGGATCCACGGCAGGTAGCCGATGGCGAACGAGATCGCGGAGAGCAGCACCGAGCGGGTCTGCTGGTACACCAGGACGGTGACGGCGGCCCGGGACAGGTAGTCGCCGAGCCAGCTGATCACCATCGAGGAGTAGATCGCCCGGTACTCCCGCAGCCGGAAAAGGCTACGGAAAGTGACCTGTCTGTCACCTTCCGTAGCCGCCGGGGCTGGTTTGGGTTCTTCCGGGGCGTTGGCCACGTGTCCTCCATCGCTCTCGACGATCGCCGAGAGCCCGGCGACGGCCGCACGCGTCCACGGGTCAGCCGACGCGAACGTGCCTATGCATGTGCAGAAGCTTTACCGGATTCTGCCCGATCGTCCTAGTCGATGCTAGGGCGGTTGGCCCGATTTTCGGCCGTTCGGCGGAGGTTGTAACCGATGTATCTAGCGTAGGCGCAGGTCAGGACGCTCCGCCGGGGCGCTGTTCACCCATCGAAGACGAGGAATTTTCGCCGCCCGGGTACCAGGCCGGGGGCACCGCGGAACGCGGCACCAGCCGGGACGCGGCGATCCGCTCGGACAGCCCGGTGTTCTCCAGCGCCTCGGTCAGCGCGCGGCGCAGCTCCCGCTGCACGGTCGCCTGACTGTCGGCGGTGGTCTTGGCGATGGTCCGGATCGTCGCCCCGTCCACGGTCAGCGTCTCCACGCCGACCACGTCCGGCGGCTCGATGAACTCCTTCTGGTGCTCCGGGTGGCCGGCGACCGCGTCGGCGGCCTCCTTCAGCACCGCGACCGCCTCCTCCGAGCTGACGAAGCCGATCGGGATGTCGATCACCACCATCGCCCAGCCCTGGCTCTTGTTGCCGACCCGGACGATCTCGCCGTTGCGGATGTACCAGAGCACGCCGCGGGTGTCACGGACCGTGGTGATCCGCAGGCCGACGCTCTCCACCACGCCGGTGGCCTCGCCCAGGTCGACCGTGTCGCCGACGCCGTACTGGTCCTCCAGGAGCATGAACAGGCCGGCTATCAAGTCCTTGACCAGGCTCTGCGCGCCGAAGCCGAGGGCGACGCCGACGATGCCGGCGCTGGCCAGCAGCGGGGCCAGATTGAAGCCGAACTCGCCTAGCACCAGCAGGGCGGCCATGGTGAAGACGACGGCACTGACGAAACTGCGCAGCACCGAGCCGATCGCTTCGGCGCGCTGGCGGCGGCGCTCCGGGATGTATTGCGCGTCCTCGGCAGTGACGTCCGCCCGCTCCTTGAGCGGTTTCAGCAGGGCCGGCATCGCGGCCCGCGAGGTGCTGGCGGTCAGCCGGGAGATCATCCGGTGCAGCAGCCAGCGGATCAGCATCGCGATCAGGACGATCATGATGACCCGGAGCGGCTTGACGATGAACAGGTAGCCGCTCTTGGCGAGCCACGGGCTCACGTCCGCTTTCTCGATCAGCCAGCTGCACACCGCGTCGGAGTTGCAGGACTTGGTCAGGTCGATATCCACCGAGACGGAGGGGGATGGGTCAGCTTGCAGCACGCCAAGCAAGGTACCGGGTCCGGCTGGGTGCATGACGTCAGACGTTTACCGCTTGGCCACAGATTGTGCTCGCAATTTGGTCATCCATCAGGGACTATTGGCGCACAGGCTTCGTCTGCGAGGCCCAGATCACACACGGCTGAGCTACAGGAGCGCGCACCAGCAACTGACACCGGAAGGGTGATCGCGATGCCTGACATACGACCCACAGTGGGCTCTTCCGCGTTAGTGCTGAACGCTACCTACGAGCCGCTGTGCGTCGTATCGGTGCGTCGAGCGACCATCCTCGTGCTCACCGACAAGGCCGAGTGCGTGTCCGACGGCGATGGCATCCTGCACAGCGCGCACGAGCAACTCCCGGTCCCTTCCGTGGTCCGCCTCACCCGGTATGTGAAGGTGCCCTATCGCACCCATGTCGGACTCTCCCGGCGCGCCATCTTCGCCCGCGACGGCGGCCGGTGTGCGTATTGCCGGGGTTCCGCCGAGACCATCGACCACGTCTTCCCGCGCAGCCGTGGCGGCCTGCACGCCTGGGAGAACGTCGTGGCGGCCTGCGCCAAGTGCAACCACAGCAAGGGTGACAAGACCCCCGCCGAGCTGGGCTGGCGGCTCCATTCGATACCGCAGGCCCCACGCGGGGTCGCCTGGCGGGTGCTCGGGCACCGCACGCCCGACCCCCGCTGGATGGACTGGCTGGACCTGCCCGATCACCACGCCGCCTTGGCCGACGCCGAGGCGGCGTGATCTTTTATCGGGAGTCGACCAGGAACGCGTACACCACCACGTTGTCCGAGTAACCCTGGTCGCCACCGAGCCACCTGCCCCCACAGGTCATCAGGCGCAACGAGGGCCGGCTGTAGTCGCCGTACACGCGGTGCACGGGCAGCCGGTCCTTGTCGTAGTGCTCCACCGAGTTCACCTCGAACACGGCGATCGTGTCGTCCGCCCGGCGTACCTCGATCCGCTGTCCCGGCTTGAGCCGGCCCAGGTCGTGGAAGACCGACGGCCCGGTCCGGGTGTCCGCGTGCCCGACGAACAGCGCCGGCCCGAACTGCCCGGGTGTCGGCCCGCCGTCGAACCAGCCGACCTCGTTGTGCCGTTTCAGCGGCGGCACGTCGATCGACCCGTCACCGGCCCGCCCGACCTCCAACACCGGCGCGTCCACGTCCAGGTCCGGGATGCTCAGCCGCTGCGGCCGGCTCGGGTCGAGCACCGGGAAGGCCCGCGGCGGCGGCTTGTCCGGCTCCTGGAACATCCCGAGGTCGAAGCCGGTCGCCACGCCGAGTCCCATGCCGACCGCGAACAGTCCGATGAAGAACAGGATCAGCGCGATCCAGCCGATGCCGAGCCGCCGGCGCCGGCGGCGACGCGGCCGGCCGGGCTGCACCGGTTTGCGCCGGCTCCGGCCGGCCTGCGACGGCGGTGTCGGCAGCGGCCCGGTCACCACGCCCGGCGGCGGCGCCCCGATCACCTGGGCAGGCTGTTTCCTGGCGACCGCCTCGGGCATGCGCGGCGGTCGCTTCGTCTCCTCCGTCACCGCGGCCTCAGCCCAGCCGCCGGCGGCGGATCGCCAGCCCGGCCAGGGCCAGCCCGGCGAGCATCACGACCAGGCCGCCGCCGACCAGCAGCGGCGCGACCCGCTCCGGGGCCGTCCCGCCGCCGCCGGTGGCCGGCCCGCGGCTCGGCTCCACCTTGGCGACCACGTGCAGGGTGGCGGTCGCGGTCTGTCCGCTCGGGCATTGCAGGGTGGCCTTGTAGTCGCCGGCCGGGGTGTCGCCCGGCACCTTCGCGGTCGCGGTCAGGAACCCGAAGTCGGGCTTGGCCCGGATCGGCCCGATCTCGACGACGGTGACCGTCGCGGGTTTCAGGTTGTCCTCGCAGGAGGCGCGCACCGACACCTGGTCACCGGCGCGCACCGTGCTGGGGTTGAGCTCGAGGAAGACGGCCGCGGCCTGCGCGGCGGACGCCGGGAACAGGGTCGCTGCCAGGATCATCGCGGCAGCGGCGGCGGAACCGATCCATCGCATGGAATCCCCCTCTCGCCGTTCGCGGTCCGAAAGTACGCGGACGGCGCGTGAAGGTGATTTTCGCACCGGGACGCACATTCCGCGTAGATCCCGACGGCGTGAGACCCCGGTTCGAGACCCGACGGTCCGGCACGACTCGTGCTCCGCTACCGTGATTGATGTTCAACCTCAAAATGGATCACCGGCGCCTGGGGGCGTTCAGTTGTCTGTAATCACAACCGTTCTGGTCTATGTGATCATCCCGGCCGCGGTCATCGGCACGGTGGCGGCCATCGTGTTCGCCGGCTCCGGCAAGGGCAAGCCGTCCAAGCGGTACCGTCCCGGCCGGCCATACGAGTTCGCGCCGATGTGGTTCATGGCTACACCCGCGCGCGCCGCCGCGGCCGGCCATGACACTCCGGCGATCGAGCGCGGACTGGTCATCGAGGACAGTTCCGGCGCTCCGGTCCGGCCCGGCCCGACAGGAGGCGCAAGTGACAAGTGGTGAGCTGGTCGAGGCCGACCGCGAAGGTCCGTTCACGACCCGTCAGCTGCTGCGCCTCGACGAGGCGCTGCGGATCGCCGACCGGGCCACCGGCCTGACCTTCAGCATCTACCTCGGTGAGCTCGAGGAGCCGATCCGCGAGTCCGCCGAGAAACTGCACAGCCAGATCGCGAACCCGCACAAGGCGGTGCTGCTCGCGGTCTCCCCGAGCCAGCGCCGGCTGGAGATCGTCACGGGCGACGAGGCCCGTAAGCGGATCACCGACCGGGACGCGAAACTGGCCGCTTTCGGCATGGCCGGCTCGTTCGCCGGCGGTGACCTGGTCGGCGGCCTGCTGATCGGCCTGGACCAGCTGGCCTCGCACGCCGGCCGCTCCTGATCCTCCCGTCTCAGAAACCGCTTACCCGGATCGGGTACGGGGCGTCGAGTTTCACCGGCTCGGCGCCCTCGACGCGCTGGATCTCGCGGTATGCCGCGCCGTCCAGTGCGTGCACGGCCAGCGCCGCGCCCGGCTCGATCCGCCAGTAACCGGGGATGCCGGCGGCCGCGTACACCGCCGGTTTGAGCAGACGGTCGTAACGCCGCGTCTCGGGTGACTCCACCTCGACGACCAGGGCCACGTCGGCCGGATCCACCCAGATCGCCCCGGACGAGCGCGGGCGCAGCACGGTCACGTCCGGCACCAGGCTGCTGGCGCCAATCTCCACGCCGAGCCGGGCGCACACCCACCAGTCCGGCGGGGCGGCCGCGCGCAGGGCGAGCACCACCGCGTCGACCACGGCGTCGTGTGCCGGGTCCAGCGGGGGCGGGGTGACGTGCAGGCTGCCGTCGACGATCTCGTACCGATGACCGTCCTGCGGGAACAGATGCAGGTCCGGCTCGGTCCATCGGCCGTCGGGCGCGGTCCACCGCATCGGCGAGCCCTGGCTCAGCATCGTCACGCGCCACCTCCAGCATCGCCGGTGAGAGCGGGCCGGCTCCGACGCCGCGGAGTGAAAGCCTACTCACTCAGCGTTGTTGCCGGCGAGTTACCGGGCCTTTACGAAGAAAAGACCTCGCCCGGTAAACCGGACGAGGCCCTTCAAACTGCTATTTGCGTACGAAAATCAGCTTGCGCTCCTGTCCTTCGCCCGCGCCTTGAGCGCCCGGAGGATCCCGTCCCGCCCCTCCGCGACCAGCCGCCGCAGCGACGCCGGGTGCCCGTCCTGCGCCAGCCAGGCGTCGGTCAGCGCGACCGTCTCCTCGCTGATCTGGAAGGTCGGGTACGCCAGGGTGGCGAACTCCTGCGCCGGCTCGCTGTCCGAGCGGGCCCACACGTCGTCCACCACCGCGAAGAACTTCTCCGCGTACGGCGCCGTCAGGGCCACCTGGCGGGTGCTCTGGAAGCCCTGCAGCAGCGACCGGTTGAGCCAGTTCGGCGGCGTCTGCGGGCCGGTCAGCTCGGCCCACACCCGGGCCTTGTTCTCCGGCGTCGGCAGCAGCGCGCGGGCGATCGCCGCCTCCCGCTCACCGCTGGCCGTCTTGTCCCCGGCCACCTCGTCGTCGATCTCCGACTCGGTCGCCGCGCCGATCGCGGCCAGCGCCTGGAGCAGCGACCAGCGCAGCTCGGTGTCGACGACCAGGCCCGCAGGCTTCGTGCCGCCGCTGAGCCAGCCGCGCAGCACCTCGGCCTGCTCCGGCGTGCGTGCCGCGGTGATGTAGGCCCGCGCCCAGGTCAGCTGCCAGCCGCTGCCCGCCTCGGCGGCCGCGAGCTGCGCCGTGGCCAGCTCCGCCAGCATGCCCCAGCCGGTCGGCGCCCACTCCGGGTCGGCGAAGCTGACCAGCGCGCCGGCCGCCTGCCGCAGGGTGGCCGTGGTCAGGTTGATGTCGGTCTCGGCCGGCAGGCCCGAGCAGACCAGCTGCACGTAGTCACGGGCGGCCAGCTCGGCGTCGCGCAGCATGTCCCAGGCGGCGGCCCAGCACAGCGCCCGCGGCAGCGAGGACTCGAAGCCCGCGATGTGCTCGACCAGCACGCCCATCGAGCGCTCGTCCAGCCGCAGTTTCGCGTAGGTCAGGTCGTCGTCGTTGAGCAGCAGCACGTCCGGCGCCTGGACCCCGGTCAGCTCGGCGATCTCGGTCCGGTCGCCGGTCACGTCCACCTCGATCCGGTCGCGCCGCACCAGCCGCTCGCCGTCCAGGTCGTAGAGGCCGATGGCGAGCCGGTGGGTACGCAGCGTCGGGTAACCGGCCGGCGCCTCCTGGAGCACCGCGACGCTGGTGTAGCGGCCCTGGTCGTCCAGTCCGACGACCGGGCGCAGCGTGTTGACCTGCGCGGTCTCCAGCCACTGCGCGGCGAACTTGCGCAGCTCCCGGCCGGACGCCGTCTCCAGGTCGGTGAGCAGGTCGTCGAAGGTGGCGTTGCCCCAGGCGTGCTTGGTGAAGTACTCCCGCAGGCCGGTGAGGAACGGCTCCAGGCCGACGTACGCGACGAGCTGCTTGATGACGCTGGCGCCCTTGGCGTACGTGATGCCGTCGAAGTTGACCTCGACCGCCTCCAGGTCGGGCATCTCGCAGTAGACCGGGTGGGTGGAGGAGAGCTGGTCCTGCCGGTAACCCCAGGCCTTGCGCATGGCCAGGAACGTCGACCAGGCGTCGCTGAACCGGGTGGCCTCGGCGTTGCACCAGTGGCTGGCCCACTCGGCGAACGACTCGTTCAGCCACAGGTCGTTCCACCAGCGCATGGTGACCAGGTCGCCGAACCACATGTGGGCGAGCTCGTGCAGGATCGTGTTCGCCCGCTGCTCGTACTCGTAGTCGGTGACCTGCGAGCGGAAGATGTAGTGCGCCTCGGCGTGCGTGACGCAGCCGAAGTTCTCCATCGCGCCGGCGTTGAAGTCCGGCACCCACAGCTGGTCGTATTTCGGCAGCGGGTACCGCACCCCGAACTGCTCGTGGAAGAAGTCGAAGCCCTGCTTGGTGATCAGGAACAGGTCGTCGGCGTCCAGGTGGCGGGCCATCGAGGCGCGGCAGAAGACGCCCAGCTCGATGCCGTCGTGCGAGTCGCGGACCTCGTGGAACGGCCCGGCGCAGATCGCCGTGATGTACGTGCTCATCCGCGCCGACTCGGCGAAGTGGACCGTCCGCGCGCCCGCGCCGACCGGCTCCTCCCGCTCGACCGGCATGTTCGAGACCACTTTCCAGTGGTTCGGCGCGGTCACGTGCCAGGTGAAGACACTCTTCAGGTCGGGCTGGTCGAACGCCGCGTAGACCCGCTGCGCGTCCGCGGTCTCGAACTGGCTGTAGAGGTAGATCTCCTTGTCCACCGGGTCCACGCTGCGGTGCAGACCCTGGCCGCTCGCCGAGTAGGCGAAGTCACCCTCGACGACCAGGACGTTGGTCTCGGCCAGGCCGGGCAGCGGGAGGCCTTTCTCGGCCGACCAGGTGCTCAGGTCGAGCGGCGCGCCGTTCAGCGTGGCGCTGTGCAGTTTCGCCGCCGCGGCCTCGATGAACGTCTCGGCGCCGGGCTCGCCGCACCGGAACGAGACGGTGGTGGTGGAGCGGAAGGTGTCGGACCCGGGGTTGCCGTTTCCGTCGGTCAGGTCGAGGCTGATGTCGTAAGCGGTCACCTCGAGCAGACGACTCCGCTCCGCAGCCTCGACCTGGGTCAGGTTGTGAACACCGGCCACGTGCACTCTCCTTCGAGCTGACTGCGTTTCCTCGCAGCCTATGCGCCGCGCCACTCTCGCACCGCACCCGCACCCGCTTCCGTGGTGGCAGGATCGATCTATGACTGAACGCGCCACCGTCGACATGTGGTTCGACCCCATCTGCCCCTGGGCCTGGATGACCTCCCGTTGGCTGCTCGAGGTGGAGAAGGTCCGGGACCTCGACGTCCGTTTCAACGTGATGAGCCTGTCGGTGCTCAACGAGGGCCGTGACGAGCTGCCCGAGCGCTACAAGGAGCTGCTGAGCAAGGGCTGGGGCCCGGTCCGGGTCTGTATCGCCGCCGCCGAGACGGCCGGCCCGGAGGTGCTGCGGGACCTGTACACCGCCTTCGGCACCCGGATCCACCTGCAGAAGTACGAGCTCGACGAGAAGCTTTACCGGGAGGCGCTGACCGAGGTCGGCCTGGACCCGGAGCTGGCCGCGGCCGCGGACACCGATCAGTACGACGAGGCGTTGCGGGCCAGCCACAACGCCGGCATGAAGCCGGTCGGCACGGACGTCGGCACCCCGGTGATCCACGCGCCCGGGCCGAACCCGGACGAGAAGATCGCCTTCTTCGGCCCGGTGGTCACCCCGGCGCCCAAGGGCGACGCGGCCGGCAAGCTGTGGGACGGCGTGCTGCTGGTGGCCGGCACCCCCGGCTTCTACGAGATCAAGCGCAGCCGGGAGATCGGTCCGATTTTCGATTAGTTCGCCACTTGTCACCGCGGGCGGTCGTTGGATGAGGTGATGTACACCTCATCCAGCGACGCCCTCGGCGTGACGATCAGTGTCCAGCGCGAAGTCTGGACAGATTTATCCCCTGAACTGGCGGGCCTCGTCGCCCCGCCGGTCGTCGTGACGGCCCGGCCGGTGGAGCGACCGGTGAACGTCCGCCGACGAGCACAGTTGAGCAGGTCACGTGGGAACATGCCGGTGCGTGGGTACCGCCGGGCCGCCGGGTAAGTTGCCTGCCATGACGGTCGTGCACCCGATCAGCCGGGCCTGGATCACCACTGGCGGTACCGGAGCCCAGAACTACGACGAGTTCGCCGACGACGCCGAAATCACCGACATCATCGCGGCCAACGCGCACAGCTCGCTGGCCGTGGAAATGCCGCATCTCGCGCCCGAGTCCCTCGGGAAGACCTTCGCCGAATCCCTGCCGGACGCCGTCGTCCGCCTGGAGCGCGACAAGTCCGAGGGACACTACCGGCAGGCTGAGCACGTCGTGGTGCTCTACCGGATCACCGCGCAGGACGAGGCGCCCGCCTACGGCCTGTGGAGCCTGGTCGACACCGACCAGATCTCCACCAGCGCCGACGAGCCGGGCCTGGTCATCCGCAACGAGGACGTCTTCATCGCCAAGGTCCGCGAGCGGGTCGCGCTCGCCGACGCGCTCCAGACGCTGCTCTCCCCGGTGCTGCTGCTGCAGACCGGCAAGGGCGAGGAGCTGCACGCGGCGCTGGCCGACGCCTGCGCCGCCGCGGGCGAGCCGGAGGCCACCGACACCGACCAGAGCGGCCGGACCCACGCCATCTGGGTGCTCGGGCCGGGCGAGACCCAGGACCGGCTCACCGAGCTGGCCGGCGGCGGCGAGCTGGTGGTCGCCGACGGCAACCACCGCAGCCTGGCCGCGCAGACCGGTGGCCTGCCCCGCTTCCTCGCCGTGATCACCACCCCGGCGTCGGTCGCGATCCAGCCGTACAACCGGCTGATCAGCGAGCTCCCGGCCAGCCCGGACGAGCTGCTGGAGCGGCTCCGCGCGGCCGGTGCGACGGTCACCGAGCTGCCGCGCGCCGCGGCGCTGCCCGGCAAGGGGACGATCGAGATGTACGCCGGGGGCCGCTCCTACGCCGTCGGCCTCCCGTCCGACCCGGCCGGCACGGCGGTGGAGAACCTGGACCACGCCCTGGTCGAGCGGGTGCTGCTGCGCGACGTGCTGGGCCTGGACCCGGGCGACAAGCGGATCTCCTACATCGGCGGCGACTACCCGGTGGAGTGGCTGCGCGACGAGGTCGACAACGGCCGCGCCGAGCTGGCCGTGCTGATCGCCCCGGTGACCGTGGAGGACTTCGTCGAGGTCAACCTGGCCCGGCTGAAGCTGCCGCGCAAGAGCACCTGGTTCACCCCGAAGGCCCGGGGCGGTCTCGTCCTCGCCCAGCTCGGCTGATCGTGCTCCATCCGCAGGTGACGGCGGCGGCGAGACTTCGCCGCCGCCCCTCCGCCGAGCAGCTCTCGGCGAGCCCCTACGAGAGGCTCCAGTTCGCCCGTGCGGCGATGGAGGAGTCCAACGAGGCGGAGACCGGCCCGGCGCTGCCGTTGCCGGTGGTCGCCGACCTGGACGCGAATGGCGTGCCCTGCCGGCTCTACGCGACCCGGGCCGGCGCGCCGGTCTTCGTCTACCTGCACGGCGGCGGCTGGTGCTACGGCAGCATCGAGACCGTCGACCGGTTCTGCCGCCGGGTTGCCGACCGGTCCGGCTTCGCGGTGCTGTCGGTGGGCTACCGGCTCGCCCCGGAGCACGTCCACCCGGCCGCGCTCCTGGACGCCGAGGCGGTGCTCGACCACGTCCGCAAGGAGGGCGCCGAGCTGGGTGTGGACCCGTCCCGGCTGGCGATCGGCGGGGACAGCGCGGGCGGCCAGCTCGCCACGGTCACCGCCCGCCGGCAGCGTGACGCCGGCACCCCACTGGACTTCCAGGCGCTGATCTACCCGGCGCTGGACCCGCTCACCTCCGCCGAGTCGTACGACGAGCTGGGGGAGTACGGGCTGGACCGGGCCTCGATGAAGCTGGCCTGGGAGACCTACGTCCCGGATCCGATGACCCGGCTCACGCCGGACGTGGCGCCGCTGGCCGTCGCCGACCTGTCCGGGATGCCCTCCACCCTGATCATCACGGCGGAGTACGACGCGCTGCGCGACGAGGGCGCCGATTACGCGGACGCGCTGATCGCCGGGGGCGTGCCGGTGGTCCACACCCGTTACCAGGGGATGAACCACGGTTTCGCCCGCAAGATCGCCACCATCGACGCGGCCCGGGCGGCGGCCGACCAGGTCGCCGCCGCCCTCCGCGCCGCGCTGACGTTCTGACCGGCGTCAGCCGGCCAGGATCAACTCGAAGTCGTAACCGAAGAAGAGACCGGTCTCGACGACGCCGGACATCTGCTTCAGGCGGGTGTGGGCGTCGTCGGCGATCTCGCTGAACCGCAGGTCCAGCGTCAGGTTGCCGCGCTCGGTGATGACCGGGCCGTCCTTGCCGCCGGCCGGGCGCAGGGTGACCTCGTCGAGACCGGGGAAGTCCTGCAACTGCTCGAAGATCAGGCTGAGCGCGGCGGGGTCGATCTCCACCGGCGCCGCGAAGTTCTGCCCCAGCCGTTCCACGATCTTGGACTGGTCGACCACGATGTACGCCTTCGGCGCCGCGGCCATCATCAGCTTCTCCTGGTAGAGCGCGCCGCCGCGGCCCTTGATCAGGCGCTTTTTCGCGTCCACCTCGTCGGCGCCGTCGAAGCACCAGTCCGGCCGGACCTCGTTGAGCGTCGCGGTGCGCAGGCCGAGCGCGGCACACGCGTTCGCCACCTCGATCGAGGTGGGGATCGCGGTGAACGAGAGCCCCTCCTGCCGCGCGCGGGCGGCGAGGGCCTGGAGGGTGAGGAAGCTGGTCGAGCCGGAGCCGATGCCGACCGTCTGCCCGTCCTGCAACTCGGCGGCCAGCCGGGCCGCCGCCTCCCGCTTGGCTTCCTCGTTCTTGATGACACCTGACCAGGTCAGGCCGTTGGGGCGGTTCTTCCACTGCATGTGTTGGTCAACCGTTTCCAGAAGCGGACGGTGGTCCCTCACATCGTAGTCAGCGGCGGGGAAGGTCCTCCCGGGGCAGCCAGTTTCGCCGGACGATCACCAGATCCCGGTCGGCCGCCGCCAGATCCTCGTCGGTGGGCCGGGCCGCGTCCCGGGCGCGCAGCGCGGCGCCGACGCTGACCTGTGACGAACCTGAGCCGACCAGGCCACGCAGCCCGCGCTCGGCCTCCCGGTCCTCGGCCGCGCCGCTGCCGGCCGGTGCGGGCCGTTTGGCCGGCGGCCGGGCGCTCGCGGGCGGCGCCGGCACCGGGGCGGACGGCGGCGGGGACGGCGGTGGGGCGGCCGGCGGGGACGGCGGTGGGGTGGACGGCGGTGGGGCGGGCACCGGCGCCGCGGGCTCGGCCGGGGCGGGACTCGCCCCGGACGGGGGGCGTACCCGCCGGCGGCGGCGTTCGGGCTCAGCCATGATCCCGACGGTACCGCCGCCGCGGGCCTCAGAACACCTCGGTCGCGCTGGGCGCCCGGTGCCAGCCGAACGCCACGCTCGGATCGTTTCCGGTCAGCTGCCGGACCCGGCCGGCCGCGGCGAGTGCCTGGAGCGAGGTCCCGCCCAGGTAGGCCGCGCCGAGGTCGGTCACCGAGCACGTCAGGTCGGCCGGGTCGCCGGTCCGGACGCAGGCCGCCCCGTCCGGGCCGCCGGTCAGCCGCCAGCGCCCGGCGTTCGCCGGCAGGATCGGGTCGGCCACCTCCAGCACCACGTCGACCGGGGCGAGGTAGCGCCGGGCGGCCAGCGCGGCCGGCAGGTCGACCAGCCGGATGAACAGCCCGTCGCCGAGCGTGGCGCCCAGCCGCCGCGGCTCGTCCACCAGGTGCTGCAACGGCTCGTCGACCGCGGCCAGTTTCCAGCTCACCCGCCGGGTCAGGTCGATGCCCAGCAGGAACCGCCAGAGCGCCTGATAGGTCTGCGGATCATCGGCGACCACCTCGCGGACCTGAACCTCGGCGTCCGGCCCGTGGTCGTTCCAGCTGTGCATGACCCGCCACAGGGCGTAACCGGTGGGGCCGCCCGGCCCGTCGTGGACCACCGCGTACTGCTGGGTGGCGCCGTCGCGGTGGTCCTTCGCGTCGGTCAGCACGTATCGCCACCAGCGGTCGTCGCGGTCGGACCAGCCGGGCCGGGTGGTGCGCAGCCGGTCGTAGAGCTTGCTGAGGTCGGAGAGGAGCGCGAGCGGGGCGCCCATCCGCAGCCGGCCGGCGGGCTCGGCGGGCGGGACGGTCAGCCGGACCTCCCGGTTCATGATCGAGAACTTGAGACGGGACGAGGCCAGGCCGTACCCGAACCGGGGGTAGATGCCGGTTTCGCTGGCCCAGAGCACCGCGATCGGTTCCCGCCCGGCCGCCGCGATGTCGGCCAGCTGGCGATGCATCAGCGCGGTGAGCAGGCCGCGCCGCCGGTGGGTCGGCCGCACCCCGACGCTGGAGATGTGCGCGGCGCTCAGCACCGCGCCGGGCACGGTCAGCTCGCGGCTGAACGCCAGGGCGTGCCCGGCCATCAGCCCGTGGTCGTCGGCGACCAGCGACCGCTCCGGCTCGTGGACCGATGCCTCGGCCGCCTTGAGCTCGCCCTCGAAATCCTGATGGAACACCAGGGTGAGCAACTCACAGATCGCCGTGATGTCCTCGGGTGTCCCGGCCCGGAGCCGTACCGCGTCGTCCATGGAGCTTGTGTAACGGACTCGGGCGTGTGCGAGCCAGCTATTTGCGAGCTGGCTACTCTCGGAACAGACGACCGCCCGGTCGAACCTTGGAGGGGGAACCATGCCTGAGCAACCGCAGTGGTCGGAGCGGACGCTCGACATGCCGCCGCAGGACCCGTGGGCCGACCAGCCGACGGCGACCGCGCCGCCCGTGCCGCCGGCCGACGACCCCACCCGCGTGCAGTCCTCGCCGAGCAGCCCGCAGGCCGCGCCGCCGTCGCCGTTCAGCCAGGGCCGTGCCGTGGTCACCCCGCGCGACCAGCGGCGCGACGACTTCACCGCGGTCCACGAGCCGACCGGCACCGGCTGGCCCGGCGCCGGGATGCCGCACGAGCAGCACAGCCTCGGCTGGCACCTGCGCCAGCTGCGCCGCGGTGGCGAGTGGAGCACCGCCGCGGTGCTCTTCGCGTTCGTCTGCTGGGGCATCTGGGCGCTGTCCGAGGGCGGCTCCCTGGTCACCCCGGTGGTGGTCTTCGTCATCACGCTGCTGGTCGGGGTGGGCCTCTTCTTCCTGGCCCGGCTGGTCGGCCGGGTGGTGCTGGAGCGCTATCTGAACCGGCCCCGCCACACCGCCCGCGGCGCCCACATGGTGGCCGGGCTCTACCTGGTCGGCGTCGGTTTCACCTTCCTCCGCCAGACCCAGTGGGTGATGGACGCCTTCAACTGGGTGAAAGACCTGTTCTCCTGAGTCACGAGGCCGGCTCCGAGACGTGCGCCGTGATGATCCGCCAGCCCTCCGGCAGACGTGCCCACGCCTGCGTCTGCCGGCCGGGGACGTCGGACCCGGGGTAACCGAACAGGGTGGTCACCACGGCGGTGCTCAGGCCGTACGTATGGATCTGGGTCTCCTTGAGCCGGCGGCCCGGCGGCAGCGGGTCCTGCGCGACCCGCCACCGCCTCTGCTCGTCGAGCCCGTCCTGGTGATCGGCGATGCCGAAACGGACCGCGCGGTCGGCGAAGAAACCGAGGACGCGCTCGACGTCGTTGTCCACCAGCGCCTGCTCATAGGCCTCGAAAGCGGTGGCGACCTCCGCCATCACCGCGGGGATGTCCCGTTCCATCAGGCCGGCACCGACGCCGCTTCCGGAGCGTCCTCGGTCTCCTCGTCCGGTTCCGGCACCCGCGGCGCCGGCCGGGTCAGCGCGAACAGCACGCAGACCACGGTCAGGAACAGGTACCCGAGCGTCACCTGCCCGTCGGCGTTCCACTGCACCTTCGGGGCGTGGATCAGGCCGACGAAGGTCAGGACCGCGCCCGCCCCGGAGAAGACCGCCGCGTGCCAGAACCGCTTGTCGATGATGAACGCGACGATCGCGCCGAGCACCAGACCGGCCAGGATGGCGCCCTGGCCGAGTGTGCGCAGCCCGTCGTAGACGAGGCCCGCCCCGGCCAGGGCCTCCGAGCCGACCTGGGTCGCGGTGGTGCCGGCCGCGGCCAACGCGTTGTCCATCTGGCCGGTGGCCCACTGGGCGATGTTCGGGATCAGGGCGGCGACCACCGCGGCGGCGTGTGCCCGGGGCGTCGCCTGGAACGCCTGAGCGCCGATCAACAGGCCGATGTAGAGCAGGATCGGCACGATCGCCGCGGTCGGGAAGATCGCGCCGAGCAGGCCGAACAGGCCGAAGAAGCAGAGCAGCGCGATCACCACGCCGGTCGCCATCGAGTAACCGGTGCGGCCGCCGGCGGCCTTCCAGCCCGGGTGGCCGACGTAGACCGCGGGCGGGAACGGCGACCCGAGGCAGGAGCCGATCACCGCGCCGGCCCCGTCGGCGAGCAGCACGCTGCGCAGGTTGTACCGGTCGCCGGCGGTGGCCGCGCTCTCCACGTTGGTCATCGCCTCGGTGAAGTTGTAGACCCCCAGCGGGATGGCGGTGGCCAGCAGCGGCGCCATGTCCCTCAGCCCGTCGATCAGCAGGCCGACCTTGAGGTGCGGGAAGGCGAACGCGATGTCCTTCGCGGCGGCGGTCACGTCCGGCACGCTCATCGCCCCGCCGATCCAGCCGATCGCGGTGCCGGCCAGCAGCGCGACCAGGCCGATCGGGAGGTTGAACGGCAATTTGACGTCGGTGAGCAGGCCGATCAGCAGCAGGCCGAAGACCGGCAGGGCGATCCAGGCGGCGGACCACATGGTGCCGGCCGGGTTCATCGAGATGAAGGTGATCGAGATGCCGGCCAGGGTGCCGAGCAGGGCGGCCCGGGGCGCGTACTTGCGGATGTAGGGGCCGACGAACGCGCCGATCAGCACGATCACGCCGATGATGAACGCCCAGGCGATGCCGGCCGTCCAGGCCGCGATCGGATCCTTGGTGGCCAGATAGATCGGCAGCATGATCACGAAGATCACGATGAACATGTGCGGGACGCTGGGGCCGTAGGGCATCGCCGTGACGTCGGCCCGGTTCTCCCGGGCGGCCAGGCGGCGGGCCAGGAAGGTGTAGTAGATGTTGCCGGCGACCAGGGCGATGCCGAGGGCGGGCAGCACCACGCCGAACACGTCGCCGGCCGGCATCTTGATCACGCCGAGGCAGAGGCCGGTCAGGGTGAGCACGTTGACCAGGACGTTGACGCCGAAGCCGAAGAAGGCGTTGGTGTCACCGCGTACCCAATAAGGCAGTTTCATCGCGTTATCTCCTTGATCAGGGCGGAGGACTCGGCGACCCAGCCGAAGATGCCGCCCTGGGCGGCGATCATCTGGAGGCCGACGCGCTGGAACTCGGGGAAGTAGGAGCCGACGCAGTCGGCGAGCACGAGGCACTCGTAACCGCGGTCGTTGGCCTCGCGGATGGTGGTGTGCACGCAGACCTCGGTGGTGACCCCGGTGACGACCAACGACGTCGCGTCTTTCAACGCATCCGACAAATCGGTCGCATAGAACGCACCCTTGCCGGGTTTGTCGATGACTGTCTCGCCGTCGAGCGGTCGCAGCTCGTCGATGATGTCGTGGCCGTACTCGCCGCGGATCAGGATTTTTCCGAATCTGCCGGGCTGACCGATCATCGAGCCGCGCCGGAGTTTGGCGGGCGGGCAGTCGGACAGGTCGGGCACGTGGCCCTCGCGAGTGTGGATCACCCGGAGGCCGGCGGCCCGCCACGCCGCCAGCAGCGCGGCCAGCGGCTCGATCGTCCGCCGCAGCTGTGCCACGTCGTTGCCCAGGCTCTCGCCGAAGCCGCCGGGCAGCAGGAAGTCGCGCTGCATGTCGATGACCAGCAGCGCGGTGGTGGCCGGGTCGAAGGTGAACGGTCCGGGATCGGCGGCGACGGTCGGCACGGCTCAGCCCTCCGTCGCGGCGATCACGGCGTCGGAGGTGGACACGCAGCCGAAGACGCCGCCCTGCATGGTCACCATGTGCAGAGCGGCGGCGTGGTTCGCCGGGTCGGTCGCCCCGGTGCAGTCGCTGAGGATCAGGCACTCGTAGCCGCGGTCGTTGGCCTCGCGCATCGTCGTGTGCACGCACACGTCGGTGGTGATGCCGGTCAGGATCAGGTGCGTGATGCCGTGGGTGCGCAGCACCAGGTCCAGGTTGGTGGCGTAGAACGCGCCCTTCCCGGGCTTGTCGATCACCACCTCGCCGGGCGTGGGCGCCACCTCGGGCACGATCTCCCAGCCCGGCTCGCCCTTGACCAGGATCCGGCCGCACGGACCCGGGCCGCCGATCTCCGCGCCGATCCGGGCCGACCGCCAGCGCTTGTTGGCCGGCAGGTCGGCGAGGTCCGGATCGTGGCCCTCCCGGGTGTGCACGACCAGCATGCCCAGGTCCCGGACGTGCTGCAGGAGCTTGGCGGTGGCCGGCAACCCGGCGCGGGTGAGCTCGATGTCGTAGCCCATCGCGTCGACGTAGCCGCCCGGCCCGCAGAAGTCGGTCTGCCAGTCGATGCAGAGCAGCGCGGTGCGGCTGACCGGCACCCGATCGTCGTAGGGCCAGGGGTAGGGGTTGGCCGGCACCGGCCCGATCGTCGCGGTCATCAGCAGAATCCCTTCAGGCACCGGTTGATCTAGACCTCGTATCCGTCTCCGTCCACATCGTCGATTGTCGACAGTTCTGTTTCCGGGAACCCTGCTCCCCGTAACGACAAGATTTCCCAGCGTGATCTTGACGCTGGTCAGGACAGGTACGCGCGTGCCCCGTGCGTGCTCAGCGCCGCCTGGATCTCCGCCGCGTCGCCGCGCTGGACCGCCGCGAACAGCCGCTCGTGCCGGTGCACGCCGTCCGCCGCCCGGGCCGCCTCCGCCTCGCGCCGCATGTTGACGGCCATGTAGAGCTGGATCTTCACCAGGATCGTCTCGTACAGGGCGGTGAGCTGCCGGTTGCCGCTGAGCGCGACCACCTCGACGTGGAACCGGCGGTGCGCGTTGGCCAGCTCCAGCCGGTCGTCCGCGTCGGTCGCCGCACGGATGCGGTCCAGTGCGGCCCGCAGCCGGGACAGGTCCCGGCCGGCCGAGGTGGCGCCGGCCGCATGCCGCTCCAGCACGTCCCGGACCTCGTAGAGCTCCTGCACGTCCGCGTCGGAGAGGGTGGCCACCCGTGCCCCGCGCCGGGGGATGTGCTCGACCAGACCCTGCTCGGCCAGCAGTCGCATGGCCTCGCGCAGGGGAGCCCGGCTGATCCCGAGGCGCTTGGTCAGCTGCTCCTCGACCAGTCGCTCACCCGGATCGGTGCGCCCGCTCAAAATGTCCCGCCGCAGCCGGTCGACGGCGAGCTCGACGAGACTGTACGCCGCCAACTCCCCGTCACTCACGGGTCAAGTCTGTCAGGGTCCGGGTGGCTCCCGGTGGCGGCCCGCCGGGCCCGGCCAGTCGTCCTGCTCGGGGGTGGGCAGCGCGCGGCGGCGGTCCCGGCGGGTGAGCCAGATCGCCGTGCCGCTCATCGATATCCCCAGCCCGAGAAGGGAGAACCAGAGCACGAGCATGGCCCGGAGGCTAGCGCACTCCGGGCCGTGCTCGCGCTCCTGACCGTCGCAGTGACTCAGCCCGCGGCGAGGACCTTGCCGGTCTCCAGCAGCGACTTGAGGTCGCTGAGGACCCAGGCCCAGCCGCCGCCACCGTCGGCGCCCGGGTCCGGGTTGCCCTGCACCATCAGGGCGGTCGCCGGGGCGCCGGTCAGCTCGTGGGTGATGGTGACCCGGCACACGCCGGGACCGGAGTCCTCGATGTCGTAGGTGAGCGTGGTGAACGGCTCGGCCGCGCAGGTCGGGTCCATCAGCATCCGCCACGTCTGCACCAGCCGGCGCGGCGGCTCGGCCTCGAGCACCTCGCCGTCCACCACCACGTCCGGCATCGGGAAACCGTTCGCGGCGGCGTAGTCCTTCATGTCCTGGCTGGCCGTCGCCTGGTATTTCCCGCCCTTCTTCAACTCGTAGACCTGCGGGGCGGCGTAGCCGTAGCGCCCGTTCCACTCCGGGTCGGTGATCGCCTGCCAGATCTTCTCCGGTGTCGCCTTGATCCAGATCCGGAACACCTTGGTGTCGCTCATGACTCCTCCTCCAGCGTGCGCTTGAGATCGATGAGGGTGGTGATCTGGTGCTCGGTGTACTTGTCGATCCACCGGTCGTGGATCTCACGGATCGGCACCGGGTTGAGGTAGTGCAGCTTCTCCCGGCCCGACCGGCGTGTGACGACGAGTCCCGCCTCCTCGAGCACCCTCAGGTGCTTGGCGACGCCGAACCGCGTCATCTCCAGCTCGGACTCCAGCTCGGTGAGCGTGCGGCCGTCACGCGCGAACAGCAGGTCGAGCAGGAAGCGACGGCTCGGGTCGGCCAAGGCCTTGAACACCCGATCGTCGTCTGTCATGACGCAAAGTTATGTGACCATCGGGTCACATGTCAAGGTGCGGACACGAACGACGGCCCCGGTCAGGTTCGCTGACCGGGGCCGCTGGTGAAGCGCGGATCAGGGGTACGGGTTGAACCGCTGGTTCCAGTCGCCGTGGCAGGGGTAGGTCTGGAGGACCACGCCGTTGCCGTATCCGTAGCCGCGAGAGTCCAGGCACCTCCCGGAGTTCATGTTGACCAGCTCGACCCAGTTGGCGTTGGAACTGGACACGCGCACCGCCTGCCACCACTGGTTGGTGCTGGTGGTGCAGGTGTACTGCCGCACAGTGTGGTCGTCGAAAGGCGGCCCGTAGTCGGTGAGGCACTTGCCGGTCTGCGAATTGGCGAACTGGAATTTGCCGAACGGAGCGGAGAGGTTGGTGATCCGGTTGATGTTCCAGCGCTGGTTGTCGACGTCTTTTCCGGACCTCAGGATCCACAGCTGGGCGATGACGCCGTCGTTCATGTGATCGCGCGGGATGTCGATGACGCTCGGTCCGATGTTGCCGTTCGGCGTGAGGATGCTGACGTAGGCCGTATAGGTCGCCGCGGACGCCGGCGACGCGGGTGCCAGAACAACGCCGACCAGGGCGGCGACACCCGCCGTGAGGGCGGCGAGAACCCGTCTCATGCGCATGAAGCTTCCTTTTCCGTACGTCCTGAGGAATGAGTCACCGCCGATCGTCGGCGGAGCCGCTTGCCGGGCGCTGGACGGGCACCGCCAGTAGCGGTCCCGTACTAGCTTCTGCCGGGAGTGGATGCCCATCGATGCCGCGGGAGATCAACGGTGACCGGTGCACAGGACGCTCGCGAGGCAACGTTCGCGACGCGGTTGCGGACGCACCGTCGCGCGGCCGGGCTCACCCAGCGGGAGCTGGCGGCGCTGGCCGGGATCAGCGTCGCCACGCTCCGCGACCTGGAGCAGGCCCGCAGCCGGCATCCGCACCCACGGTCGGTGCGCGTGCTGCAACGCGCGCTCGGCCTGGACGAGCCGGAGGCGACGGCGCTGCGCCGTGCCGCCGAGCCGGAACCGGCCGGCCGCCCGGCTCCCTCCGGCGGTGGTGCCCGCCCGGCGGTCGCGATCCTGGGCCCGCTGGTGCTCCGGACGGACGCGGCGCTGACCTCCGTCCGGCAACGGACGCTGCTCGGGCGGCTCGCGCTGACGGCGGGCACGACGGTGCACGAGGCCGAGCTGCTCGGCGTGCTGTGGGGCGACGCCGCGCCGGGCTCGGCGCGCGGGTTGCTCCAGACGTACGTGAGCCGGTTGCGCCGCCGTCTCGAAGCCCCGGGAAGCCCGGCGATCGTGACCCCGGCGACCGGCGGTTACCGCCTCGACGCGGAGGCCGGCCAGCTGGACGCGCTGCGGTTCCGCGAGCTGGTCGAGGAATCCCGGGCGGTCGCCGGGGCCGAGCCCGCGACGGCGTTGCGGGTCGCCGGTGAGGCGCTGTCGTTGTGGCGTGGGGATGTTCTCGACGACCTGCCGGGGCTCGCCGGGCATCCGCTCGCCGTGGCCCTGGCCGACGAACGGATCGCCGCCGTCCTGTGGCACGCCGACCTGGCCGGCGCCCAGGGCCGGCACATCGTCAGCGTGCCGGGGCTGCGGGCGCTCGCCCATCAGCACGCGCTGCACGAGGAGTTGCACGCCCGGCTCATGCTGGCTCTCGCCGCGACCGGGCAGCAGGCCGCGGCGCTGGCCGTGTTCGACGGGCTCCGCGACCGGCTCGCGGACGACCTGGGCATCGATCCCGGCGCCGCGCTGGTCGAGTATCGGCAGCGGGTCCTGCGGCAGCAGTGGACCCGCGTGGCGGAGCCGCCGGCCGGCGCCGCCCGGCCGGCTCTGCTGCCACCGGAGGTGCGCGGCTTCGCCGGGCGCGGCCGCGAGCTCGACCGGCTCGACGCGCTCCTCGCCTCGGCCCGTCGCCCGGCGCCGGCGATGCCGATCGTGATCGTGTCCGGTACGGCCGGCGCGGGCAAGACCACCCTCGCCGTGCACTGGGCGCACCGGGTCGCCGGCCGGTTCCCCGACGGCCAGCTCTACGCCGACCTGCGAGGGTTCGCCCCGGCCGGCGCACCGATCACGCCGGCCGAGGCGATCCGGGGATTCGTCGAGGCGCTCGGCGTGCCGGCGCAGCGGTGGCCGAGCGAACCGGCCGCTCAGATCGGGCTGTACCGCACGCTGCTCGCCGGGAAGCGGATGCTGATCCTGCTCGACAACGCCCGGGACGCCGACCAGGTGCGCTCCCTGCTCCCCGGCGCACCCGGCTGCCTCGTCCTGATCACCAGCCGGCACGGACTCACCGGCCTGGTCGCTGCCGAGGCCGCCCACCCCGTGCCGCTCGACGTGCTCAGCAGCGAAGAGGCCAGAGATCTGCTCGCCCGGCGTCTCGGCGCCGATCGCACGGCCGCCGAGCCGGAGGCCGTCGACACGATCGTGGCCCGCTGCACACGGCTACCGCTCGCGCTCGCCGTCGCCGCGGCCCGCGCCGCCACGCGGCCGGGGCTTCCGCTTGCCGCTCTCGCCGCGGACCTGTCCGTCGAGGATCGGCTCGACACCCTGGTCACCGGCGACGCCGGCACCGACGTACGGTCGGTGTTCCACTGGTCGTACCAGGCGCTGACCCCGGCCGGCGCCCGGCTGTTCCGCCTTCTCGGCTTGCAACCGACCCCGGAGTTCTCCGTCGCCGCGGCGGCGAGCCTGGCCGGGCAGCCCGCCCCGCGGGTCCGGCCGGCACTGGCCGAGCTGGTCCGCGCGCACCTGGTGACCGAGCCCACCCCCGGCCGCTACGCGATGCACGACCTGCTGCACGAACATGCCGCCCGGCTGAATCCGGACGACGAGTCCGGCGCCGCGACCGGCCGGCTGCTGGCGCACTACCTGCACACCGCCCGGGCCGCCGACCGGCTGCTCGACCCCGCGCGTGATCCCGTCCCGGCCGGCGCGCCGGGCGAGGGGGTCACCGTCGAGGCGCCGGCCGACCGGGACCAGGCGATGCGCTGGTTCACCGTCGAACACCCGAACCTGCTGACCGCCGCGGCCACCGGTCACGCCCCCAGCAGCTGGCTGCTGGCCGAGGCGGTGGCGACGTTCCTCTACCGCCGGGGGAGGTGGCACGACCAGGTCACCGTCCAGCGGCACGCGGTGGAGGCCGCGGCGCGCTCCGGCGACGTTCCTGCGCAGGGCCGCGCGCATCTGCATCTGGCCCGGACCCACCTGCGGCTGCGCCACGACGACCGGGCCGAGACCCACCTGCGGGTGGCGCTCGACCTGTACCGCGAGCACGACGACCCGAGTGGGCAGGCGCAGGCCCACCACTACCTCGGCGCGCTGCGCGAGCAGCAGGGCCGCCACCGGGAAGCGGCCGGCCACGGCGACCGGGCGGTCGCCCTGTGCCGGGCGAACGGCCTTCGGTTCGGCCTGGGACACGCGCTGAACGCCGCCGGCTGGCACCACGTCCGGTTGGGCGAGTATCACGACGCCCTCATCCGCTGCCGGGAGGCGATTCAGGTCACCCAGAGCCTCGACGACCGTGCCGGACAGGCCAACGCCTGGGACACCCTGGGATACGCCCATCACCATCTCGGTGCCCACGGGCCGGCCGTCGCCGCTCTCCAGCGGGCGATCGACCTGTACCGCGAGCTGGGTGATCGCTACTACGAGTCGGCGGCCCGGATCCACCTCGCCGAGACCCACCACGCGGCCGGCCGGTCGGGCGCCGCCCACGAGGAGTACCGGAAAGCTCTCGCCGTGCTCGACGATCTCGGGCACCCGGACGCCGACCGGGTCCGCGCGGCGCTGCTCCGCCTCGACGCCTGACCCGCATTGTGGCCGGCTGACGGGTTTAGGGGATTTTCCAGGGGTACTCGGGCCCTTGAGTCACGCGCTGAGCGCCGGGCGTGCGGCTGAGTGCAACCGGATATGGAGGCTGCCGTGACCCTACTGGTGGCGAAGGACAGACAGGACGAGGTACGACGGCGAGGCCGTGGGCTCGGCTGGATGAGTCTCGGTCTGGGAGTGGCACAGCTGGCGGCGCCGGACAGGGTGCGCCGGCTGAGCGGTGTGGACGACTCGGCGACCTCGCGCGTGGTGGTGCCGCTGGTCGGCGCACGAGAGCTGGTGCACGCGGCCGGGCTCCTGACGAGCCGGCGCAAGGGAGCCTGGGCGTGGACCCGGGTCGCCGGTGACGCGATGGACCTGACCGCGTTGGGTGTCGCCCTGGCTCACCGCGGCGGCAGCCGCCGGGGACGTCTGCTCGCGGTCACCGGCGCCGTCGTCGGCGTCACCCTGCTCGACCTGCTGATCGCTGTGCAAGCCACCCGAACCAAGGACATCGGGCCCGCGCCGGCGGCGCGAGGCAACCGCAAGGGAGGACCTATGGAATTGACGGCCACGACAACCGTTCGCAAACCCGCGACCGAGGTGTACGGGTTCTGGCGCGACCTGGAGAACCTTCCGACCTTCATGACGCACCTCGAGCAGGTCCGCACCACCGGTGACCGGACCAGCCGGTGGACCGCCGATGCCCCGTTCGGCAAGGACGTCGGCTGGGACGCGGAGATCGTCGAGGAGGTGCCCGGCGAGAAGATCGCGTGGCGCTCGACCGGGAACGCCGACGTGCCCAACGCCGGATCCGTCCGCTTCCTGCCGGCCCCGGACGGCGTGAGCACCGAGGTGCACGTCGTCCTGGCGTACGACATTCCGGGCGGAGCAGTCGGCAAGGCGGTCGCGAAGTACTTCGGTGAGGAACCGCACCAGCAGCTCGACGACGACCTGCGCCGGTTCAAGCAGGTGCTGGAGACCGGTGAGGTGGTCCGGTCCGACGGCGCCCCGTGGGGCAAGCGGGCGCGTAAGGAGTTCCCGCAGCGTCCGGCGCAGCCGCTGTCGGACGAAGAGCTGGCGAAGGGAGCGGACGCGTGAGGGCGAACACCTGGGCGGGCCGCAACAAGGTCGAGGTCCGCGACGTGCCGGACCCGAAGATCCTGAACAAGCGCGACGCCATCGTACGGATCACCTCCACCGCGATCTGCGGCTCGGACCTGCACCTGGTCGACGGGTACGTGCCCACCATGCAGGACGGCGACATCATGGGCCACGAGTTCATGGGCGAGGTGGTCGAGGTCGGATCCGGGGTGTCCGCGGACAGGCTGCGGGTCGGTGATCGGGTGGTCGTGCCGTTCCCGATCGCGTGCGGCGCGTGCGCCGCCTGTGCCGCCGAGCTGTACTCCTGCTGCGAGAACACCAACCCCAACGCCGGGATCGCGGAGAAGCTGTTCGGGCACCCGGTCGCCGGGATCTTCGGCTACTCGCATCTCACCGGCGGTTTCGCGGGCGGCCAGGCGCAGTACGCACGGGTGCCGTTCGCCGACGTCGGCCCGTTGAAGATCGAGTCCGATCTGACCGACGAGCAGGTCCTGTTCCTGTCCGACATCCTGCCCACCGGCTACATGGGCGCCGAGATGTGCGACATCCAGCCCAGCGACGTGGTGGCGGTGTGGGGCGCCGGCCCGGTCGGGCAGTTCGCCATGGACAGCGCCCGGGTGCTCGGCGCCGCGAATGTCATCGCCATCGACAAGGAGCCGTACCGGCTGCGGCTGGCCGAGCAGGCCGGGTACATCCCGGTCAACTTCGACGAGGTCGACGTGCGGTCGCGGCTGCTGGAACTGACCGGCGGGCGAGGGCCGGACAAGTGCATCGACGCGGTCGGCATGGAGGCCACCCACGGCAGCGCGCACATCGCCGCGTACGACCGGATCAAGCAGGCCGTGCGGTCGGAGACCGAACGCCCGCACGCCCTGCGCCAGGCGATCCTGTCGTGCCGCAGCGGCGGCGTGGTGTCGGTCATCGGTGTGTACGGCGGCCTGCTGGACAAATTCCCGGCCGGCGCCTGGATGAACCGATCGCTGACCCTGCGCACCGGCCAGTGCCACGTGCAGCGCTACATGAAGCCGCTGCTGGAGCGCATCGAACGCGGCGAGATCGACCCGACCCGGATCATCACACACACCCTGCCGCTCGACGAGGCGGAGCGGGGCTTCGAGATGTTCAAGAACAAGCAGGAGAACTGCGAGAAGGTCGTCCTCAAACCCTGAGGACGGCCGGGCATGCCGAGCGGCGCGGCGCGACCTCTTCCCGGCATTCCGGGATAAATGGCGGGACCGAATACCCGGGCGGGGTCTGCATATGCGTCGTGCCGCGATTCTTCGCACCGATTCAACGGACGGTGCTCCGCCATTCTGAAATGAGATCTCCGGGCCGGTATCGGTATAAAAACCGATACCGGCCCGCGGCGATTCATCGCGTGTATGTAATGAAGACCCCGGCCCGATCCCGGGCGGAGGGAGGAGTCTGCGACGAGGAGGCGGCAGTGAAAGCAGTGGTGTACGAAGGCCCGCGGCAGGTCAGCGTCAAGGACGTGCCGGACGCGCGGATCGAGCGGCCGACGGACGTACTGGTGCGGATCACGTCGGCGAACATTTGCGGTTCGGATCTGCACATGTACGAGGGCCGGACCGATTTCGAGCCCGGCCGGTGGTTCGGGCACGAGAACCTGGGCCAGGTGGTCGAGGTCGGCGACGGGGTCGACAAGGTACAGGTGGGGGAGTACGTGGTCCTGCCGTTCAACATTTCCTGCGGGCATTGCAAGAATTGCGAGCGTCAGCTGACGAACTATTGTTTGACCGCTCAACCGGAGCCGAAGATGGCCGGCGCCGCATACGGTTTCGCCGACATGGGGCCGTACGCGGGGGGACAGGCCGAGCTGCTGCGGGTGCCGTGGGGTGACTTCAACTGCCTGCGGCTGGGTGAGGACGCCGAGGAGCGCCAGACCGACTACGTGATGCTGGCCGACATCTTCCCGACCGGTTACCACGCCACCGAGATGGCCGGCGTGCAGCCCGGCGATCAGACGGTCATCTACGGCGCGGGTCCGGTCGGTCTGATGGCCGCCCTGTCGGCGACCATCCGGGGAGCGAGCAAGGTGATGGTCGTCGACCGGCATCCCGACCGGTTGCGGCTGGCGGAGTCGATCGGCGCGATCGCCATCGACGACTCGAAGGTCGACCCGGTGCAGGCCGTTCTCGAGCAGACGATAGGCCTGGGCGCGGACAACGGCTGCGAGTGCGTCGGCTACCAGGCGCACGAGCCGGACGGCCAGGAACAGGCGAACCTGACGATGAACCGGCTGGTCGCCTCGGTGCGCTTCACCGGGAAGATCGGCAACGTCGGCGTCTTCGTGCCGCAGGACCCGGGCGCGAACGACGAGCTTGCCAAGCAGGGCAAACTCGCCTTCGACTACGGCATGTTCTGGTTCAAGGGCCAGCACATCGGCACCGGCCAGGCCCCGGTCAAGAAGTACAACCGGCAGCTGCGCGACCTGATCGCCGGCGGCAAGGCCGAACCGTCCTTCATCGTCAGCCACGAGCTGCCCCTCGACCGGGCGCCGGAGGCCTACGAACACTTCGACAAGCGCGACGACGGCTGGACGAAGGTCGTCCTGCACCCGGCGATGGCGGGGGCGGGTGCCTGACATGGCCGGAGAGCTGAACGGGCGCCGGATCGCCATCCTCGCCAGCGACGGGGTGGAACGCGTCGAACTGGAGCGGCCGCGGCAGGCCCTCGACGACGCCGGCGCTCGTACCGTCGTGGTCTCCATCAACGGCGGCGAGATCCAGGCGCGTGACCACGACCTGGAGGACGCCGGCACGTTCGCGGTCGACCAGTTGGTCGGCGAGGCGTCGGTCGGCGACTACGCGGCGCTGCTGCTGCCGGGCGGCACGGTGAATCCGGACAAGCTCCGGATGGAGCCCGCGGCGGTGCGGTTCGTCCGGGACTTCGTCCGGTCCGGCAAGCCGGTCGCCTCGATCTGCCACGGCCCGTGGAACTTCGTCGAGGCCGACGTCGCCCGCGGGCGACGGCTGACCTCGTGGCCCAGCATCCGTACCGACCTGCGCAACGCCGGGGCGGAGGTGGTCGACGAGCCGGTCGTCACCGACGGCAACATCACCACGAGCCGGTCACCGGACGACCTGCCGGCCTTCTGCGAACGCATCGTGCACGAGTTCGCCAAAACTCCGCAGCATGCCGGAGCCGCGGTCGGAGGATGACAGCCAGCGGCGTCAACAGGACCTGGTGGGTTGGGAGGCGTGATGGCCGTCGACGTGCTGACCGAGACCGTGATCGATAGGCCGGTGACCGAGGTCGCCGCCTACGCGGCCGATCCCGACAACGCGCCGAGCTGGTACGCCAACATCGCCTCGGTGGAGTGGGTGAGCGAGCCGCCGCTGCGTCTGGGTAGCCGGGTGACGTTCCAGGCGCAGTTCCTAGGCCGCACCCTGCGCTACACGTACGAAATCGTCGAGTACGAGCCCGGCGAGCGGCTGGTGATGCGTACCGCGCAGGGGCCGTTCCCGATGGAGACCACCTACACCTGGACATCGGCTGACGGCGGTGGCACCCGGATGACGCTGCGAAACCGCGGTGAGCCATCGGGGTTCTCCAGGGTCGCCGCGCCCATGATGGCGACGGCGATGCGGCGGGCCAACCGGGCGGATCTGGCCCGGATCAAGGATCTGCTCGAGACCACCTGACCCTCCGAGACGAGCTGGTGGCCCGCTGATGGCCCGCAAGATCATCCAGAGGGGTGAACGACGAAGGCCCTGGCCGGAGGAACAACCTCTGACCAGGGCCTTCGCGCTGGAGCGGGCGACGAGAATCGAACTCGCGTAATCAGTTTGGAAGACTGAGGCTCTACCATTGAGCTACGCCCGCGAGGCCCGGATCAGCTCCGGGCTCGTGGTCAGCTTACTGAATCATCTACCGTCCGCGCGAACCGGATTCCCCAGCAGGTGACTCCAGCGCACACGCGGGTAAGCAGACCGCATACACTGGCCGACGCCACGGGGTGTGGCGCAGCTTGGTAGCGCACTCGCTTTGGGAGCGAGGGGCCGTGGGTTCAAATCCCGCCACCCCGACTGATCATCAACTATCCGCAGCAACAAGGAGTACGCCTGTGAAGAGCACCGTCGAGACTCTGAGCCCGACCAGGGTGAAGCTCGCCATCGAGGTGCCGTTCGAGGAGCTCAAGCCGAGCCTGCAGAAGGCGTACCGGGAGATCGGCGCGCAGGTTCAGGTGCCGGGCTTCCGAAAGGGCAAGGTGCCGGCCGCGGTCATCGACCAGCGTGTCGGCCGTGGCGCGGTCCTCAACGAGGCCGTCCAGGAGGCGATCCCGCAGCAGATCCTCGCCGCGGTTCAGGAGCACGACGTCAAGACGCTGGGCCGGCCCGAGGTGGAGATCACCGAGTTCGCCGACAACGCGCCGCTGAAGTTCACCGCTGAGGTCGACGTCCGCCCCGAGATCACCATCCCGGACCTGAAGGGCATCACCGTCGAGGTTCCGGTCGTCGCGATCGGCGACAACGAGATCGACGAGCAGATCAACGGCCTGCGCGAGCGCTTCGCCACGCTGAAGACCGTCGAGCGCGCCGCTGCGGAGGGTGACTACGTTCAGCTCGACCTGAACGCCACCGTCGACGGCGAGGAGGTGCCGGGCGGCTCGGCCACCAACATCTCCCACGAGGTCGGCAGCAAGCAGCTGCTCCCCGGCCTGGACGAGGTGCTGGTCGGCCTCTCCGCCGGCGACGAGACCACCTTCACCACCCAGCTCGTCGGCGGCGACTTCGCCGGCCGCGACGCCGAGGTCAAGGTCGTCGTCCGGACCGTCAAGGACAAGCAGCTCCCCGAGATCGACGACGAGTTCGCCCAGCTGGCGAGCGAGTTCGACACCCTCGACGAGCTCAAGGGCGACCTGCGCGAGCGGCTCACCCGGGTGAAGAAGGTCGAGCAGATCTACGCCGCCCGCGACGAGGCCCTCAAGCAGCTCGTCGAGGCCGCCGACATCCCGGCGCCGGAGGGTGTCGTCAAGGAGGAGGTCGAGGGTCGTAAGCAGGCGATGACCGACCAGCTCGAGCGGATCGGCGCCACCCTGGCCGACTACCTCGCCTCCGAGGAGAAGACCGAGGAGCAGATCGACCAGGAGCTGACCGAGGCGGCCCAGGAGGGCGTCCGGATCCAGCTGCTGCTCGACACCGTCGCCGACGCCGAGGACGTCCAGGTCACCGACGACGAGTTCGGCCACGAGATCGTGCACCGGGCGCAGCGCGCCCAGATGCAGCCGCAGCAGTACTACGACCAGCTGGTCCGCTCGGGCGCCGCGGCCGCCGTCTTCGGCGACGTGCGCCGGGGCAAGGCCCTCGCGTCGGTCATGGAGCAGGTCACGATGAAGGACAGCGACGGCAACGTGCTCTCCCTGGACGACCTGCGCGCGGCCAGCGAGGACGAGCACGCCGGTCACAACCACTGATCAAGACCGTTTTGCACGGCCACCGCGCACCGCTTCCGGTGCGCGGTGGCCGTTGTCCTTTCCGGCGTACGACGGAGCCCGGTGCGCTGTCAGCGAACACCTGCCCGAGCGGGAAGCTGATGCGCAATCGACCAGTTAGGTTGGTCGTACGACGGACAACCTGCCGGCCGGAGTCTCGGCCGACACAGCAAGCTGTGAAGGGCTGCCATGACCGATCTCCACATCCCTGCCGGGCCGGTGTCACGGCGCGGCGGCGACTCCCTGAGTGGCAACCTCGACGACTCGGTCTTCAACCGCCTGCTGCGTGAGCGGATCATCTTCCTCGGCAGCGAGGTGACCGACGCGGTCGCCAACCGCATCTGCGCGCAGCTCCTGCTGCTCTCCGCCGAGGACCCGGAGCGCGACATCCACCTGTGGATCAACTCGCCCGGTGGCTCTGTCTACTCGGGCATGGCCATCTACGACACGATGCAGTTCATCGACAACGACGTGTCGACCGTCGGGATGGGCATGGCTGCCTCGATGGGGCAGTTCCTGCTCTGCGCCGGCACGCCGGGCAAGCGTTACGCGCTGCCACACGCCCGCATCATGATGCACCAGCCGTCCGGCGGCATGGGCGGCACCGCCGCCGACATCGCCATCCAGGCGGAGCAGATGCTTTACACCAAGCGCATGTTCCAGGAGCGGATCGCGTTCCACACGGGCCAGACCCAGGAGCAGATCGCTGCCGACTTCGACCGGGACCGCTGGTTCACGGCCGCTGAGGCGAAGGACTATGGCTTCATCGACAAGGTGATCACCGGGGCCGTCCAGGTCCCGGACGGTGCCGGAACGCTGAACTGAGGAGCTGACCCATGACCGACCTTTCCATGCCTCCCGGGTTCGCTCCGGTGCACAACCGCTACGTGCTGCCCTCGTTCTCCGAGCGCACCTCGTGGGGCATCAAGGAGTCGAACCCGTACAACAAGATGTTCGAGGACCGGATCATCTTCCTCGGCGTCCAGGTGGACGACGCGTCGGCCAACGACGTGATGGCCCAGCTGCTGACGCTGGAGAGCACCGACCCGGACCGCGACATCACCATGTACATCAACTCGCCCGGTGGCTCGTTCACCGCCATGACGGCGATCTACGACACGATGCAGTATGTCCGCCCGGACATCAGCACGGTCTGCCTCGGCCAGGCGGCCAGCGCCGCCGCGGTGCTGCTGGCGGCCGGCACGCCCGGCAAGCGGATGGCGCTCCCGCACTCGCGGATCATCATCCACCAGCCGGCCACCGAGGGTGGTTACGGCCAGGGTTCGGACATCGAGATCCAGGCCCGGGAGATCATGCGGATGCGGACCCAGCTCGAGGAGCTGCTGGCCCGTCACTCCGGCCAGTCCGTCGAGAAGGTCCGTAAGGACATCGACCGTGACAAGATCATGACCGCCGACGAGACCAAGGAGTACGGCCTGGTCGACACGGTTCTGGTCAGCCGGAAGAAGAGCTTGCAGTCAGTCGGCGCCGGCAGCTGAGGCACGTGATGTCGGGGGCCGGACCGGTCGGACTAGACTGGCCGGTCCCTGACACGCCCGTTTTGGGGGGTCGGAGAACAGCCCCTTTGCGGGTAACGTCGAGCCAGCATCCTCAGTTACGCGGGTCGGCAGACGATGAGATGGCAACGAGGCAATCCGTCCTCGGACATGGACCGGCCAGTGGTCAGTCGTTGAGCGCAAGGAGAACGTAGGTGGCACGGATCGGTGACGGTGGCGACCTACTCAAGTGCTCCTTCTGTGGGAAGTCGCAGAAGCAGGTAAAGAAGCTCATCGCAGGCCCAGGGGTCTACATCTGCGACGAGTGCATCGATCTCTGTAACGAGATCATCGAGGAAGAGCTGGCCGAGACCGGCGAGGTGAAGTGGGAAGAGCTTCCCAAGCCGATGGAGATCTGCCAGTTCCTGGACAACTACGTGGTGGGCCAGGAGCAGGCGAAGAAAGCTCTCGCCGTCGCGGTCTACAACCACTACAAGCGGATCCAGGCCGAGTCGAACGGCGCTCCCGGCGCGGGCAGCGACGTCGAGGTGGCCAAGTCCAACATCATGCTCATCGGCCCCACCGGCTGCGGCAAGACTCACCTGGCGCAGACCCTGGCCCGGATGCTGAACGTGCCGTTCGCCATCGCGGACGCCACGGCGCTCACCGAGGCGGGCTACGTCGGTGAGGACGTCGAGAACATCCTGCTCAAGCTGATCCAGGCGGCGGACTACGACGTCAAGCGCGCCGAGCAGGGCATCATCTACATCGACGAGGTCGACAAGATCGCCCGCAAGAGCGAGAACCCGTCGATCACCCGTGACGTCTCCGGCGAGGGCGTGCAGCAGGCCCTGCTGAAAATCCTCGAGGGCACGGTGGCGAACGTTCCGCCCCAGGGCGGCCGCAAGCACCCGCACCAGGAGTTCATCCAGATCGACACGACGAACGTGCTGTTCATCGTGGGCGGCGCGTTCGCCGGCCTGGAGCGGATCATCGAGCAGCGCGTCGGCCAGAGCGGCGTCGGCTTCGGCGCCCGGCTGCGCTCGATCACCGAGAAGAACACCGACGACATCTTCAGCAAGGTCATGCCCGAGGACATGCTGAAGTTCGGCCTGATCCCCGAGTTCATCGGCCGTCTCCCGGTGATCACCACGGTCCGCAACCTGGACCGGGACGCGCTCATCAAGATCCTCACCGAGCCGCGGAACGCCTACGTCAAGCAGTACCAGCGTCTCTTCGAGCTCGACGGCGTCGAGCTGGAGTTCGACGAGGGTGCGCTGGAGGCGATCGCCGACCAGGCCATGCTGCGGGGCACCGGCGCCCGCGGTCTCCGGGCGATCATGGAAGAGGTCCTCCAGAACGTGATGTTCGAGGTCCCCAGCAACCCGGACGCCGCCCGTGTCGTGATCACCCGTGAGGTCGTCGTGGAGAACGTGATTCCCACGATCGTCCCGCGCGAGTTCGTCGGCCGCCGCCGGCACGCCCGCGAGGAGAAGTCGGCCTGAGCACCTCCCGCGATCTGGCGAGCATTCTCGCCGGCGTCGAACGCGGCGACCGGCACACGCCGGACCCGTGGCTCGAAGTCGTTCCACCACCGTCGTCCGATCGGGCGGCGGTGGTGTCGTTCCCGGGCCATGTGGTCGTCGCGGCCGACGTCGAGTGGGCCTGGGCCGAGAAACTCGCCGGCGAGGATTTCGCGGCGCCCAGCGGACCGCGCTTCCTGACGGCGCTGGAGGACCGGTTCGGCCTGCACGCCGGCGCCTTCGACGTGTCGCTGCTTGCCGGCCCGCTTCCCGGTGACCCGCCGATCCCGCTCACCGCGCTCGACGCGAGCGAACATCCCCGGGCCCTCCGTGCCCACCGGTACCGCACGGACGTGCGCCTGTGGGCTTCCGAGCACGGTCTGCTGGTGGTCGGGCGTGGGCTGGGTGGGCGGTGGGAGGTCGCCTTCGAGGTCGATCCGGCGGCGCAGGGACGTGGTCATGGGCGTCTGCTGGCGGAGGCGGCGCGGCATCTGATTCCTGGAGACCGGCCGATCTGGGGGCAGTGTGCGCCGGGTAATGCCGCGAGCTTGCGGGCGATGATCGCGGCAGGCTATCAGCCGGTCGGGTCCGAGGTGCTTCTCATGCCGGGCACCGCAGGCTGGTAGCGGCGGGAAGCCGCCGGCTTGTTCGCCGGACTGCTTGCCGTCCCGCTATGGCAAGCCCTCTTCCGGCAAGCACGCTTGCCGCAAGCCGTCCGGGCCAACGCAATTTCGGCAAGCTCGCCCCGGGCCGACGCGCCTAACAATCCCGCCCGCCCAGCAATCCCGCCCTCCCAGGGGGAAGCCCCCCGCAAGACAGTGTGGCGGGAGAGGAGGCGACGGGCCGGGCGGCCTGTGGATGACGCGGGACTGTGGAAAACGGTTCGGGGCCGGCGAACGTCGTACCCTCGGATTCATGCGTGTCGCCGTGTGCCAGCTGAACTCGCGGGATGACCGCGCCCACAATCTCTCCGTCGCGCGGTCGTTGCTCGAGCGTGCCGCCGCAGGCGGCGCCGAGCTGGCCGTCCTCCCGGAGTACGTGGACTTTCTCGGCCGGGCCGCGGACGCGCCGAAACCGGAGGCGGTCGACGGGGAGTTCGCCGCTTTCTTCGCCGCGGCCGCGCGCGAACTCGGCATCTGGGTGCACGCCGGCTCGTTCCACGAGACCGGCCCGGACGACGGCCGGACCTTCAACACCACGCTGGTCTTCCGGCCCGACGGTTCGCTTGCGGCGAGCTATCGCAAGATTCACCTGTACGACGTGGAGATCGCCGGCCGGGTTTCGTACCAGGAGTCGCGCACCGTGGCGCCCGGCGAGCACACCGTGGTGACCGAGGTCAACGGTGTGCCGACCGGCCTGAGCATCTGTTACGACCTGCGGTTCCCCGAGCTGTACCGGCAGCTCGCCATCGCCGGGGCGAAGATCCTCGTGGTGCCGGCCGCGTTCATGCTGCACACCGGGCGGGACCACTGGGAGGTGCTGCTCCGGGCCCGGGCGATCGAGAACCAGTGTTATGTGCTGGCCGCCGGGCAGATCGGTGACCACGAGCCGGGGCGGACGTGCTTCGGCCGCAGCATGATCATCGACCCGTGGGGGACGGTGCTCGCGCAGGCTCCGGACACCGAGG